>JACRIH010000372.1 GCA_016235885.1 Planctomycetales bacterium | reverse complement strand
CACCTCGTCGTCGGTGACCCACACGACCCCCTCGAAACCGGTGCAACAATTGCCGCACTGTGTGCAGTTAAAGCACAGACCATCTTTGTACCAAGGTTCTGAAGATTTCAATTGCGAGCCGGGCATGCCGCGAATCCATTTTTCGAGTGCTGGAAATGACCAACGACTCGGCGACAATATCCGTGCTGCATCGGCTCCGCAAGCGACAGATTTAAGGCGGCCGAACTCGTGCCGTAGGTCAGGCATTCCATCCTGACCTACGGAAGGTTCGAATTCACCTACTTTGCCGCCGTCGCGGCAGTGGCAACTGGTTGAGGCAAACCTGGAGCGGCAACGAATGTGACCAAGCCCTTCGCGTCCTCGGCGTTCCAAACGCGGACCTCGCCGTCCCAGCTCCCAGTAGCGAGCTTTTTCGTCGCGGGATTGAATGTGACCGAGTAGACCCAGTCATTGTGACCATTGAACGTACGGACCGCAGCCCCATCGGCCACCTTGTGCTCCCGGGCTGTCTTGTCGGCGCTACAACTGAAAATCCGGCCGTCGCTGCTGATCTGCACGCGATACACCTCGCTGCCGAAACCGGCCAACTCGCGAATCTGTTTCGCATCCGCTGGGTTCCATGCTCGCATCCGATTGTCGCGACCGGCGGTCAGCACTTGAGCACCATCCGGGGAGAAGCTCACTCCGTAGACGATCTCATTGTGGCCGGGAAACGTAACGAGTGAATCGCCCGTCTTCGCATCAAATACTTTGGACGTCTTGTCACGGCTGGCGGAGGCGAGCTTCTTGCCGTCCGGTGCCCACGCGATATCCATGACCCAGTCGGCGTGGTCCTCGATAAGCAGTTCCTGAGCACCTGTTTCCAGATTGAACACGCGGATCGAGCGGTCGGCGCTGCATGCGGCCAGACGCTTGCCGTCCGGACTAAATGCCACTGCAAAGACGGCGTCGGTCGTAGTCATCAAGTCCTTGATGAGCGTCCCGTCGGCCGGGTTGAACAGCTTGACTTCGCCAAGTTGCGCGGGGGTTCCGGCGGCGACAGCCATCAGCTTGCCATCGGCCGAGAATTCGATGTCATACGTTCGCTCGGCAATGTTCGTGATGCGACGCAAGCGGCTTCCATCAGTCGGATTCCAGACCACAACTTCGTGGTAGCCCGAACTCGCCAGCAATGAACCATCCGGACTGAACGCGACCGCCGTGATTGGCACAGCCACGCGGTATGCCTCAGGTGGAAGCGGTTGCGGCAATTTCGGAATGATCGAGACCAGCGTGGCTTCCGCTTTGACGCCGGAGTCCAGTCGCGCTCCATTAGCAATCCACTGCTTGATCGCGGCGATTTCTTCCTTTGTGAGCGGGTCGGCGTCCTTGGGCATCGAACCGTCTTCGATCATCGACACAAGGTTCGACAGATCCGGATCCTTCGCGACGACGGTGTCTCCTTGTTCGCCCCCCTTCATCACGCCGAGATATGTGTCCATGTTGTAGCGGCCTTTCGCGGTCTGCGCGTTGTGGCAGGCTAGGCATCGCTTGGTGAACACGGGAGCGACGTGTTTCGAGAAGAGCGACAGTTTTCCGATGGCGGCGAGTGCGTCTTCCGAACCCTTCAGCGCCACTTGCACTTCTTGGGCAACGGCGTTGAAGCCAGTTGTTGCTTGGTCGACTCCACCTTTCGCTTGAGCCACGACGGCGTCGGCAGCCTTCGCTGCTTCCTGAGCCTTGGCGATATTCGCTTTCACGGCAGCAATCGCTTGTTCAGCGACCTTCATCGCGGCGACCGCATCGGTCGCAACTTTGACTGCGGCGGCGTGCTTTTCACCAGCGGCTTTGGCAGCGGCAGCCGTGTCGGTCACGGTTTTTGCAGCCACCTCAGCCTTGGTCACAGTGTCCTTTGCCACAGCAGCAGTATCCGCGGCAACTTTGTCGGCGAGAGCTTTCAAATCGGTGACCGCTTTGTTAGTCGGAGCTTTTTCCGCAGCGACCTTCGCAGCGGCGGCGACATCTGTTGTAGCTTTGGCAATCGCCGCGGAATCGACGACCAATTTATCAGCCGCCGCCTTGTTGTCGGTCGCTGTTTTCGCGACCGCGATCGAGTCTTGATATGCCTTTTCAACCGGCTTCGCATCTTCACCGGCCTTGGTTGCGGCGGCGGTTTTTTCGACGAGAGCCTTTTCCAGCGGAACCAATTCGCCGGTGAACTTGGCTTCGTCCGCTTTGGCCTTCACGACGCTTTCGATCGCCACTTTGACTTTGCCCTGAGCATCTTTGACAACTTTGTCGGCGGCAGCTTTCTTGACAAGCGTGTCATCGACAAGCTTTTGGGCAGCGTCAGATTTGGCGACCAATGCGGGGTCGGGCGGCGTGGCGGCCTGTCCTTGCGCCCGTGCGGGAAGTCCCACGGCGATCAGGAAGACGGGCGAAACCATCCAAGCACCTGCGCGCGAAGAAAAGAGCATCCGAGCCATGCTGCACCTCAGATCGAGTTTGGAGGGACTAGGGGGTGGGATCTCGAACAACCGCGTCGTCCGAGAGGTTTGAGGATGTCTTGGTGAGAGCAATCCGCAAGCGGTGACAAATGTCAACGGCGGAGCCAGATTATCACACCGCGATGCAGGTTCGCCAGATAAAACTGGCGATTTGGGCAGGAATCTCCTGTGGCGGCGGCTGTACGCAAGGGGCAGGAAGCGCGGTGGAAACAACTCGCACGGCTGTTACAAATCGAACGATCCGTGCAAACGACAACGAGTAACCACTTCCATGGTGACGATCACCGCCACTGTGTCCCGCCGTGTCAAAGCACCAGAAAGCCGAATGCGGCTGACCGGGCGTTCCGTATCCGCCGCCAACCCGCTGTTTTTGATCAATCCTTGCGATGCCGAATTTTGCTCCGCATTCGACGCTTCTTGCGACCCATTTTGCGACGTCCTTTGCCGGTTTGCTTGACACCCATACCTAGAGTACTCCCTGCATCTTTCGAGTTTGAGTCGTCTGGAAACTAACGAGACGGTACTCTATGCGTCCGGTCGTGAATGTGCAAGATTTGGCAAGGCTTCTGGAGAAATGTCGTCATGGAATATCGTCTGTTGGGTCGCACAGGGGTTCGAGTCTCGCCGGTTTGTCTCGGAACAATGATGTTTGGTGGACAGACCGACGAAACAGAGTCGACGCGGATCATTCACAAGGCGATCGACCTCGGAATCAACTTCATCGATACCGCGGACATCTACAACGCGGGGCAATCGGAAATCGTTGTGGGCCGGGCGCTCGCCGGACAGCGAGACAAGGTTGTGTTGGCAACCAAGGGGAAAAATCCAATGGGAGACGGTCCCAATCAACGAGGATCGAGCCGTCTGCACTTGATCCAGGCGGTCAATGACAGTCTCCGGCGACTGAACACGGACTTCATTGACGTCTACTATGTTCACACGCCCGATTACGAGACGCCAATCGACGAGACGCTGCGAGCGCTCGATGATATCGTGCGGTTGGGGAAGGTGCGTTACATCGCCTGTTCGAACTTCCGCACGTGGCGACTGATGGAAGCGATTTGGACGAGCGACAAACTCAACTTGCATCGGTTTGCATGCGTGCAGCCGCTGTACAACATCTGCAACCGCGACGTCGAAGTCGAATTATTGCCGATGTGCCGTGAATACAAGATTGGTGTCGTAACCTACAGCCCGTTGGCTCGCGGGATTCTCACGGGAAAATACAAGGCGGGTCAACCATTTCCGGAGGGGAGCCGAGCCGCTCGGAACGACAAGCGCATGCGCGAGGCCGAGCTGCGCGACGATAGCTTCGTCGCCGCCGGGCAAATCACCGCGCACTGTCAGAAGCGCGGAGTGGCCACCAGCCAGTTCGCGGTGGCGTGGTGCCTGGCCAATCCGGTCGTGACGTCGGTCATTCTCGGACCGCGCACGATCGAGCAATTCGATGACAATTTCGGTGGGCTGAACGTGGTAGTCACAGCCGACGACGAGAAGCTGATTGACGGAATCGTTCCACCGGGCGAGCACACCGGCAAGGGATATCAAGACGTGGCGTATCCGATCACTGGGCGAGGCAAGTAAACGAATGATCGCGATCACCACACGTCTTCGAAGGCGTGTTCGTAGACATTCGCCTTCCGTCCGGGTCGAAATCGCTGCGGCGGTTTGGCAAGGATTCGCAAGTGGACCAGCTTGCCCCGGTAGGTTCCCTTGATCGAAACGTGTGAGCCGAGTTCATCCGACTTGTTGAATGAAGACGTTTGCCATTCGATTTCGGAAACCTCCGTGAGCAGGTCCACGATCGGCAACACATTGACCGTGAACCGCGAAGCAAGACGTTTGCCGCAGTGCGTGCCGCCGACAACTTCGGTTGCTGCGGCGAACAGCGAGACTTCCCAAAACCGGCCGGCCCGGCAGTAATGACAACCCAGTGGTGGGAAAATGTCCAACGGCCTCAGGTGCGGCGCGACTGAGTTGGCAAACTCATGCAACCACTCAGGGACTCTTGCCATGATTTGGGCCTTTGTCGTTCGTCGGGGGGAATCGCGGGGCGATCTGACTCCCACATCCGGGGCACTATTTTGTCACGCGATCGCGAAGTGCTCGCAACCGAATGCACCAAGTCAGGCGGTCCATCAAGACGCTGGGAATCAAAACCGACTTTGTAGCGGTCTGTTGCGGGGCCGAAAATACTTCGTCTCCACATCCAAAAATGCGGCCCGTAGCGATCATCAAGTGGAAAAAATTGGAAACACTATCCACCGTACCGCTGTGCGGACGGCAAATCGGATGCCTGAGGCAAACGATCTGCAAGCCCCAAGGAAATCGCAGTATTGCAAGTTGTTTCGGCGCCAAGCTGTGAAGTGGGTTAATCGCCACGTTCAGTGATGGGTACAGAATTTGTCGTGCAGATTATCAAATTGAGTCGAACGCTTAACTCTTGCCGAGGTTCCAACGGAGATGCGATTCGATGAATTCGTCGATTTCGCCGTCGAGCACTTTCGTGGGGGCCGTGGACACAAATAATGTGCGGTGATCCTTGACCTGCTGCTGTGGCTGGAGTGTGTACGTGCGAATCGAACCGCCTCCAAAACCGATCTTGGTCTTCTCGCCACGCTTCGCGGCCAGTTCGGCTTCACGTTTGACCTGCTGCATCTGGTACAGCTTGGCCACGAGCATTTTTTGCGCGAGTGCGCGGTTCTTGTGCTGGCTCCGTTCGTTCTGGCACTGGACCACGGTGTTTGTCGGGGTGTGAGTTAGCCGGATGGCGGAAGAGGTCTTATTGACCTTCTGCCCGCCGGCTCCACTCGCCCGAAACACGTCTTCGCGCACATCCTTGTCCCAGTCGATCTGGATATCGACGTTGTCATCGAATTCCGGGATGACATCGACGGCGGCGAACGAGGTTTGCCGTCGTGCTGCCGCGTCGAAGGGACTGATTCGGATCAACCGATGGACTCCGGTTTCACCTTTCAGATAGCCATAGGAAAAATCGCCGCGGATGACGATCGTCGCGCTGCGGATTCCAGCCTCCTCGGCCTCGGAAAGGTCGATCTCTTCGACCGTGTAACCGCGATCCTCGGCCCACCGTTGATACATCCGGAGCAGCATGGCGGCCCAATCGGAAGCGTCGGTCCCACCTTCACCCGCCTGCACGCTGAGGTACGCGTTGCATGCATCCTCCGGTCGCGACATCATCGCTTGAAGTTCGACTGCGCCGAGTTGCGACTCCAAGTCAGACTTGGCTCGCTGCAACTCGGCGGCGCTTTCGTCCGAGTCATCGTGCTCGGCGAATTCGATCAACACCGCCAGATCGTCGGCCTTGGTGCGCAGCTCTTTCAGCGGCTTGAGAGCCAGCGCGAGACGCCGGAATTCGCCCATCAATTCCTGGGCACGGACAGCATTTTCCCAGAACCCGGTGTCCGACTGTAGCTCCGTGATTTCCGCGGCGCGGTGCTGCTTGCCGGCGGCGTCAAAGCGACACCTGAAGGTGTTGGACCCGGTTCAGCAAATCCTGACATGCTGTTTTCAACTCACTGTCCATGAACAACTCCTCCGCGAAGCAAAAGCGTTCGACATTCCGCCGTGAATCAATTTGGCGCGGGCGGATTATAGTCGGCCTCAACGTGATCGCAACCGCTCGATCAGTGAGCCTGAAGAATTATTCGTAGTTGCTGATGAGGCGAGGCGGGAAATCAATACAAGTGTTCTTTGCGACGATGAGACATCCGATGACGAGAGAAGTGGCACGACGTGGTCAGATCAAACGCCGTTCGATTCTCGTTCCGCGCACGTCCATTTCGTATTCAATCTCTTCGATGGGCGGTCGACTGTAATGCCAATTCACGCCGTGGATGCTGGCAGCGCCAATGCGGCCCAGGATGACGTCCGGCAACAGCGGCGTGAGGGGATGGCTCGTGTAAACATTCACGGTGCTGACCAATGGCCAGTCCACTCCGAGGCCTCGGAGCCGGTTCTCCATGAGGTCCATCACGAAGCGGGCTTTGATCGCCAGGCCTTGAGAGGAAGCGTCGCCGAGAGAAATGATTCCCTCACGCGAGAGGATTCCTTCCGGCAATTCTCCGGCACCGGCAACAACAAACGTGGGAGACTGGTCGGCACGACACGGTTTCGTGAAGGAGAAGCCATACATCAGTGGCTCGCTGGGCGGGTTGACGACAGGGGCCACGTTCGTCCGGGCGACGGGATTGACATCCTCCACGAACACGCCCCAGTTTTTCAAAATTGTGGCATACCCGGCGTTGAAATCGGCGAACCCTTGAAAACTGTATGGTCGCGGTGATCTCAACTCGATCCCGCACAGCGAGGCTTG
>JACRIH010000365.1 GCA_016235885.1 Planctomycetales bacterium | reverse complement strand
GCTAACACCTCGGGCGTAGCCGCGAGTCGCTCCCGATCGCTTGTATCCTCAATCTTGGGGTTCTGCTTCGCGGAAATCGCTACGATACCGACCATCTGTGTGGTGCTCATTCGCAGGCCGACCTTGCCGATCCGACGAACGTCTAGTCCCAACCAATCGCGTGTCCCTTCGGACTTCGGCAACACGAGGACGCCATCGCGGTACACGGAGATGCCCTTGTATGCCTTGATGGATGCCTTGATGGATGCCTTTTTCAAGTCAAATCGTTCGGAAAGTTCTTGTGTATCGTCAGACGTGGTATCCCAAGCTCTCAACTCGAAGGTGAAACGTCCAAAGCCAGGTGTCGTCATCGCGCTCAAAGTTGCGTCCTTTGCTTGATCCTGCACTTGAGCCCAAGTGATCGTTCCATCGGATGGTCGAACTTTCGCATCGGGTCCTGCCGAATACGTGTACCCGTAACGGACCGTTCCCGTATCCTCGACGGTGCCGCGTATGAGGTACTTGGGGTGGTTCAAGAACTCGGGCGGCTTGACGCTGATTGCGTCCTCAAGAAAGCCCGGCCTGCTGAGCCGAATGGTGAAATTGTCCTTGATCGCAAAGGGCGGAAGCAACCGACCGAGGTTGTCGCGGAGGTCGTTCCATGTCTCGTCATTCCAGACAGTGCGCAACGGGTAAATACGAAACCGTGTGCCGGATGTCTCGAACGGCGGCTCGATCGTTTTGCGGATCTTCGCGAAACACTGATCCAGCGCGGCGGCTGTTGCCAACTGTTCCCAGTCGACTTCGAGCGTCCAACATTCGCCGTCTTCGGTCTGTGTGACCATCTCCAGCTTGTTTCCGAGGCGTGCAGCCGACAGGCGGCCCAGCCCTTTTTCCCCGGATGTGCGACGACCTCGCTTACCCTTGTGCTTGGCTACGGGGTGACCCTTGCGATATGGCGTGGCGACCGTACACCAAGCTTCTTCAATCGTAGAGCGGCTCATGCCCGATCCATTGTCCTCGATCTCTAAGTCCCAACCGAATTTGCCTTGGACGAACCGCACGTCAACGACAGTCGCATAGGCGTCATAGGCGTTCTTCACCAATTCGATGATCGCCACTACGTCGTTGGTGACGAGGTCCGTGCCCAATGCCTTGAACACCCTCGGGTGGATTTTGAATGGCACAGTCTCTGAGCTGTCGCCTTTGTTGACTGATGCGTTCTTCACCATTCACCGGTTCCTTGGGGTCATGCACTGGATGCGTTGGCCGGAAAGCAGTTGTTGTGCATGACGCTTGATAAAACGTGGCGGAAGCGCGTTGCCGATCATCGTCGCGATTTTTGCCTTACCCAGCGTGGCCGGGAACTTGTACGACTTCGGGAACGACTGGAGCAACGCGGCTTCTCGCATCGTGATCCCTCTGTCCTCTTTTGGGTGAAGGAAGCGGCCCTTGGAAGGATTGAAGCAGCCGGTCGTGATCGTCGGTGCTGGCTCATCCCAAGCCATGCGTCCGTAGACGTCCTTAAAGCCGTCGGAGTTCTTGTGACATTCCAACCTCAAATGTCTTGGCAGTGACGCTCGGCTACCTCCATCGGCGGGAACTTGACGGATACGGGCCGCCACACGGCGGGACCGTTTCTCCGGCAGGTCATGCAATGAGTCGCCGCTCGTGCCAGCGGAGGGCATCATCCCGATTGCATCTCGGACGGTGCGACCTTTCTTGGATGGTTTGGCAAACGCGACCGACGATACCCGGCTCGCCAGCAGCACTAAGCGGCGGCGGCGCTGTGGCACGCCATACTCCTCAACATTCAACACGTCGGCTTTCACTTCGTACCCTGCGGCATTCAGCGCGGCACGGAACTTCTTGAATCTCGCATTGTCGAACAGGCCGGGCACGTTCTCCATCATCACCCGCTTGGGTAAAAGCCCGAGCACGAGACGCTGGAACTCAAAGATCAAGTCGTTCTGGCTGTCACGCACTCGCCGCGCACCGTTGTACGTCCGCAGCGTCGAGAACCCTTGGCACGGTGGACAGCCGCCCAAAAGATCGAGTTCGCCCACTTCGATACCCAGTTGCATCAAGATGGCCTCGGCGGTCAACGTGCGGATGTCTTGCGACCACATGTGAACCGTCGGGTGATTCAACTTGTAGACACCCACGGCATCCGCGTCGATCTCGATCGCCCCAACGACTTTGAAGCCCGCTTGCTTGAAACCTTGCGACATGCCGCCACAGCCAGCGAAGCAGTCAATCGCAGTGGGCTTACTGGGTTTGTTCTTTGATACTTTGGTTGCCATGCGGTTGCGCAGTACGAGCCTTGGGGAAGTTCAAAGCGGTAAGGAGTCGTTCGCTGTCCAGTTTATCATCGACTACTGATCCACAGAAGCGGATTTGGTAGTGCCTTCGCTCACCTTAAGCCTCAGGTAGATCGTGGGCTTTGCGTTTTTCTTGCTGATGGAAGATATGGCGCTGTTCTGCTCGATGACGGTTTGGAAGTCGGCATCGGAACGGTAGAATGAGGACTGTTCCGGCTGCACCACCTAGCCAGCATTGCGAAGGTTTCAGTGTAGCGGAGTGAGGTTGTTGCCAAACATCTGCACCCGCCGTGCTCTTCGACAAACTTTTCGCTTTGCACGAACATGCCGGACTCGCCGCAGCACGGATCATAGACGCGCCCCTTGTACGGCGCGAGCATCTCGACCAGCACGCGGACCACGCAGCGCTGTCGGTTTTCGAGTTGTTCAAGCATCGGTGCGTCTCCGGCGTTTTGGTGGCTTCACCGAGGCGGTTGGCTTGGGCGGCTCCGTCTGCTCCTTGGCCGAGTCGCGGATGGTGTGAAAGCCCATCTCCTTTTTCGGCGGGTCGGGCGGTGCCATGAGTTGGCGGATCGCGGCGACGAGCTGCTGGATCGCCTCGTCGTGACTGCCGACCTTGCGTTCGAGTTGATCGAGCTTGCCGGCCAAGTCCTTGTGAGCCAGCACCAGTTGCCGCAGCTTCACGAACGCGCGCACGACGAACACGCTGATCTCCACCGCGCGCGGCGAGTTGAGCAAGCCGGCGGCCATGAACGCACCGTGCTCGGTGAAGGCAACCGGTAGGTGACGCCGACCACCCCGACCGACGTTTGAGGTACCAAATTGGTACCTCAAAGAATCGAACTCTTCTGCCGTCAGTTGAAGCAGAAAGTCGCTTGGAAAACGCTCTGAGTTGCGTTTGACGGCCCGATTCAAGGTTTTGGTCTCGACGCCATAAAGCTTTGCCAAGTCGCTATCCAGGATCACCTTCTGGACGCGAATCTCGTGGATCAGCAGCTCGATTTGATCGACCAGAATCAGCTTCGTTTCGTCGGTCACGACGCAATCTCCTCACGGACAGTCCGTCTTCAAGATCACGGATTGTGATCTTGAAACAGGCTCTCGCAAATTGGTTTTCTTCGTGGACTTCGCTTTGGCCATCTCGGCCCTTTGAAAGGATCACACGATTGTCAGATCGGAGAGAGGCCATTGTCGTGTCTGCCCTTGGCCCTTCGCAAGCGAACGGCAATGCGAGATAAAACGCCACGCGGCCGAAATTGACACATTCATACTAACCCGAAGCGTAAGCGAGGGAGTCCATTCCGTTCCTCGCTTACGCTTCGGGTTAGTGCCAGCATCCGTCGCGAGGCGCATCAACGCGGACTGCAGGGTGTGGCATCTTCAACAGGTCTGCCGGCCGTGGTCGACTTCGAATGGCTACGAAAGTTGGTCACCACTCAACTCCGCGTGACGCGGGAGACTCGCGGTCACACGACGCGGCGGAATTGCTACCAAACGTAGCCACGCTCACCAGAGCGTGGGGCGTGTCACCCCAAGGCCCACGCTCTGGCGGGACTGTCGAATGACTCGCCACCCCGCTTGCCGGGGTGGTTCAACGGCTTTTGCACTACTTGAATTCTCCCGAAGAATTGAGTAGCGCAAAAGCCGCCGAGCCACTGGGACAAGCCCAGAGGCGACTAATTCAACAGTCTCTGGCAAGCGTGGCTAGGAAATGTGCGCAGACCGACAAGAAACTGCGAGTTGGTAGTACATCGTCCCGAAGCTTCCGGACCGCTTGCGAACCGGCCATTCGCTGACCGTGTCCCAAACTTCGCTTTGTCGCCATCGCGCTTCGTGCTAATTTGCCGCCCACTTGGCACGATTGACGTCTTCCTCAGTCACAGATTTGCACCGCGTGTGTAGGTCTTCCCCCTCTCCCTCTGGGAGAGGGCTGGGGTGAGGGCGATCGGGCGCGAACGTGCCCTCACCTTAACCCTCTCCCGGAGGGCGAGGGGACATCGAGTGCGATTTCGCTGCGTTTGGCCTCCACTGGAATACCGAGTCTCAATGACTACGACGATTGATCCGCTTCGCGAACTGCTCGACCAGCGCATTCTCATCCTCGACGGCGCGATGGGGACGATGATTCAGGAACTCAACCTGGGTGAAGCGGACGTGCGTGGTGAACGGTTTGCCGGGCATGCGAAGGATCTCAACCGGTTCGCGGACATCCTCTGCCTGACGCGGCCGGACGACATCACCGCCATCCATCGCAAGTATTTCGAGGCGGGGGCGGACATCGTCGAAACGAACACGTTCGGGGCGAGCGTGGTGGGCATGGAGGAGTTTCTGCTGCCGCGCGAACTCGTGCGCGAAATCAACTTCGCCGCCGTGCGGTGTGCGCGGCGGGCGGCGGACGAATTCTCCGAGCGCACGCCGGGCAAGCCGCGTTTCGTGGCGGGGGCGATCGGGCCGACCACCAAGCAAATGGCGATCTCGACCCGCGTCGAAGATGCCAGCTACCGCGGCGTCGATTTCGACACGATGGTCGATTCGTACTACGAGCAGGCGGCGGCGCTCGTGGAAGCGGGCGTGGACCTGCTGCTTCCCGAGACCGTGATCGACACGCTGAATCTCAAGGCGTGCCTGTTCGCGATCTCGAAATACTTCGAGGACTCGGGCCGCCGCGTCCCCGTCGTCGTCTCGGGCACGTTTGGTCCCGGCGGCGCGACGTTCGTGTCGGGTCAATCGGTCGAAGCATTTTGGAATGCGGTGTCGCACTTTCCGTTGCTGGCAGTCGGGATGAATTGTGCCCTCGGCCCCGAGACGATGCGGCCGCACATCGAAGAACTGGCCCGCGTGGCCAGCACGCCGATCAGTTGCTACCCCAACGCTGGGTTGCCGAATGAAATGGGACAGTACGACCTCGGCCCCGATCGGATGGCCGCGCTGGTCGGTGAGTTCGCGGAGAATGGCTGGATCAACATTCTCGGCGGCTGTTGCGGCACGACCCCCGCCCACATCGCGGCGATTGCCGAGCGCGTTCGGAAGATGAAACCGCATCGACCCACCACGCACGAGCCGTGGTTGCGACTCAGCGGCACGCTGCCGTTCGCGCTGCGTCCCGAAACCAACTTCGTGATGGTCGGCGAGCGGACAAACGTCACCGGGTCCAGAAAATTCGCCGAACTGATTCGCGGCGACAAGTTCGATGACGCGGTCGAGGTCGCGCGGCAGCAGGTGGCCGGTGGAGCGACGATCATCGACGTCAACATGGACGACGCGCTGCTCGATGGCGAAGCGGCCATGACGCGCTTCCTGCGCCTGATCGCCGGAGACACCGAAGTCGCCAAAGTGCCGGTGATGATCGACAGCTCCAAGTGGTCGGTACTCGAAGCCGGTCTGAAATGTCTGCAAGGCAAGTCGATCGTCAACTCGATCAGCCTGAAGGATGGCGAAGCGGAGTTCCTGCGCCGGGCGAAACTGGTGCATCGCTACGGAGCCGCGGCCGTCGTGATGGCGTTCGACGAAACAGGTCAGGCGGTCGAGGTCGATCACAAGCTGACGATCTGCAAGCGAGCCTACCGGCTGCTCACCGAGCAAGTCGGCTTCCCGCCGCAGGACATCATTTTCGATCCCAACATCCTGACCGTGGCCACGGGGATCGAGGAACACAATCACTACGCGGTCAACTTCATCGAAGCCACGCGGCGGATCAAGCAAGAGTGCCCGCACGCGGAAGTCAGCGGTGGCGTGAGCAACATCTCGTTCAGCTTTCGCGGCAACGATCTCCTGCGCGAAGCGATGCACAGCGCGTTTCTATACCACGCCATCCAGGCCGGCCTCGACATGGGGATCGTCAACGCCGGGCAGCTCGCCGTGTACGAGGACGTTCCGAAGGAGCTGCTCGAACATGTCGAAGACGTGTTGCTCGACCGCCGTCCCGATGCCACCGAGCGGCTGCTGGAACTCGCCGAAACCGTGAAGGGCAAGGGCAAGGCCGCGGCCGGTGAGGATTTGGCGTGGCGCGAGGGAACTGTCGAGGAACGACTGAGCCACGCACTCGTGTCCGGCATCGACAAGTTCATCGAGCAGGACACCGAGGAAGCCCGCCAAAAATACGACCGCTGCCTGCGAATCATCGAAGGCCCGCTGATGGCCGGGATGTCGATCGTCGGCGACTTGTTCGGCGCGGGGAAGATGTTTCTCCCGCAGGTCGTGAAGTCCGCCCGCGTCATGAAGAAAGCCGTGGCCTATCTCCTCCCCTTCATGGAAGCGGAGAAGAAGGAAGCCGGTGAGGCCGAACAAAGCTTTCGCGGCAAGGTCGTGATGGCCACGGTGAAGGGGGACGTTCACGACATCGGCAAGAATATCGTCGGCGTGGTGCTGGGGTGCAACAACTATCAGGTGATCGACTTGGGAGTGATGGTGCCGTGCGAAAAGATTCTGCGCACCGTCGTCGAAGAGCAGGCGGACATGGTGGGCCTGTCGGGATTGATCACTCCCAGCCTGGACGAGATGGTCCACGTCGCGAAAGAAATGGAACGGCTGGGCCTGAAACAACCGTTGCTGATCGGCGGCGCGACGACCAGCGCGAAACACACCGCCGTGAGAATCGCTCCCCGTTTCGGCCAACCCGTGGTCCACGTCCTCGACGCCTCGCGCTGCGTGGGCGTGGTGGATCGTCTGATGAGCCCCGACCTCCGCCCCGAGTTCGTGAGCGGTAACGTCGAACTTCAACGGCAACTGGTGGACTCCTACGAGCAGCGCCAGGTGACGCTCGTCCCGTACGCTGATGCATGCCGCAAGAAATTCCAAACCGACTGGGCGACCGTGGACATCCCCACGCCGTCGTTCCTCGGCCCGCGCGTGCTGCGCGATTTCCCGCTCGCCGAAATCGTCCCGTTCATCGACTGGTCACCGTTCTTCCTGACCTGGGAACTGAAAGGCAAGTACCCGCGTATCTTCGACGATCCGAAGTACGGCATCGAAGCCCGCAAATTGTTCGACGACGCGCGGCAACTGCTCGACCAAATCGTGACCAACCGCTGGCTGACCGCGCACGGCGTGTACGGCTTCTGGCCCGCGAACAGCAACGGTGATGATGTCGTCGTTTGGAACCCAACGGCCGACTCACCACTCACCACTCACCACTCACCACTCACCCACTTCCACTTCCTGCGCCAGCAGTGGGAACGCCAGGGTCAATCCGACTTCCGCTCGCTCGCCGACTACATCGCCCCGACCGATTCCGGGCGGACCGACTACCTCGGCGCATTCGCGGTCACGACGGGCGTCGGCATCGAAGCGATTGTCGAACGGTTCGAAAAAGACCACGACGACTACAACTCGATCCTGACGAAAGCTCTCGCCGACCGGCTGGCCGAAGCGTTCGCGGAACTGCTCCACGCCCGCGCCCGCCGCGACTGGGGATTCGGTACGCAGGAGAATCTGTCACCCGACGACATGATCGAAGAAAAATATCGCGGCATCCGTCCGGCTCCCGGTTACCCCGCCTGCCCGGACCACACCGAAAAGCGCACGCTGTTCGACCTGCTGCAAGCCGAAACTCGCACCGGCATCCAACTGACCGAAAGCTACGCGATGTATCCCGCCGCCAGCGTGAGCGGCTTCTACTTCGCCCACCCCCAAGCCCGCTACTTCGCCGTGGACCGCCTCGCGAAGGACCAAGTCGAATCCTACGCCACTCGCAAAGGACTGCCGATCACCGAAGTCGAACGCTGGCTGTCGCCGAACCTGGGCTACGATTCTCGTTGATCCTCTGGTTGCTCTGCGAAAATTCGCGTAATCTGCGTTTCAAATCTCAACGCAGATTACGCGGATTTTCGCAGAGGAGGTTTGTATGAGTCTCAACGACATCTCGTACGCAATCATTGGGGCAGCGATGAAGGTGCATCGAGCGCTTGGACTCGGTCTTCTGGAGTCGGCATACGAAGCCTGCCTCGCGTACGAGTTGCGGAAGCTCGGCTTTCAAGTTGAACAACAGAAACCCGTGCCAGTCGTGTACGAGGAAATCAAGCTGGAATGCGGATTCCGTGCCGACTTGGTGGTCAACGGTCAAGTCGCAGTTGAACTCAAGGCGAAGGAAACTCTCCATCCCATCGACAGTGCTCAACTCCTCTCGCACCTCCGGTTGCTCCACCTGCAACTCGGCCTGCTGATCAACTTCCACGTCGTAGATCTCAAAGACGGAATCCACCGCATCGTCAACAATTATCGAGAGTGACCCTCTGCGAGAATCCGCGTAATCTGCGTTTCAATTCCAAACGCAGATTACGCAGAGAAACGCAGAGGTTTCATTCTGATACGATTCGTCGACATGCCAGTGCCCGCGATTTGCCGCTCACACGCGCGAAGATCAGTGTGCCGCGGGTGCTGCCCGGCAGAGGCAATTTGCGGCGGACGACTTCGGCTTGGATCGGGATGTGGCGGCACTTGATTTCCACGTCGCCGAAATCGGACGTGCGGAAGAAGTCGCGGATGGCGCGGTCGTTGTTCGGCAGGTTGGCGAGCACTTCGAAACCGCGTACGAATGGCGAGGCCACGAGGCGGTCGCTCGTGAGGTATTCTTCCGCCGGGTCCAACCGATGCAGGCCCAGCGTCTCGGCCAGCACATCGACCAGCCCCGCGCGGACGACGGCGGGATCGGGGTCGTAGACGTAGCGCAGCGGCTCGCTGAAATCGACTAGGGCCGCCAGCGGATCGCCGGTCAAAGTACATCCGGCGGGAAGCACGGTCGCGCGGGTTGCCGTCGGGCCGGCCAGTTCGCCGAACCAGACGGTGGCCTCTTTGCACTCGCCGTCGAGGCTCACCAGCTCGATCTCGACGCCGGAAAACTTGCCGCCAAAATTCGCCGCCGGGCTGAGCTTGATCGCTCCGCCACGAAACTCGCGAGTCATCCGTTGCATGAACTCCAAGCCGGGAACGTAGTCCTCGATCCGCACAACACGCCCCGCCCCGCTGGCTCGGCGATCCGGGTCGAAATGCAACCACCCCTCGCGACTGTCGAGCCGTTCGACATCCGCACACAGCGGCGTCACGTGCGCGGATCGACCGTACGCTTCGGCGTTCCACTGAGCACGGAGGCAATTCACCGGCTGAACATCCACGGCGACAACATCGCAATGCTCGGCGATCGCGATCGCATCGGCTCCGATGCCACAGCAATAGTCCCAGACCCGTGCCACCGGCGTCCCGCCGGTGGCAAACCGCTTCGCTTTGTGCATCGCGACGGCTTCCGACGTCGCCTGCTCAAGTCCCTGCCGGTCGAACCACATCGCGTCGGCTCGCGAGAATTTCGCAACCGCTTTCCGCCGCAGTTCGCGCAGCGACACGGCGGCCCGCACCAGCCGCTCCGGAAACTCGACTCGCAGCCGAGTCTGCACCTGCAATTCGGAACCGCCCCCGGCCAGTTCGTCGAGCAGCGCCAGCACGCGCGGAGTGTCCCGCAGTTCGCGCAGCGTGTCCCAATCGTCCCAGCGGTGCGAGTTCACGGTAGTTTCTCACGTTGATGCTGTCGCCGTCTCGCTCCGCGAGACGTGAGCCGATGAACGACAGGGTCTCGCTCGTCAGTTGACGCCGTTCGACAACTCGGCTTTCGTCTCGCGGAGCGAGACGGCTACGTTGTCGCGGCTTCGCCGCATAGCGAGCGCGGCGATTATCGCGGTTGCGGCGGCTTGTTCGCCACCAACAACAGCGAAGAATCCGCGCCGACGAGAGGCATCAGCGTGAGTTGCAAGGCGGTCCCCGAATCGGCGCGGACAGTGATCCGCCTCGCGCCGCCAGTTGCCGACTCCTGAAATTCGACAAACGCCGTTGCAGTGCCGCGCAACGTGAGGTTGATCGCGTTTCTGGTCTCCTCTTTGGGGAGAGGGCGTTGACCTCTTCGCAACTCCCCTCTCCCCTTTGGGGAGAGGGGTTGGGGGTGAGGGGTGGTCCGCACGTCTCTCGACGAGAGAATTAACTTCGCGTCAGCGTCAGGCCACCGCCCCTCACCCCGGCCTTCTCCCCCAAGGGGAGAGGGAGAAGCAAGTCCTGATAGTGGCCACACAAATGTGGTCGGGCCGTTCAACACAGCATCACCAAGCGGCCCACGCAACCGGAGCGTGCGGTAGCCGCTGGACGACGACTCGGGAACGGCGTCACACAGCGCGATTGTCCAACGCCGATACAACTCCGAAAACGTCACGCCCGTGGCGTGTTCGATGTTCGCGCGGCCTCGCAGCCGGCTGTGAATCAGCTTGCTCAACAAGTCGTCGCCAAACTGGTCCACGCACCACTGGAGAAACAGGTACGATGCTCCTCGGCAACCGGGGTCGCGCCACAGGCCGGCGCGGGACGCATCGGGGACGACCAGCGGAGCAGCGTGCGGTGCGTGCAGGTATCGTTCGATCCGATCGTCGAGGTTCGACCAGCCGGCGTGATGCAGTTGCTCGGCGACGTGCGCGATCGCTTCGTTGAGCCAGTCTTCTTCATCGCGAACGAGCGAACCATCGGCCGATCGCCGCCACTGTTCGCTGAAACCCACCGCGTGCGTGTACTCGTGAGCCAGCAGCGCGTGCAGGTGTTCGCCGGGTGAGACGGCTCGCGAGTTGAGGTAGATCACGTCCGTGTGATTGCCGAACGGGGGCGACATGTCGCGACGGTAGTCACTGCCTCGCACATATCCGCCCAGCGGCGTCTGACCTGCGGGGACACGATCGAGAACCGGCGTCAGCAGCACGGCCAGTTTGCCGTCGCCATCGATGTCCGCATGCGTGCCGATCAATTCGCGGCTGATCGGGATGATGCGGTTCTCCAGCAGATGCAGAATCTCCGTCGCGGCCTCTCGCGTTGATTGATCGAATGCCTGCTGTTCGTCGAGGAACACCCGCACCGAATTTGATTCGGCGACGCATCGCGCAGTGACGCGGATGTAGTTGGCAGCTTCGTCGAGTGAACCGGTACCGACGTGGATGTCGAATGGTCGTAAACGGTCTGCCGGTCTTGGCCCCAACGGGGACGGATTCGATAGCCCAGGGCGCAGCCCTGGGAGTGGATTGGTCACTGCTTGTGAAGCCCCATCGGGGCGTGACATCACGGTTGACGTGGGCGTGTTTCGCCCCGTTGGGGCTGACAGGTCGTTTGGCACCCGAACCCCAGGGCTGCGCCCTGGGCTGTCGAATCTCGCCCCGTTGGGGCTGGAATCCGGAAGGCCGGTGACACCCATGTCGAATGATCGGTACTGCGGCTGTCGGCAAATCGGATCAACCAGCACCTGGGAAGTTGATGTTCCCTCCCTCGTTTCGGCCTCTAATCGCACGCGAAACGTCCGCGATGAATCGCCCAGACTGCTGACGATCAGCAGGTAGCGCTGCTCGCCAGCGCAGGGAAGATCGAGCACAGCCCGGTCGGCATCGACATTCACAGCGTGGAATCGACCGGCGACCAACTCGGCCGGTGGTGAAATCGGCCGCGGTGACTCGGCGCGCTGTGTCACGTGGAGCGTCCACGCGATCACCAGTCCGCACACGCCGATCATCAAGCGACTGATCACTCGGCACTCCTTGCCCGTCGCCGGCGGAACCATCGTCTGGCGGAATCTGCCGGAGTCGTGGGCGACTCAACAGCAGGCCGAGACGACCCGCGCCGGTATCAGGATTCATCGGCCACGGTGTGACCGGAGATGCAGCACGATCCGCAAGGTTTGTGCGGTTGGCCGAGAGTCCGATGGAGGCGAATTCCGCAAGTCACTACGATACGCCGCCGTCGATCATCCTGATTTCCGCGAGGTCGTGATGCTGCGTCCTGCTGTTTTGATTTGTGTTGGCTTCAGCCTGCTGGCCGTCACCGGAGTCGTGATCCCTTCGCACCAGAAGGGGATCGACCACCTGCGAGACCTCCAGACGGCGGCCATCGTCAACGGCAGTTCGGCCGTGGGTCATTGGGGACCGAAGCCGGAAACATACGCGTCGTGGTCGAGCCATTCCAACCGGCTGATCCCCATCTACACATTCGGCACGCGCGGCGCGGGGCCGGGGATTGACGTCGACAGCTACACCGGAGTCCATAGCCCGTATCGCAGCGAAGCGGATTTGAAACGGATCTACGGGCGATTGCCTACGCACACGGTCAACTCGCAGGCCGAGTACATGGATCAGACGAACATCGCGGACATCCAGCGAGCCGCGATCGCCGCTGGGCGGAAGTATGTGTTCCTCGTGATTTTCGACGGCATGGACTGGCAGACGACCCGGGCGGCGGCGATCTTCAATCAGAAGAAGGTGACGTACTCCGCGGGCCGCGGAGCGGGGACGCATTTTCAAGAGTACACGGCCGGCGGGACCACGCAGTTCGCGTTCATGTGTACCAGTCCGCACAACGAGGGAACCGACATCGACGTGGACCTGCAGACGGTGAAGAACCCCGGGGGGAAACAATTCGGCGGATACAACGTGGCCAAGGGAGGCCCCAATCCATGGACGCCCGGCAACGACCCTCTGTACCCGATTGGACAGCGAGAGGATGGCAAGACGAATTCAGGCGAGCATGCGTACACGGACTCGTCGAGTTCCGCGTCGTCGATGACGGCCGGAATCAAGACGTACAACAACGCCGTGAATGTTGGCCCGTCCGGCGAACCGGTCTCGACGATTGCTCACGAAGTGCAGGAGCAGGGTTACGCGATTGGAGTCGTCTCCAGCGTACCGGTCAGTCACGCGACGCCCGCCTGCGCGTACGCTCACAACATCGACCGCGATGACTATCAGGATTTGACGCGCGACCTCGTCGGACTGCCGTCGATTTTCCATCCCGATCGGCCGCTGCCGGGGGTCGATGTGCTGATCGGTGGTGGGTGGGGAGTCGATGCAAAGGAAGACAAGCGACAGGGGAAGAACTATGTCCCCGGCAATCAATGGATGACGGTGGCTGACTTGAAGACGATCAACGTCGAGACCGGCGGACCGGCTGCAAAATACGTGGTGGTTCACCGCACCCCCAGCCAGCGCGGTAGAGCCGTCTTGCAAGCCGCCGCCGATCGCGCCGCGAAGGAGGGGCACCGGCTGTTCGGTTTCTTCGGAGTCGGCGGGAAAGTGAATGGTCACCTGCCTTTTCAAACGGCGGACGGTGATTTCCAACCGGCCTACGGAAAGAAGTTGACGGCGGAAAGGTACACGCCGGCCGACGTCACGGAGAATCCAACGCTTGCAGAAATGACCGCCGCCGCACTGACGACACTCAGCCAACTACCGCAGGGCAAGCTCAAAGGTTTCTGGCTGATGGTCGAGGCGGGAGACGTCGACTGGGCCAACCACGACAACAACCTCGACAATTCGATCGGAGCCGTGAACAGCGGTGATGCGGCGGTCAAGACGATCACCGACTGGGTGGAAAAGCACAGCTCGTGGAAAGAGTCGCTGTTGATCGTGACGGCGGACCACGGGCATTATCTCGTGCTGGACAAGCCTGAGATGCTGGCTGGCCACGAGCACGTGAAACAACCGTAGTGCGTCGTCAAGACTTGAAACGTAGGTTGTGAGCGGCAAGGCGCTAGCCGCCGGTGTC
>JACRIH010000364.1 GCA_016235885.1 Planctomycetales bacterium | reverse complement strand
CAGCAGATCAAACTTCGCAACTCGCCGTGCGATGCGGCCATTCAAGTCGGCCTGGGGTGCGGTGTGGTCGCCCGCTTCCCACACGTTGCCCGTGAATTTCCAATGTTCGGCAATCTGCACGAGGCTGGTGTCGCTGGCTTCGATCGCATTCGATCCCAGGATCAGATTGTGTTCGATGGCGATTTCCGATTTCTCGATGCGCGAGTTCACCAGCCCGATCCAGTAGGTCGATCCAAAAAACGTGTTGTGCTGAATCACCAGTTTCTCATCGGGTTGATACGCGAGCAGATTCAAGTTGATGGCGTTGAGTCCTCCAGCGAACACATTCTGAATGATCGCCACATTGTGGAGCGTGCCCCAAATGACCACCGACGTGTACTTCGCGCCGAGTCGATTCCCGGCAACCACGATTCGCCGGTTGGGCTGGCCGGCACCTTCGATCCAGAGGCATTGCCCATCGCCGCGACAGTTCAGACGACAATCGCGAATGGTGATCGGTTGGTCGCCGGTGCTCCCGCCGTGGTCGCTGATGGTGATGATCGCCTGCTTCTCGGGCGAATCGCAGTCGACCTTTTCGAGCGTCAGCCCCGAAGCATCGCCGACGATGACGACCGCCTGCTTCTGCGCCGGTGCGATCAGCTTGAAACCGCGAAGCGTCACATCGGAAGTGCCCGAAATGGAAACGACCGGCGTCGTCGGTGAAGCGCTCTCCAATGTGGCTCCGGCCGTCGTTTCCAGTGTGATCCCCCGCCAGTGGTCGGCATCGTTGAGCGTGATCGATTCGCGATACGTCTCTGCGTCCGTGACGCGGATCACCGCACCCGGACCGGCACGACCGAGTGCTTCGCCGAGGCTGCGAAACTGGCCCGAGCCATCCTGCGCCACCGTGAGTGTACCTGTCAGCCGGGGTGGTTCCTGGCTCGTGGGCTGCGAGGTCGCCGTCGTGTTCGTTTTGGTGCCGTTTTCCGAGGTGAGTGAACCTGAGTTCCGCGACCAGTCCCGCCCCGATCCGATCCCGATCGCCAGGACCAGCACAAGTCCCGTCAGACTCCATGCTGCGGTCCGGTGCTTTCGCAACGTGGTGGCAAACGTCGTCACCGTTTCGTCGGTGCTGGAGATCGTGGCACTGGACGTCGAGATGAAGTTCGACTGTCCGACTTCGTTCAAACAGTTTTTCAACTGCTGCACCACTTCCTTGGCCGTGGTGAATCGCTTGTCCGGTTCTTTTTCGAGCAATCGCGAAACCAGTTTCGAGAGATTCTCGGGCACGTGCGGATGCAATTCTCGAAGTGGGGGCGTGTGAAGTTCAGCCACCTTGCGGGCCACTTCCAGCGGGATGCCTCCCTGAAACGGTGACCGGCCGTGGATCATCGCAAACAACACGGCTCCAAAACTGAACAGGTCCGTCCGCGGATCAACCGCCAGGCCGCGAATCTGCTCGGGGGACATGTACGCCGGCGTCCCCATCACGGCTCCGTGGGAAGTCAGGTCCGATTGGTCCAGCATCACGCGGGCGATGCCGAAGTCCATGATCACCGCCCGTTCGCCGTCATCGCCCGGCACGAGCATGATGTTGCTCGGCTTGACGTCGCGGTGAATCACGTGGTGCTTGTGCGCCTCGGCCAGACCCGATGCGATCTGGATGCCGAATTGCAGCACATCTTTCAATTCGAGCGGAGCCTGCGCTTTGATTCGGTCCTGCAAGGTTTGGCCTGCGAGGTGTTCCATCACAATGTACGGCACGGCGCGAAAATCGGAGACCGTGTGGATCGTGACGACGTTCGGATGGCGGATCGCGGCCGCGGTTTGAGCCTCGCGCACGAATCGCTGTCGGGATTTGGAGGACGTCGCGAGTTGACGGGCCAGCACTTTGATGGCCACTTCGCGGTTGAGCGATTCCTCGAACGCCTTGAACACCATCCCCATGCCGCCGTGGCCGAGGACACCCAGCACGTCGTACGGGCCCAACCGGCCGATCGCGTTGCTGCGCGGCGACGGATCGAGCGCCTCCATGTCGAACGTGTCCATGTCGGGAGAGACGGGCTCCGGTGGGCCGTGACCGTACAGGCGGGTGGACGCGAGTGGATCGGAGCGTGGAATGGAGGGAGAGGCTCCCGATTTGCTCACCTTTGCTTGGGGCAGAATCTCGGCCTGGGGATTCTTTGCGAGAATCGTGATGCGGGTCAGGCACGTCTCGCAAGACGCCGCATGAATCAGCACTTCATCGGCCTGTGGCGCCGGGAGACGACCAATGGCATAGTCCCGCAACTTCTGGATGTCCGGGCAGTCGACTGCGTCGCTCATCGCTCACGAAGATCCCTGCTGGTGGCCCGCCAGCCAGGACGGCTGACATGAGACAGATCAGACGAGAATGTCTCGCACCACCTTACCGTGGACGTCCGTCAATCGGAAGTCTCGCCCTTGCAGATGGTACGTCAGTCGCTCGTGATTGATGCCGAGGCAATGCATGATGGTCGCGTTCAGGTCGTGGACGTGAACCGGATCTTTGACGACGTTGTAGCTGAAGTCGTCCGTCTCGCCGTACACAAGCCCCGGCTTGATGCCGCCACCGGCGAGCCACATCGAATAATTGCGGGGGTGGTGGTCGCGACCGTAATTATCGGGCGTGAGCGTTCCCTGGCTGTACACGGTTCGTCCGAATTCGCCACCCCACACGACCAGCGTGTCGTCCAGCATGCCGCGTTGCTTGAGGTCGCGGATCAGCGCCGCGCTCGGCTGATCGCACGCTTTCACAAGCTGCCGAATGTTGCCGGGCAGTCCGCCGTGGTGATCCCAACCGCGCAGAAACACCTGCGTGTACGGCACACCCCGCTCGGCCAGTCGCCGCGCGAGCAGACAGTTGTACGCGAACGAACCGGGCTGCGTGACATCGGGGCCGTACATGTCGAGCACCGCTTTCGGTTCGCTGGAAATGTCCGCGAGTTCCGGCACCGACGTTTGCATCCGGAACGCCATTTCGTACTGGGCAATCCGCGACACGATTTCCGGATCACCCACCTGTTCGAACTTCTTCTGGTTGAGCTGTCCCAGCGCGTCGAGCATCTTCCGCCGCCGATCGCTCGTCACTCCCGGAGGGTTGGACAGATACAACACCGGATCGCCGCTCGATCGCATCGAAACACCCGCGTGCTTCGTCGGCAAAAAGCCCGAGCCCCACAATCGCGAGAACAACGCCTGCGACGACGAACCGGGTGCCAGTCGCGAATGCAACACGACGAACGCGGGCAGGTCGCGGTTGGGACTGCCGATCCCGTACGAAATCCACGCCCCCGCGCTCGGTCGGCCGGGGAATTCGCTCCCCGTTTGAATGAACGTGATGGCCGGGTCGTGATTGATCGCCTCCGTGTGCATCGACTTCACGATCGTGATGTCGTCCGCGATTTTGGCAATCTCCGGCAGCAGATCGCTGATCCACGCCCCGTGCTGACCGTGTTGCTGAAAGTTGAACACCGACGGCGCGACCGGGAACCGCTTTTGTCCCGACGTCATCGTCGTGATCCGTTGCCCACTCCGCACGGACTCTGGAAGATCCTTGTCGTAGTACTCCTTCAATCCCGGCTTGTAGTCGTACAAATCGAGCTGCGACGGCGCGTCGGCCATGAACAACCAAATGACCCGCTTCGCCGTCGGAGCATGATGCAGTCCGGCGAGCACGCCGCCGGTCTGTCCGATAGCCGCCGACCCTGCCGCGCCGACCGAGTCAGCTCGCCCCAGCCCGGGATTCATCACCGAGGCCAACGCCGCCGTCCCGAGGCCAGCCGCAGTGCGGCCGAAGAAATACCGGCGAGTGTGCGCCAAACCGAGTTCTTGTCGTGGGTCCATATCTGTGAACCTTTCTTCGGGTGTTTGAATTGTTCCGCATTCGGAATGCGTGGTTATTCCTTTGTAACCGTCTCATCCAGATTCAAAATGACATTCGCGACCATCGTCCACGCGGCGTGATCGGGGGCGTCGAGGGATTCGTTGCGCTTCGAGTCGCCGTAGCTGAGGAGTTTGGTCGCGGATTCCTTGTCGGCTTGGAATTCGAGCAGTTGGGATTGGTAGATGTTGGTCAGGATTGCCAGTTCGTCGGACGTCGGGCGGCGGCTGGTGGCGAGGCGGAAGGCGTGGGCAATGCGGTCGGCGGGCGTGCTGCCTCCTTCGAGCAGCATGCGCTGGGCGAGTTGCCGGGCGGCTTCGACGTATTGTTTGTCGTTGAGCAGCACCAGCGCCTGGAGCGGTGTGTTGGTGCGAGCGCGGCGGACAGTGCAGGTCTCTCGCGACGGGGCGTCGAACGTCAGGAGACTCGGCGGCGGGCTGGTGCGCTTCCAAAATGTGTAGAGACTCCGGCGGTAGAGCGCTTCGCCGGTGTCCTGCTTGAACGTGCCGGAGTTGCTGCCGACGAATGAGACCGCTTCCCACAGACCGTCCGGTTGGTAGATTTTGCCGCTCTTGCCGCCGATGCGATCGACAAGCAGACCGCTCGCGGCCAGAGCTGTATCGCGGACCACTTCGGCATCCATTCGGAAGCGCGGTCCGCGCGCGAGCAGTTCGTTTTCCGGATCGCGCGCCGCCATTTCCGGCGACATGCGGGACGACTGCTGATACGTCGCGGACATCGCCATCAGTTTGAACAGGTGCTTGACGTTCCAGCCACTCTCGCGGAATTCGACTGCCAGCCAGTCGAGAAGTTCGGGGTGACTCGGCCACTGTCCCTGAGCGCCAAAGTCTTCCGACGTCTTGACGATCCCGCGTCCAAACAACTGCTGCCAGAATCGATTGACCGTCACGCGCGCGGTCAATGGATGCGACGGATCGACCAACCACTTGGCCAGCCCGAGTCGATTCACCGGAGCATCCTTCGGCAACGGCGGGAGCACAGCGGGGACGCCCGCGGTCACCTTTTGCCCCTTCTTGTCGTACGCGCCGCGGATCAGCAGAAACGTCTCGCGCTGCGCGGCCATGTCGGCCATGACCATCGTGCTCGGGATTGACCCATCAATGTCCGTTCGTTGTTTGGTCAGCGCGTCGATCTTCTGATGAATCGGGTCGAACGTCGGACGAGCCTTCGCGTAGACCCGCTCGACGAAGTAGTTGCGAATCAGTTTCTTCTGGTCGTCGTTCCGCTTGTCGGCTTCGACCTTGATCGCGTCCCGGACGGGTTGCGGCACCTTCGATTGAGCCTGAGCCTTGTCGTAAACTTCCCACGCCAGTTGCGATTCAAAACCGGCGTTGTCCTGCGGCGTCCGCGTGACGATGCCCGCCTTGTCCCAGTACACCGTGCCTGCGAATTGCGTGAAGGCCCAGCCGTTGAGGACTTTTCCCGCGGGCAGCCCCACGTGCGCCGCGTCCACTTCCAGACGGACCCACTTCCCCGCTTCCGGCAACGCGCCGAGCTTGCGGTGACCGGGTACGTCGCCCGATCCGAACGCGATCGTGTCGTCGCCCCAGAATGCGCGGTGTTCCCACGTGCCGTCGTTCCATTGCAGCATCACGGTCTTCGGTGGGTTGACGGGGTCGAGGTAGACGTACGCGAACAGTTTGTCCCCTTCGCCGACTTTCAGGCCGGGATTGGCTCCGGTGAAGTAGTGCTGTGACGTTCCGGTGCCGGTCCGCTTGGTCGCCTTCTCGCCGGAGAACACCGGTTCGGGCTTGCTGACGAATTCCCACGGGCTGTCTCCCTGAAGCTGAGCTCCCGACGGCGCGGCGTCGTCGATCCAGACGAACTCGAACGGATCGGTCGCCGATTTCCCTGCCACGACGGGTGGTTCGACGTACTCGACCTTCTTCACTTCCGCTTCCGCCTGCTGATTGAGTGCGGCGAGTTGATCGTCGATCACTTTGAGTTGGACGGTCTGCTCTTCCTTTGGCAGTTTGATGACGGGAGGCGGCAACAGGGCATTGCCGTCCATTGCGTTGTCCGCGACCGAATTGAAGAACGAGAACAGGCCGTAGAATTCTTCCTGCGACACGGGATCGAACTTGTGACTGTGGCAGACCGCACACCCGAGCGTCAGGCCGAGAAACACCGTGGACGTTGTTTCCACGCGATCCACCGCGTACCGCACGCGGACTTCTTCGTCGATCGATCCCCCCTCGCTCGTGCTGACGTTGCAACGATTGAACCCCGTGGCGATCCGCTGCTCGAGCGTGGGACTGGGCAGCAGATCGCCTGCGAGCTGTTCGACCGTGAACTGGTCGAACGGCTTGTTCGCGTTGAACGCATTGATGACCCACTCGCGATACGGCCACAGCGACCGCTCGTTGTCGAAATGCAGACCGTGCGTGTCGCCGTATCGCGCCGCGTCGAGCCAGTACCGCCCCAGGTGCTCGCCGAACCGGGGCGAAGCCAGCAGCCGGTCGATCAACTTTTCGTAGGCCGCGGGAGCCGGATCGGCCACGAACGCATCGACGTCGGCGGGTGTGGGAGGCAGGCCGGTGAGATCGAGGGTCAGCCGGCGGATGAGGGTGATCTTGTCGGCGGACGGTGATGGTTGCATTCCTTCACGTTCCAATCGCGCCAAGACGAAGCGGTCGATGGAATTGCCGATTGCCGATTGCCGATTGCCGATTTCAGGTGCGGCGGGCCGCGTTGGCGCGATGAATGACCAGTGCTGCTTGAACTCGGCTCCTTCGTCGATCCAGCGCTTGAGCAATGCCTTTTGCGGCGGAGTCAGCACCTTGCCGGTGCCGGGCGGTGGCATGCGGAGCGTCGCATCGTCCGACATGATCCGTTCGATCAACGAGCTCTCAGCACTCTTGCCCGGCACGATCGCCCGGTCGCCCGATTCGAGTTCCTTTCGCATCCCCTCTTCCGTGTCGAATCGCAGTCCCGCCTTGCGTTCCTTGTCGTCGAACCCGTGGCACTTGTAACAGTTGTTCGACAGGATCGGCCGAATGTCGCGGTTAAAAATGATCTTGCCGTCAGCGCCCCGCGCGAAATGCGGTGCGGCGAAGACGACCACAGCGGACACGACAAGCCAGCCAGCCCGAGGCAATGCAATTTGTTTCATGGCGGGAGTTTTATGGGGGATCGAGGAGGGAGGTTGTGGGGCGGGTCTGAATTCTAACCGTCGGCTGATTTGATTGGCAAGATGATCGCTTACGTAGCCATCACGCTCCGAGTGATGAGCCGCATGGTCAAGAGACGCCGAATCCCGACTCGGCTCGTCACGCGGAGCGTGACGGCTGCGTAGGTTGCAGCTTGGCCGCGTTACGTCTTCAGTGTTTGACTTTGACGACACGACGAGGTCCGGTTTCCGGTTCGGTGCGAGCGAGTCGCAACGGTGGTGTCGGTTCGGCGGGTGAGGCAATTGTATTGGTGTGTTCGGTCGCCGGTTTATCGAGTGCGACGACTGTTGATTCCGCGACGGCTTCGGCATCTTCCCAACCGAGCCAGCGGACGATCGCACGCTTCATTTCCATCATCAACGTCAGCAGGACGGGGACGAAGACGAGTGTGACAAAAGTTGACAGCAGCAGACCGCCGAGCAGGATCGCGCCGATGCCGCGATACAGTTCGCTGCCGGCTCCGGGTGCCAGCACGAGCGGCAACAGGCCGACCAGGCCACCAAATGTCGTCATGAAGATCGGACGAATGCGGTTGCGAACGCTTTCGAGGATCGCTTCGCGGAGCGGCATCTTGTCTTCATTGAGATGAATCAGCGATTGTTCGACGATCAGAATCGGGTTGTTCACCACGGTGCCAACCAGCATGATGAAGCCGAGCATCGTCAGAACGTCGAGTTGTTGCGGGTAGCCAAACCGGTTGAGCAGCCACAGCCCGACGAAGCCGCCTACCGCGCCGAGCGGGACCGTCAGGATGACCACCAACGGGTACAGCCACGATTCAAACGTGGCGGACATCAACAGGTAGGTGATGAGTACGGCGAGGATCACGTTGAACCGCAGCGAGTGCCACGTCGCCCGCAGCTTGTCGGCGGTTCCCGCCAAATCAACGCGATACCCGCCCGCGAGGTCGCCTCCGGCGACCAGTGGTGCGACGATTTGGTCTTGGATCGTGTTCATCGCGGCTTCGAGCGGCATCGTCGTGGGGGGAGTGACTTGAATCGTGATCGCCCGCTGACGCGAGCGGTGGTTGATCTGTTCCGGGCCGGTGCTCAGCTTCACGTCGGCCAGCGCACCGAGCGCGACGAGTTCACCGCCGGGCATGGCGATCGGGAGCGCCTTCACATCCTGCGTCCGGCGGGCGAACCGTTCCTCCCCCACGATTCGCAGGTCGATTTTGTCGCCGCCGATGAAGTAGTCGGTGGCGTAGGCCCCATCGACGAGGCAATCCACCACGTAGCCGAGATCCTGCGCGGTCATGCGGAGATCGGCGGCCTGTTCCCATTTCGGCAGGACGTGGACTTCGGGGTTGGACATGTCGAGGCTGGGGCGGGGGATCACCTGCGCATCGGGAATGAGTTCCTTGACTTTTCCCATCACGCCGCCGCCCAGTGCGACGAGCCGGGTCAGTTCCGGTCCCATGATTTCGATGTCGATGGTGCGTCCCGCGGTCAGACCCCGCTCGAACAGGCTGCTTTGATTGGCTGAGAGCATCGTCCCTGGCAACCGCTCTCCCATCCGTCGGACGAGCGGCACGAGCTTGTGGGCTTCCATCGGATCGTGCGCCCGCAGGCCCAGGAACACCTGTCGGTTGCGAGCCACGTAAAAGAAGTCGCCGATGACCGGGAAGTCGAGTTGAGCCGCTTCGGGGCTGGTGGGGTCAACGTCCCAGTACGGTTTCAATTCCTGCTCAATCTGCTCGCCCATTGCTTTGAGTTGGTCGAGGTTGTATCCCGGCGGCGGCAGGATGAATCCGATGACCAGGTTGCGGTTGCCCTGCGGCAGGTATTCGACCTTGGGCATCATGGCCCACGAAAGTCCCGCCGCACCGCCGCCGGTGATCACGACCAGCGCCAGACGAAGAACCAACCGCCGTTGCAGGAAGGCGTTGGTGGCAACGACGGCACTGACGAATGCGCGTGCGAGGAAGTCGACCGGGGCGAGGAGCAGGTTGACGAGGCGACCGAACGCACCGGGCGGTGTGACGTCCCTCACTCTCCCGGAGGGAGAGGGGAGTTTCTTCGAACCGCGCAACAGCCGGTACGCGGCGGTGGGCACGACGGTCACGGCAACGATCATCGAGAACGCGACCGCGGCGCTGATGGCCAGTGCGATGTCGCGGAACAACTGGCCCGCTTCCTCTTTCACGAACAGCACGGGGATGAACACGGCGAGGTTGGCGAGCGTGGCGTTGAGCAACGCGCCCCAGACTTCCTGCGCACCGCGCACGGAGGCGGTTTCGGCGTCTTCTCCCTGCTGATGCCGCCGGTAGATGTTTTCGAGCATGACGATCGCGTTGTCCACGAGCATGCCGACGGCAAACGCGAGGCCCCCCAGCGCGGGAACGTTGAGCGTGCGTCCCAGCATTTTCATCGCGAGAAACGCGCCCATCGTGCTCACGATAATGTGCAGAAAGATCACCGCCGTCGAGCGGGCACTGCGAAGGAATAAAAGCAGCGTGACGAACGTGAGCGCCGAGCCTTGCAGCAGGTTGTCCGTGACCAGATCGACGGACGATTGGATATAATGCGTCTCGTCGTAGACCAGTGAGCATTCGAGGTCGTGTTGTTTGAGCACGCCCGCGTTCAGTTCTGTGTTGGCTTTGCTCAGTCCGGCGACCACGTCGATGACGTTGGTACCGATTGCCCGCTGAGCCCGGATGGCGATGTAGTTCGATCCAAACCGATGGACGAACCCATCCGGTTTTTTATGACCCATCCGGACTTCGGCGACGTCGCGCACGTACACCGGTTGGTCGTCGTGCCGGGCGATGATGACCGCCTCGACCTGCGGCAACTCACGGAACTGGCCGAGTGTGCGGATGGGATACCGCCGCTTTCCTTCCCAGAAATCGCCGCCCGACGTGTCCACGTTTTGGTTGCGCAGCGCATTTCGCAGGTCGGAGATCGTCAGTTGCCGGGCCGCCAGCTTTTCGGGATCGACGACGACCTGCACCTCGTCTTCACGCCCGCCCATGACTTCGCAGTTCGACACTCCGGGCACGTTCTCGAAGCGAGTTTCGATGTTGTCTTCGGCGAAACGCCGCAGAGTCGAAATGTCGATTTCCTTCGGCAGCAGCGTGGCCACTTCGGAATGTGTCTCGGCCAGTTTCCGCAGGCGATGCGTTTTCAAGCCGGGGTTGTGCGCCTTGCGGATCGGTTCAAGCTGGGCCGCAATCGCAGGATGCTCTTTCTGGAACGCGACGATTTCCGCATCGGACGGATTCTTCTGCCCCAGCATGAACCACGCGATCGGCCGATCCGAAGCGCTCGATGTGTTGATGACCGGCTCATTCGCCGCTTCAGGGTATTCCCGCACCTGCTGGAGTCGCGTGAGCACTTTCACCATCGCCTCGCGCATTTCCGTTCCGACCGGGAATTCGAGCGTGATCCGTCCCATCGAGTCCATGCTTTCGGAAGTCATCTTCGTGACCCCCTCGACTTTTTGCAGTTGCTCCTCCTGCTCCTGCACGATCTCGCGCTCGACCTCCTGCGGGCTGGCTCCCGGCCAGGTCGTTTCAATCCCGATCGTGGGAATTTCGACCTCGGGGATAAGCTGCATCGGCATGTCAAACATCGCCATCGTGCCGAAAAGCGATACGAGCAGCACACCGACAGTCACCTTGACCGGGTTGTGAATGAAAAATCGAATGAGCAACATCAGGGCAGGCTCGGGGAATCGGTGGTAGGGCGACGGGCGTCCCGCGTGGGGCACATCGCGGCATGCGTCGGCGGTGGGTCGCCGGAGCAAAACATCAAGCTCCGGAGTTGGTCGACATCGTAGCTACCGGCATCAAGCATCGTCGAGTCCGCGTTGGTTAGTCGATGTGGAGTCGCTGGATTTCGAAGGCGAATGGCATTGGAGCACAGTTTGCGATAGTCTAGTCGAGCGCATTGAGAGCACGAGGAGAACCACGGAGAGGTGACCAGGGTGCCCCCTGTGTGACGCCTCCGACTTGCGAGAGGCTCGGCCAATGAATGGGCGTTGCTGCACCAGTTCGCCTGCTGCCTCGGGGTTTGTCCGTTGGATGGAGTGCGGACTCTTCTTCTCTCTCCGCCACACGCTGCGCATCCCACTTTGCCTCTCGGGTTGGGGACTGGGGCTGGGACTCGTTTTCGCTATTGAGACGGCGTCGATCGCGGCGGACTCGGCACAGATCGTCACGCTCTTCCGTACCGGCAAGTATGCCGAGTGTGTCGAAGCGACCACGAAGGCCATCACCGAGAACGACTTCAATGAAAGCTATCGGCTGCTGAAACTGCGGTCGGAAATGGAATTGGGCCGCTATGCCGATGCCGCGGTGACGTTGGATGCGTCGTTGAAGAAGTTCAGCCGCAGCATCGAACTGCGCTGGTGGGGCCGGGAGGTTTATCGGTTCAACAATCAGCCGGATCGAATCGCTCAGCTCGACGAAGAAATCACCAAGCTCCTGCAGCAGTCGCCGTCGTGGTACAGCGATGCCGGAAGTCGGTTGATCGTCGGACGGTTTCTACTCGGTCAGGGAACCGATCCGAAGAAAGTCCTCGACGGAGCATTCAACATTGTCAAGAGGCAGCAACCGACGTTTGCTCCGGCCTTTGTCGCCAGCGGGGAATTGGCGTTGGCGAAGAATGACTTCGCCCTCGCGGCTCAGAACTTCGAGCAGGCGGTGAAGCTCGATGCGACCGACGCCGAAGCACATTTCGGACTGGCTCAAGCGTTTGCTGGCAGCGACTCGGAGAAAGCCGAAGCAGCGCTGAAGGCCGCGCTCGAACGGAATCCGAATCACATCGGCTGTCTGTTGCTGATCGTCGATGGGCACATCGATTCGGAGCGCTACGGTGACGCGGAAACGCTGCTGACCGCTGTCGACGCGATCAACCCGCACCATCCGCGTGCGGCGGCATATCGAGCCGTCCTGGCTCATCTGCGCAGCCAGCCGGAACGCGAGAAAACTCAGCGCGAAGCGGCATTGAAACACTGGCCGACGAATCCGGAGGTCGATCACTTGCTGGGCAGGAAGCTCTCGCAGAAGTATCGGTTTGCCGAGGGAGCGGCGCATCAGCGGCTGGCCTTGGAATTCGACGCGAGATACCTGCCAGCGAAAATGCAGCTTGCGTCGGACCTGTTGCGGCTGGGCGAAGAAGAGGAGGGCTGGCGGCTCGCGAACGAGGTCTACGTGACCGACGGTTACAATGTCGTCGCTCACAACCTGGTCACGTTGCAGCAGAGTG
>JACRIH010000367.1 GCA_016235885.1 Planctomycetales bacterium | reverse complement strand
CGGTTGCATCGGATGCGGAATCAGAAACGCCGCACCGCTGGCGATCTTTTTCACGGTGCCGCGAATCAACCCCGCCGCCCGCTTCGCCCGCAACCGACCGTCCCGCGACACCTCGATCTTCCCCGCGTTTCGCAACGCCTCCACCGTCTGCTCAAGTTCCGCCCGACCCTTCCGGTTGATGTCGAACAGTTCGGCGAGTTCGTCCACGGTCACCGGTTGATAGCCGGATCGTTCGAGAGTTCTGAGGAGTTTTCGTTCGAGAGACATTTTGAGTCGTGGATGGTGAGGAGTGGATGGTGGATGGTGTCTAAGGCGGCGGCGTGGAATCATGTCTCCGACGCCACCGGGGCAAGCCCGGTGGCGTGGTAGATCATTTCTCGACTGCTGTCTCAGTGTCTACGAATTACGATCCACGATCCACCATCCACGACCAAATCCCACCGTTTCCTCGCCCCTCGCCCCCACCCTTTCCTACAATCCGCCGCATGAACACAACATTTCTTCGCACACCGTTGTTTGACTGGCACGTGGCACATGGCGGCCGGATGGTGGAATTCGGTGGCTGGGAGATGCCCGTGCAATACACGAGCATCGTCGCCGAGCATCACGCCGTGCGGCGGGCGGCCGGGTTGTTCGACATCAGCCACATGGGGCGACTGCGATTCAGCGGGCGCGATGCTGCGGCGTTCCTCAACCATCTGGTGACGAACGATGTCACCCGGCTGGCGGTCGGACAGATTCAGTACGCGCTCGTCGTCAATGAGAACGGCGGGACGCTCGACGACGTGCTGGTGTACCGGTTCGCCGATCATCATCTGCTCGTGGTCAATGCGTCCAACCGCGAGAAGATCGTGCGGTGGATCGAACAGCATCGCGGGGCGTTCCGGGTTGACGTGGAAGACCTCACGACGGCGCAGGCGATGGTGGCTCTGCAAGGTCCGCAGGCCGAATCTCTGTTGCAACCGTTGGTGGATGTCAGTCTGTCCGAGATCAAATACTACTTCGCGACGTCGGGGAAGATTCTCGGCCACGACGGGCTTATCAGCCGAACCGGGTACACGGGTGAAGACGGATTCGAAATCATCGTCGCAGCGCAGCACGCGACGGAGTTGTGGGGAAAGTTGGTCGCGGGCGCGATGCCGTGCGGGCTGGGCTGCCGCGATACACTGCGACTCGAAGCGGCCATGCCGTTGTACGGTCACGAACTGACGGAAGAAATCGACCCGTGTACCGCTGGGCTGGGCTTTGCAGTGAAGCTCGACAAGCCGGACTTCATCGGCAAGTCGGCTCTCGTGGCCTCGAAGGCGAACACGAACCGTCCGCGTCGCGTGGGCCTCCGCCTCGACGGCAAGCGGATTGCTCGCGAGGGGGCGTTGCTGTTTGTCAGCGACCAACAAGTCGGGCGCGTCACGTCCGGCACGTTTTCGCCGACGCTCGAAACTCCGATCGCGATGGCCTACGTCGACCCCGCGCACGCGGCCATCGACACAACGCTGGACGTCGATTTCCGCGGCCAGCGTCTTCCCGCCCGAGTCGTCTCGCTGCCGTTCTACCGACGGGAGATGCCCGCGAAACACGCGAAATGACGCGAAAGTTGACGACGATAAGTGGCAACCTTTTTCGCGTCATTTCGCGTTTTTCGCGGGCAACCCTTCCGTCATCACGTCACAGCGTACCTGCCTTCGTCTCCGCTCTCTTTTTCTTCTTCGCCGGCTTCGCATCGGTCGCTTCGTCACCCCGGCCAACGTCGGGCTTGTTTTCCGTCGGCAACCACCGAGCCAGTTCACTCTTCGTCGCCGCGAGCTTGGGGTTGCCAGCAAGGTTCGTCCATTCGTACGGATCTTTGGCTTCGTCGTACAGTTCCTCACCACCATCGGCGTAGCGGGTGTAGCGCCACGCCTCGGTGCGGACGGTGTGATTGTTGAACCGGTAGGTCGTCATCGCGGGCGTGCCCCACGGAGCCTTTGGGTCGGCGAGCAACGAGCGAATGCTCGAACCCTGAACGTGCTTCGGGGTGGAGATGCCGCACAGGTCGCACAGGGTCGGGTAGATCGACATGAAGTCCACGGTGCGGTCGCAGACGGAGTTCGGTTTCGTCATTCCCGGCACAACCCAGATCAGCGGTGCTCGCGTCGCCTCTTCCCACAGTGCGAACTTGCGCCAGTGACTTTTCTCGCCGAGGTGCCAGCCGTGGTCGCCCCAGAAGACGACGATCGTGTTGTCGCGCTGCGGCGACTTGTCGAGCGCGTCCAGCAGCCGACCGATCTGTGCGTCGCAAAACGAAATGGCGGCGAGGTAGCCCTGAATCGCGTCCTTCCACCGGCCGGACTTGAGGACCGCCGCGTGGTCGCCTTCGGGGCGAGCCATGCGTTGGCCGCCGGTCGGGATGTCGGCCAGATCGTCCTCGCGGTACGGAGGCAATTCAATTTTGTCGAGCGGATGCAGATCGTAGTATTTCTTGGGTACGTTCCACGGCATGTGTGGCTTGTGAAGACCGACCGCGACGAAGAACGGTTTGTCGTGTTTCTTCTGCAACTGCTCGATGCCGTAGCTGACGATGTTGTAGTCCGCCATGTCGGAATCGTCGCAGTCGAGCGGCGCGAATCGGATTCCGCCGACTCCCCCATCTCCCTTGGATTCGGCTCCACCACCTTCGCGTTTCAGGTAGTCGTCGAAGTCACTCTTGCGATCAAAACCACCGTGGTAAATTTTTCCCGCGCCGCAGGCGTAGTAACCGGCGCGTCGAAACGTCGTCGGCAGTGTCAGGTCTTCGGAGATGACTTTGCGCCAATCGTCGTTGTTTTCGTAAACGCCCGACGTCCACGGTCGCAAGCCGGACATGAGCGCGGCTCGCGACGGATTGCACACGGGCGCCGCGCAGTAGCTGCGCGTGAACTGGACTCCACGAGCGGCCAGCTTGTCGATGTTTGGAGTCTTCGTCTGCGGGTTTCTCCCGAGGTAGCCGACCCAGTGGTTCAGATCGTCCACGGCGATGAACAGGACGTTCGGGCGTTTGGCAGACGGCTTGTCGTCTGCCGTCGTCGGTGATCCGATAAACGTCGAAACGATCAAACAGCACGTGATGATCGACGATCGCATAGAGATTCTCCTGAAGTTGACCTCCGCGAACTCTGCGTCCTCTGCGGTTTCGAGTTTTCGCCGGACGATTTGAACCGCAGAGGACGCAGAGTTTCGCAGAGAAAGAGGAATCGGTCACGTCTACGGCACTTCCAGCCGGCGACGTTCCAAGTCCAACAGCAACTGCTTGCGCCACAGGCCGCCACCGAAGCCGGTCAGGCTGCCGTCCTTGCCGATCACGCGGTGACATGGAATGACGATGGCGATGCGGTTTTGGCCGTTCGCATTCGCGACGGCGCGGACACTTGTCGGGCGGCCGATCCGCAGCGCCTGTTCCGCGTAGCTGATCGTTTTGCCAAACGGAATGCGACTCAGTTCTCGCCACGCCAGTTTCTGAAACAGCGTGCCGCGCAGGACCAGCGGCACCGTGAACTTTTTCAGTCGGCCGGCGAAGTATTCGTCCAATTCCTCACGCAGCAGTTCGAGCCATTTGTGCTCCCCTGGCACAATCGACACTCCGAACCAGCGACGCAGCGCCGACGTGCTCCGTTCGTCCCGATTCCCGTGGGTGAATTCGAGCAGACAGATTCCGGCATCCGTCGCTCCGGCCAGCAGCGGCCCGACCGGGCTGTCGATCATCGTCGTGAACACACAATCGACGGACGAAATCGATTGTCGTTGCCGTCGAAGTGATACCGTTGACTTTGGGGCTGAATACGTGGCTGGCATGGATATTCCTTTCGTGGATAGCGCGACCGACCGAAGTGGTGGCACATTTTGCCAACACTGTTTTCCGAACGCCACCGTGAGATCAATCCACGTACACGAACTCATTCAGATTAAACAGCGCCAGGCAGAGGTCGGCCAAGTCAGATGGTCCGGCGAGGAAGTCCAGCGCGAGACGAAGTTCGTCCGGGTCGGGGCTGCGGGCGAGTGTGCGGCGGTAGGCGAGGTCCACTTGCTTTGCGGGATCGGAACCGGAAGTCGCGACGACTCGGGCGGCGAGGTCGCGGGCCGTCGCGTGCGAGAACTCGGAGTTGAGCAGGATTAGGGCTTGCGGGGCGATCGTCGAGCGGTTGCGTCGCGGGCAGCTCGCGTTTGAATCCGGACGGTCGAACGCTTCGAACAGCGGGTAGCGCAGGTTGCGTCTCACGAACAGGTAGACGCTGCGCCGCCGATGGTCTTCTTCATCGGGGCTGACGTCCCACTGGTTTTTGAGCAAAGTGTTGACGAGTTCCGCCGGCAGCGGCGGTCGCACGCCCGGACCACCGCTTCGTGGGCTGAGCCGGTCCGTTGCGAACAACATCGCGTCGCGAATCGTTTCGCCGTCGAGTCGCTGGCGGTTCATGCGCGAGAGCAGGCGGTTGTCGGGATCGGTCGAGAGTCGAGAGTCGAGAGTCGAGAGTGCCTGAGTAGGAGTCTTCTGCTGACCGCTGACCGCTGACCGCTGACCGCTAGCCTGACAGTACGTGGCGGACGTCAGCATCAACTTGTGCATCCGCTTGAGCGACCAAGCCCGCGTCGTCGCTTCGACTCTCGACTCTCGACTCTCGACTCTCGGCGCAGCCAACTCGCAAGCCAGCCAGTCGAGCAACTCCGGGTGCGTCGGCGCATCACCCATCAGGCCGAAGTCGCTCGGCGTCCCGATCAACCCCTTGCCGAAATGAAGCTGCCACAGCCGGTTCGCCAGGACGCGAGTCGTCAGCGGATGATCGGGTCTTGTGAGCCACTGAGCAAACTGCGAGCGACGGCCTGTCGTGGGTGAGCCGGACGATGGTCCGATCACTTCCAATTTCGTCGCGTTGACGATTCGTGGAAACGCGGGAGAGACTTCCGGTCCCGGACGGCGGAAATCGCCGCGGATCATCACGCGGCTCGGTTTGGTCCGGGCCGACTTCTCGAACATGACGCGGGCCAGAGGAATTGGCGGGAGCTGGCTGTCGTTCTTGAGTTTCGTGAGCGCGGCGGTGGCCGCGCTGTGCCGTTTCTTTTCGACATCGGAAAAGGCCTTGACGAGATCGCTCGGTTTGGGCTGAAAGTCGGGGTTTTCGATACGCAACCGCTGCCGCACGATGTTCTCGACTTCGCCGATTTCGTCTTCGAGTTTGCGAAACTGGGCGATGCGGTCCCCCTGCGACTTCGTTGCGCCGGGCGACGCAAGTTCGATCGGGTGATCCTTGAAAATCTCAGCCGGTTCAAAAAACGCGCGGAGCCGGTAGAAATCGGCCTGGCTGATCGGGTCGAACTTGTGGTCGTGGCACTGGGCACAGCCAACCTGCAGACCGAGGAACACGGCACCGACCGTCCCCGCCATATCGTTTAGGAAACTGTGGCGACGCTCGTCCTGGTCGTTGATGTCGGGCATGTCGGGTCCGCACAGGAGAAAGCCGGTGGCGATCGCCGCCGCCGCATCGCCGGGAAGCAGTTCATCGCCGGCGATTTGTAAGCGCACGAATTCGTCCAGCGGGACGTCTCGGTTGAGGGCGTCGATCACCCAATCGCGATACCGCCACGCATTCGGCCGTTCGTAGTCATGCTCGAAGCCATCGGTCTCGGCGAATCGGGCCAGGTCGAGCCAATGCTGCGCCCACCGTTCGCCGTACGCCGGCGATGCGAGCAGCCGGTCAATCAGCCGCTCGTACGCATCGGCCGCTTCATCGCGCACGAATTCATCGACCTGCGACGGTGTCGGCGGCAACCCGGTGAGGTCATACGTGACGCGACGAATCAGCATCAATTTGTCCGCCGCCAGTGATGGCGACAACCCCGCCGCTTCCAACTTTGCGAGCACAAACCGGTCGATCGGATTCCGGCACCAACCGGCATCTTTCACCACCGGCACTTCGGGCCGCGCGAGTGGACGGAAGGACCAGTGTTCACGATCCGCGGCGGTGATGGGACTCTCGGAGATTTCCGAGCGACCGTTGGGGGCGTCGGCTCCGACAACGGCCAGCAGGCAGGCGATCATCCAGCGGCTCATGCCAAAACCTCCGTTACCACGCGGCCGGCGACGTCGGTCAGGCGTTCGTCGCGGCCGTTGTGGAGGTAGGTGAGGCGTTCGTGGTCGAAGCCGAGGAGGTGCAGGAGCGTGGCGTGCAGGTCGTGGACGTGGACTTTGTTTTCGGTGGCGCGCAGGCCGACAGCGTCGGTGGCTCCGTAGGCCAGGCCCCCTTTCACGCAGCCTCCGGCCAGCCAGACGGAGTAGCCCCACGGGTTGTGATCGCGGCCGGTGCCCTGTTCGCTCATCGGCATGCGACCGAACTCGCCACCCCAAATCACGAGGGTGTCGTCCCACAGGCCGCGCCGTTTCAAATCGCGAAGCAGGCCGGCGACCGGGAGGTCGGTGCGGCGGCAGAGGTCGCCGTGGTTCTTGGCCACGTCGGTGTGCGCGTCCCAACCGCCGGTGTCGCCCGAGTAGACCTGCACGAACCGCACGCCGTGTTCGATCAACCGCCGAGCCAGCAGACAGCGCGTTCCGAATTCGTCGGTCTCTTTCTGGTCGATGCCGTACAGCCGCCGCGTTTCCGCAGTCTCGCGGCGAAGATCGACCACGTCGGTCGCCGCCGATTGCATGCGGTAGGCGAGTTCATACGAATGAATTCTCGCGGCGAGTTCGCCGTCGTTGTCGCGTTCGACTAGGTGCTTCGCGTTGAGTTGCTGGATGAGGTCGAGCGTGGCGCGTTGGCGGTTCGTGGAGGACGAATCGCCACTGGATCGAACGGTCGATGGTGGATGCAGGTTCACAATCGGAGTTTTTCCGGCGCGGAAGACGGTCCCCTGATACGTGGCCGGCAGGTAGCCGCTCCCCCAAGCGGGGGGACCGCCTTTCAATCCGCCGCCCGGATCGGGCAAAACGACGAACGCAGGCAGATCCTGATTCTCCGTCCCCAGCCCGTAGCTGACCCAACTGCCGAGGCACGGGCGGCCCAACAAGATGCTGCCGGTGTTCATTTGATACACCGACTGAGGATGGTTCACGCTGTCGCCGTGACAACTCCGAATCACGCACAGGTCGTCGGCCAGTTCGGCGATGTTCGGCAGGAAGTCGCTGATCTCCAAGCCCGATTCGCCGCGCGGGCGGAACGGCCGAACGGGACCAAGCAACGGGTTCTTCGCCACTTTGCGCCGTGTCATCACGTCGCCAAAGCTGTCCGGCAGCGGCTGACCGGCATACTTGATGAGGTCGGGCTTGGGATCAAACAGATCGACCTGACTCGGTCCGCCGTGCATGAACAGCCAGATGACCCGCTTCGCCCGCGCCGCAAAATGCGGTGTCGCCGCCGCGAGTGGAGATGCGCTGGCTTCGGAACGCCTGGCACTTGTGGCCTCCGCACGAACCGACCGCTCGCCATTTAGCATCGCCGCCAGCGCGACCGACCCCAGGCCCGATCCGGCTCGCAGCAGAAACTCTCGCCGGAATGCATCCATCTGTGGCGGTGACATGAGAGTGCCCCCTTCCCCCGAACACGCGGCAAGATTTGACACGACGAGAGGCCAGACTACCGGCGAGTCGAAGCGATTGTCAATTACGCCTGCCGGGTGGAATCTGAAGTGCGCCACCGAGTGTCAGACACGCATTGCCATCGCGTGCCATTCGGATTAGTGTCCCCACCGAGCTATTGCGGCACACGAATGATGAAATCGTTTCTCCGCTGGGGTCTGTCTCCGTTCTTGGGTCAATCGTTTGTCCACACCTGATCCCACTCTGAAACGCATCGCCATCACCGGCAGTTCGGGGTTCTACGGCTCCAAATTGATCGAGCACCTGCGGACGCATGCGCCGCACGCGAAGATCCTCGGGTTGGACGTCGTTCCACCACGAGCCGCAGCCGATGAGTTCGTGAAGGTCGACGTGCGCGATCCGTCCCTGACGGACGTCCTCCAGAAGTTCAAGCCGGACACCGTGGTGCATCTGGCGTTCATCGTGAACCCGACCCGCGACGATCGGAAAATGCGGGACATCAACGTCGGTGGCAGTCAAAATGTGTTCCGAGCGGTGGAATCCGTTCGACCGCGGCGGTTCCTGATGGCGTCCAGCGCGACCGTGTTTGGCGGCCACGCCGACACGCCGGTGCCCGTCGATGATCGTCACCCGATCGTTGACAAGTCGTCCTTCCAGTACGCCATCGACAAGACAGACCTCGAACGGATGATCGTGGATTTCTCACAGCGAAATGGTGACATCGCGGTGAGTTGGACGCGACCATGTATCATCTGCGGTCCGGGCATCAACAATTACCTCACGCGGTTGATACTCAACCTGCCCTTCTTCGCCAAACTGGATGGCCGCGACTCGCCGCTGCAATTCGTCCACCAGGACGACGTAGCCGCCGCGACGTATGAAATCCTGCGGCACAGCGCCTGTGGTCCGTTCAACATCGGTCCGCCCGACTGGATGCCGCTGTCCATGATCGCCCGCGAGACCGGCCGGCCGTGTTTCAAGTTGCCGTTCTGGATGGCTCGTGCTGCGACCACCATCTGGTGGAATCTGCGTCTGCCGGTGTTCGACTTCCCTCCCGAGTTGCACTACTACGTCCGCGACCCGTGGGTCGTCGCTCCGAATCGCTTGCAAAATGAACTTGGTTTCCAATTTCAATTCACCTGCCTCGACACGTTCCGTGAGTTGTACCAGGCGAGCAAGAAACCACGACGCGTTCGCGTCTGATACCCTCCCGTAATCCGGATGACATGGCGGGCGGTGGGGTGGGACCAGCGTAGCGCGGGCCCACCATTGGGCTGCTTCACTGGTGGGCCTGCGCTCCGCTGGTCCCACCCTACCACTTTCGCCTGCGACACAGCCCGCGGACTTTCGCGTCGTCCGGGTCAGGCGTATCATGCGGCCATGCCTCACTCACCCGCCTCACTCAAGCCCGCTGCGGAACGACTTGCATCGCTCGACGCGTACCGCGGGTTCATCATGCTCGCGATGGTCTCGGGCGGACTTGGTTTGTCCGCCGTGGCGAAACAATTCCCCGATTCCGAACTATGGCAGACGCTGAAGTTTCACAGCGATCACGCCCAATGGATCGGTGGCGGTTTCTGGGACATGATCCAACCGGCGTTCATGTTCATGGTCGGCGTGGCACTGCCGTTTTCGTATGCCGTGCGCGAAGCGCGCGGTAGCTCGTACGGCCGGATGCTCGGCCACGCCCTCTTTCGCTCATTCCTGCTGGTCGCTCTCGGCGTGTTCCTGACCTCGAACGGACGGAAGCAGACCGACATCATCTTTCCAAACGTGCTCTGCCAGATCGGCCTCGGCTACACGTTTTTGTTTCTGCTCTGGAAACAGAAGCCGATGGTGCAGATGCTGGCCGCAGCGGCGATTCTCGCTGGCTACTGGCTCGCGTTTGGACTCTATCCGTCACCGCCGCCCGATATTGATCCGACCAAGTACGGCCTCCCGGTCGATTGGAACATGCTGACCGGTCTCGAAGCACACTGGAACAAGAACACAAACGCCGCCGCAGCGTTCGACCGCTGGTTCTTGAATCTGTTCCCGCGTGAAAAGCCGTTCGAGTTCAACGAGGGAGGCTACGCCACACTCAGCTTTGTGCCGTCGCTGGCGACGATGATCCTCGGGATGCTGGCCGGCGAATTGATGCGCAGCCCGCGCGGTGCCGCGACGAAACTGTTCACGCTGCTGTTCGCCGGTGGAGCGTTGCTCGCGGCCGGTTACGGCCTGCACGAATTCGGCTTCTGCCCGGCCGTCAAACGGATCTGGACTCCGTCGTGGGCGTTGTACAGCGGAGGCGTCGTCTACCTGATGCTGGCCGCGTTCTACTTTGTGATCGACATTTGCCGCCTGAAATTCCTCGGCTGGCCGTTCATGGTCGTCGGGATGAATTCCATCGCGACCTACTGCATGTCGCAGTTGATGAAACCGTGGCTGCGTCAAACGTGGAAGACGCATTTCGGCGCGGACGTCTTCACTCTGGAATTCCCGCTGAGTGACGGAACGTCGATCAACGTCACACCGATCGTCGAAATGGTCGCCATCACGTTCACAATCTGGCTGATCTGCGTGTGGATGTACCGGCAGAAGATTTTCGTGCGGATTTGATGCAATTCAAATGACCAATGACCAAGCTCCAATGACCAAGGAATGCCCAATGTCCAATGTCCAAATCCCCAATCGCGGGGGCTTCGACTCCAAGTTGTCTCCGACGATTAGGGCTTGATGCTTGGTCATTGAAACTTGGGATTTGTTTGGTCTTGGAGCCTGGTCATTGGTCATTCCGCTGGCGCACGCTGCCGCCGCGGACAACGCGGTGGCCTCGGTGTCCCGCGTTCTGCCGGATGGTCAGAAGACAGCCGATGCGCGACCGGCTCCGCTCCGCACGCTCAACGATGCAGAGTCCCACCTGCTCGGCCTCCGCGCGAATGAGCGTAGATCTGCCATACGGCGGCACGGAGGGAGCGAGTGGCTGGGCGAATCGATCCATCCGGTCGTGATTGGAAAAGAAGTCGCGCAGGTCCTCCGCGAGTTCCGGGTATCGCTCCAGAAACACCTGCCGATTCGGCGCGGCCCCGGCATCGCACGCGCGGGTGTACTCCGCCATCACGGTCTCCAACAGTTGCTGGCGACCGGAATCATCGAAGGCTTTGGTGACGCTGTTTTCGGACATCAGAAAGTCACATTGAAAAGACGAAGCAAACGTAGGGTGGGTCGAGGCACGAGACCCACCGGTGGCGCACACGATTACGAATTGATGGGTCTCGTGCCT
>JACRIH010000366.1 GCA_016235885.1 Planctomycetales bacterium | reverse complement strand
GGGGGTGGGGGGCTGGGGCGTCAAGCGACTCGCGGGTCCGCCCCCTCACCCCCAACCCCTCTCCCCCGGTGGGGAGAGGGGAGTAGATTTGGAGCACACGATGTCTTTCGAACAAAGCCTCTACGACCTGATCGTTCAAACCTCGACCAACCTGCCGTCCGACGTGCGGCGGCTGATGGATGAAGCGGGCAAGCGGGAGACACCCGACACGCGGGCGTCGATGGCGCTGCAGACGATCGCGCTCAACATCGACATGGCTTGCGAAACCGAACGGCCGATCTGTCAGGATACGGGGATGCCGACGTTCTACGTCGCGACGCCCGTCGGCTTCGACCAGATCACTCTGGAGGAACAGATTCGCGCCGCAGTCGCCAAGGCCACGAAGGCGGGCAAGCTGCGGCCGAACTCGGTCGATTCGCTGACGGGGAAGAACAGCGGCGACAACCTCGGCGCGGGGACTCCGGTCTTCCATTTCCATCAGCATCGGAAGGATGAGGTCGAGATCAAGCTGATCCTGAAGGGGGGCGGATGCGAGAACAAAAACATTCAGTATTCGCTGCCGCAGGAACTGCCGGGGTTGGGTCGAGCCGACCGCGACCTCGACGGCGTGCGAAAATGTTTGATGCACGCGGTGTGGCAGGCGCAGGGTCAGGGATGCTCGGCGGGATACCTCGGCGTGTGCGTGGGGGGTGACCGGACGAGCGGCTACGAAGGGGCGAAGCAGCAACTATTTCGCAAGGCGGACGACGTCAATCCCGTTCCAGAACTCGCCGAACTCGAAAAATACATCACCGAGAACGCCAACAAACTCGGCATCGGCACGATGGGTTGGAGCGGCAAGGTCACGCTGCTGGGGTGCAAGATCGGCGTGCAGAATCGGCTGCCGGCGTCGTACTTTATTTCGGTCGCTTACGAATGCTGGGCGTTCCGGCGTCTCGGCGTGATCCTCAATCCAACCACCGGCGACATCCAGCGCTGGCTGTATCGCGAACCGGACGAAATCAAAAAGCTCGCCACGACGAAGGGCTTCCCGCTCACCGGCAAAGAAATCGTGATCGAAGCGCCGGTGACCGAGGAGAAGATTCGCAGCATCCGCGCGGGAGACGTCGTGGTCGTGAACGGCCTCGTCCACACCGGCCGCGACGAAATCCATCACTACCTGATGCACCACGACGCCCCGATCGACCTCCACGGCCAGATCATTTACCACTGCGGTCCGGTGATGTTGAAGGATGCCGCGGGCAAATGGAGCGTGACCGGCGCGGGACCGACCACGTCGTCCCGCGAAGAACCGTACCAGGCGGACATCATTGGCCGGTTCGGCATCCGCGCGGTGATCGGCAAGGGAGGCATGGGGGCCAAGACGCTCGCCGGCCTCAAGCAGTACGGTGCCGTGTACCTCAACGCGATCGGCGGCGCGGCTCAATTCTACGCCGAGTGCATCACCAACGTGGACGGCGTGGACCTGCTCGACAAGTTCGGCATCCCCGAAGCGATGTGGCACCTGCGCGTCAACGGCTTCGCGACCATCTGCACGATGGACTCGCACGGCAACAGCCTGCACAAAGATGTTGAGGACGCCAGCTTCACCGAAGTGAAGAAGTTTGCGGAGCCGGTGTTCGCTGGATGAAAGACGGACGATGAGACGATGTCCGACCCGATTTTCGCATTGGACTTCAACACAACCTGTCGATTGAGGGAGCCAGCATGAGCTTTGATCTCGCGGTCTGGTATAGCAATAAGCCTCTGACCGACAGCGAGGCCAGCGAAATCTACGCAGCCGCTGGAGAAGCGGACAGCAGGAACATCATTTTCGAGCGACACGCGAGCGTGCGCGAATTCTTTGGAGAATTGATTGTCCATTTCCCCGACAGCCGCGATTTGCCGGAAGGCGAATGGGACAAGTGTCCGTGGAGTTGCCCATTGTCGGTCTCCGATGGGTGTTGCGAGATGTGTATGTCGTGGTCGAGAGTCAATGATGTTGTTCCACTTGTTTTGGAATTGGCTGCGAAGCACGGGCTCGTTTGCTTTGATCCGCAGTCAAGTCGCGTCTTTCTTCCGCCAGCACACAACGCGGTCTTGGGACGCGAAAATCCAAATCCGAAGTTGTTGTTTTCAGTCGAAGAAGAAGAGCCTGTTCGGGCACCCACCGTGCAACAAATCCGAAACGCAATCGCGCGAATGCGAGTGAACGGAGGCCCAAGCTTTGCGATCCTTGAGTCAACTTCTGGAAGCTACACGCAGATCGCTGGCGGAGATGGACTGTATACGGCTGAATGGCGGGAGCAGCTTGCAGAGGGATTCAAACACTGGATCGCCGGGAAAGATGGCGACAACCATTCTGAGATAGCCATACCGACAAATGGCTGCCAAGTGACAGTGAAAAGCAACGAGCAACTGAATGCCAGTGACGTTGATGAAATCTTCGCGGCATTCTCCGAAACAGAGTCACGACCTACGCGATTCAAATGGCGTGACATCACCGACCGTTTCTAACCGAGGTCGACGACCACGCCTTGGCCATTTGATCTGGACCGAGCGTAGTGCGAGCCATAAACTCCCGCCCGCTTTCAGGTAGGTCAGGCTTTCTAGCCTGACTTCACATCGCAATCGGTCGGGCTGAAAGCCCAACCTACGGCAGAGAACAAGGATGTTCGGATGTCGCAGCCGGGGCAAATCGCGGCTCGGGAGAGCACTCGCGGCACGGGATCGCCGTTCGTCATGCTGCTGGTTTGGGCGGCGATCGTTGTTGGCGCGGCGGCGCTGGTGCAGGGGATCGCGTGGTTGGCGGGATTCGAGTTCGACATCCTGGCTCACGGGCGCGGAGGCAGTGCGACACTGCTGGCGATTTCGATCACGAGCCTGATCTGGTTGATGTCGCGCACGCGTCGGCCGGCGGCGGAGTTTGGTTTGGCCATCGACGACCGTTGGATTGGACAGATCGGCGCGGGCTTCGCGGCGGGGACCGCTTTTGCGGCGAGCTGGTTTGGAATCCTCGTGACCGCAGGCGTGGTGGGCCAGCGCGGGGACATCGCGTGGTGGGAATGGTTCCGCGCGGCGGGGTCCGGATTGGCGGTGTTCGTGGTGGCGTTCTGTTCGGAACTGATCTTCCGGGGTTACCTGCTGACGCTGTTTCGCGAGCGACACGGTGTGGTTGTCGCTGCCGGGATTTCGTCGTTGCTGTTCGCGTTCGCGAACGTAAGCGGCGGTCTGCGTGACGGCGTTTCATCCGCCGAAGTACAGCTCATCGTTGGCCTGTTCTGTGTCGGCAATTTCCTCGCGACGATGCGGATTCGATCCGGTGGCATTTTGCTCCCCGCGAGTCTGCTCGCCGGCTGGCTGTTCGTCGCGACGTTGGTGCGCAAAACGCGACTCATCACCGGCGTGATTGACGGCGACTCGGCCGCCTGGCTTTGTCCCGATGTCGATCCCCGACAGGCTCCGGTGTTCTGGTTGCTCGTGATTGTCGCGACGGTGATCGTCGCGACGCGACGCGGTTCCCCGGTGGTCAGGTCTGCCGAGCGACAGGCCGCGTTCGCGACGAGTTTCAAGCGCGTGTACCCGTTCTCGGGGATGAACAACTTCGCGCCGCTGGATGTCTGGCTGGGACGGTTGTGGCAGGCGCGGTTCGCCGTCGGGTGGAAGTACGTTCCGCGGCTGATCGCGAGCCTGACGTTTTCGGTGGTGAGCACGGTGGTTTCGCTGCCGGAGCGATTGATCCTGCCGTGGCTGCTGTGCAAGCGACCGATCCCGGACCCGGTGTTCATCCTGGGCGTGCATCGCAGCGGCACGACACATCTGCAAAACCTGCTCGCGCTCGACTCGCAGTTCGCGACGCCGCAAGCGTATCAGGTGCTGAACCCGGTGGGATTCCTGTTCTCCGGCTGGCTGTTCACACCGCTGCTGGCGGTGTTCTCGCCGTGGAAACGTCCAATGGATGCCGTGCGGTTTCACATCTTCAGTCCGCAGGAAGAAGAGTTCGCGCTGGCGAATTGCTGCCGGCTGTCGCCGTACTGGGGGCTGACGTTTCCGCGTCAGGGAGACGATTACGACCGATTCATCTTTCCGGAAGATTTTTCGCACTGCGAACTGTCAGCTTGGAAACGTCACTACCTGCTGTTTCTGCGGAAGCTCACGCTGTGGAATGGCCGGCGGCCGTTGCTCAAGAGTCCGCACAACACGGCGCGCGTGGGACTGTTCCGCGAGATGTTCCCGCAGGCCAAGTTCGTCCACATCCACCGCCATCCGTTCGACGTGTACCGGTCGAACATGCACACCGAACGCGAAGGGCACGCGGTGATGCAGGTGCAGGACACAGACGATGCGTCATCGTACGCGACGCGGTTCCTCGACAACTACCACGACATGGAAGCATCCTGCTACCGACACGCCGCCGAATTGCCGAGCCACCAGTTTTGCGAAGTCTCGTTCGAGGAACTGGAACGCGAGCCGCTGAAAGTCATCGAGTGCATCTACCAGCAACTCGGGCTGCACCTCACGCCTGAATTCCGCACGCGACTGGAAACGTATCTCGCCGGAATCGCCGACTACCAGAAAAACCGCTTCCGCCCACTGCCCGATGACGTGCAGACGACGATTCGTCAGAGAATGCAGCCGTTCATCGAGCGGTGGGGTTATAAAACCGGTTCCGTCAACCGCCGCGCGGCGTGACCGGACCGATCAGAAGGAAATCTCCACCTTCGGCAGCGACTTCTTCAATTCGTCGACGCCTCCCTGCGTGAGGCCGCTCGTGGTGTTGAGCGTCACCTTCTTGAGCTTCGGCAACTCTTTGAGCTGTGCCAGGCCCGCGTCGGTGATTTTCGATTCGTCGAGTTTCAGCACTTCGAGGCTTTTCAGCCCGGCCAGAGTCTTCATCCCGTCGTCCGTGACCGCGGTCTTCTTGAGGTCCAGCGTTTTGAGTTTCGTCATGCCGGACAAGTGCGTCAGGCCCGCGTCGGTCACCTTGGTGGTCCACAATCCAAGTTCTTCCAGGTTCGTCAATCCCTTGAGGTGTGCGAGGCCGGCGTCGCCGATCGTGGTCTCGGACAGATCGAGGAACGTGAGCTTGGTAAAGCCGGCGATGTTCGCCATCCCATCGTCCTTCACCAGCGTGTCGCGCAGTGAGAGGAAGCGGATATTGCTCAGTCCGGAAATATGCTCCAGCGTTTTGTTGCCGACAAAATCTCGCAGTAACTCCAACTGTTCGAGATTGGTGAGCGATTTCAGTTTGGCCATCCCGTTGTCGGTGATCCCCACGTCGGTCATTTCGAGGATGCGAAGTTTGGTGAGCTTCGCGATGTGATCCATCGCCCCATCGTTGAAGCTGCTCCCACGCAGGTTGAGCATTTCCAGATTTGGCAACTCCGCAATGTGAGCCAGGCCCATCTCCGTGACCTGCGAGTCCTCCAGCTTCAGGAACTTCAACTTCTTGAGTCCCTTGATCGTTTCCATTCCGGAGTCCGTCACGTTGGTGAACCGCAGGTCGAGGTCCACGAGGTTCGCCATCGCGGCCAGATGTGCCAGCCCCGCATCTCGCACTTCTGTCCGGCGTAGGACCAGCGCCCGAACTTTCGTCAACCCCTTGAGTTTTTCGACGCCCGCATCCGCGACGGCCGTGTTCTTAAGGTCGATGACTTCGAGTTGCTTGAGATCCTGCAAGTGGTCGCAAGCCGCGTTCGTGAACGAGGGGCCGTACAGAGTGACCCGCTTCAAATTCGGCAGTCCTTTCAGCGGGGCGAGCTTGGCGTCGTTGGTTTCGCCCGCTGGCGGAGCCGCCACATTGGTGAAGTCGGCGTCCAGCACTGATCCGGCGGAATCCGTTTTGAGAATCACTCCGGCCTGCTTGAGCGCGTCCACCGCCACAGCGTCGTCCGGTTTGCGATCGTCCTTCGGTTTGGCATCCACCGTTGTTTCGACGGTCGCCGGCTTGGTGGACTCCTTCCCGCCGACCGGCTGCGTCGGTCGCTCGGATGGACAGCCTGCGAACATCACGCACATCGCCGCGACACCAAACCACTTCCAATTCTGCATGGGAATTCCTCGACCTCAGTTTGCGGCCGATGTTCGGCCGAACACGGGAAAACAACTCGATTGAACGACGACATTCGACACGATCCGCCGACCGGATGCAACGGTTTGCTCGACGGGCGAGACGTCGAACACTCTGGCTCATCGGGATTCGGGCGGGTACATTGGACACGTTGTTTCCTCCCGTGACACAGTCGCTTTTGCAGAGGCGCTCGCAAGCATGGCTCACCTGGTTCGAAGCACTTCGTTTGTCGTTCGAGTTTCGGTTTTCATAGCGCTCGTCGCGGGTGGCATCACGATGCTCACCGATCGCGTGACCGGCGACACAGGTCCGGCCACCGTACCGCCGGCCTCCAGGACCGCCATCGACTACAACCGCGACATCCGGCCGATCCTGTCGAACAACTGCTACAAGTGCCACGGACCGGATGCCAACGAGCGCAAGGCCGAGTTGCGATTCGACGTCCACGACGCAGCACTCAAACCCGCCGAGTCCGGCGACCGAGCCATCGTGCCGGGCAAACCGGATGAAAGTCGGCTCATCGAGAGAATCTTTTCGACCGACGCGGCCGAAGTCATGCCGCCCCCGAAAGAAAACAAAAAGCTCACGGATGCTGAAAGGCAACTGTTGCGAAAATGGATCGAACAGGGAGCCAACTTCCAGACGCACTGGTCATTCAAGCCAGTCCAGCGTCCGCCGGTCCCGAAGATTTCAAATCTCAAATCTCAAATCTCAAATCCCATCGACGCCTTCATCCTCTCGCGACTCCACGCGGAAGGATTGCAACCGTCACCGGAAGCGAACAAATCCACACTCATCCGCCGGGTCACTCTCGACCTGACCGGCCTCCCACCGACACCGGCCGAAATCGATGCGTTCGTGAATGACCGCAGACCCGATGCGTACGAGAAACTTGTCGAGCGGTTGTTCGCGTCGCCGCATCATGGCGAACGGCTGGCGGTCGATTGGCTGGACGCTTCGCGCTACGCTGATACGCATGGCTACCACATCGACTCGGGGCGCGACATGACGCGCTGGCGCGAGTGGGTGATCGACGCGTTCCAGAACAACCTGCCGTTCGATCAGTTCACGATCCAGCAACTCGCCGGCGACCTGCTCCCCGAATCCGACGACCCGCAGGAAACACTGAATCGCCGCGTGGCGAGCGG
>JACRIH010000371.1 GCA_016235885.1 Planctomycetales bacterium | reverse complement strand
TGGCCAACGTCTGCAGCCCGGATCTGTCCACTCATCGCCACGAACTCCTCAACGCCATTCGTCGTTTCCGCCGTCGTAACGACCTCATCCCCGCCTTCTTCAATGCGGCTGGTCTTTAGGGATTTCCATTCCGGTCAGTAGATTCTCTCGACAACGTTGGATTCGCTGAAAAGGCTCCGGTGCCGGCTCGCTCAATTGATCAGCCGAGATGCACCAGCGAATCACAGCCGCTGTCGCCTGGCGTTAATGATTTGGGCATGACAGTTCCCCCGTCTGATGATCACCAGTCCGAGCTAATCTAGTCGTTGGCAGTCGCATTCGCGACGTTCGCCACGAGTGATTGAGCCGCGCAATTCTTCTCTTGTCTTGCGATGCACCTCTTGGACGGCTTTTCGAAGGCAGTTGTGTGAGGCGTTGAGCTTCCGCTGTCTGACGAGCTGTTCCAGCGTCTTTCCCCGTCAGGAGGTGTGACATGGCCGCGAAACTACGTGACTTCTTGTGTGCTCTGGATGCGTTGACCGAGCGTGCTCCACTGGACGAACTGCTGCGGTGGCAGCGTGACCTGGAGGTCGGCTTCGAGGAACTGGCGGACTGGATTCGCTTCTCCCCGACCGGATATCAGAGAAATCTCGTGCGGGAGGGGCCGCTCTATCGAATGCTCGTGCTGTGCTGGGCTACCGGACAGTTCAGTCCGATTCACGATCATGCCGGATCAACGTGCGCGGTGCGGGTGATCCGAGGCACGGCTACCGAGACGGTTTACCAGCAGGCCGAAAATGAAGTGCTCCAACACACGAGCCACTGGATTGCTGGCGACGTGTTTGGCGGTTCGGACGGCGACATTCATGCGGTGGGCAACTTCGCGACCGACGACACGCCGCTGGTGACGCTGCACGTCTACTCGCCGTCATTGACTCGCATGAGTCTGTATTCGCTGGTGGATGGCCAATTGGTTACTCAGCCCACAGCCATCGCCGCCACCACTGCCACGCAGGTCGTCACTCCGACCACTTCCGTCGCGAGGCGGCACTCGGTCGTGGCCACGGTTTAGCAGCTCGCAGAAAAAATCTACCCGCCAACACGACTCGAAATGTGAGCGATGGAATGTAGCTCTAAGGCTCTTAGGGACGCCCCGCTCGCTTGAACGTACCTCGTCACCTCGCCACAATGACGCCCGCTTTTCCACGGCGGGGGCATTGCGGCCCCGGTGTTTTGTCATTCACGAGGGGAGAGGATTCCGATGTCGAAGGTGGCACGATTGGCGGTCGATGCGTTGACTGAAGGGAATGGCATTTTGCGGCTGGCTCCGACGTGGGTGCCGCGATCGTTTCTGCAGCCCGGCAAACGGATCAAGCTGCATCCCGCCGATTACTACGCGCTGGGGACTCATCGCGGCGGCATCGACGAGCGATGGTTCGCATCGACCACCGTCGCCACGAACGAGGGTGCTCCGCCGGACGAAGGGTTGAGCTATGTCGTGTTCGGCAAGGATCGATTCACTCTGAAGGAAGCCGTCGCCGAACTCGGCGCGGACCTCGTTGGCAAGAATATCTGGAAGAAGTACAGCCGCTGGCCGGTCTATTCGAAGTTCTTTGACAACATGGGGCCGATTCCCCATCACATGCATCAGAACGACAAGCAGGCCAGGCTGACTGGACAGGAAGGGAAGCCCGAATCGTATTACTTCCCGCCGCAACTCAACGCCATCGGCAACAACTTCCCGTACACATTCATGGGCTTGGAACCGGGAACGACGAAGCAAGACATCGTTCGCTGCCTCGATCGCTGGAACGATGGCGACAACGGCATCCTGAATTATTCCAAGGCGTACCGCCTTCAGCCGGGAACCGGTTGGCTGATCCCACCGTGTGTGCTGCACGCGCCGGGAAGCCTTGTGACCTACGAGCCGCAATGGGGGAGCGACGTGTTTGGAATGTATCAGTCGATGGTGGAAGGTCGCGCCGTGCCGCGGTCGCTGCTGACGAAAGATTTTCCGAAGGAAAAACACAACGACAACAAGTACCTCGTCGATGCGCTCGATTGGGAAGGGAATGTGAATCCGAATTTCAAGGACAGTCATTACCTGGAACCGATCGCCGTCGCCGACACCGAAAAGGAAGGCTACGTCGATCGCTGGATTGTGTACGGCAAGTTCGCGGGCAAGCAGCTTTTCACCGCGAAGGAACTGACGGTCAACCCCGGCGCGAAAGTCACCATCAAGGACGGCGGGGCGTACGGCTGGATCACGGTTCAGGGGGAAGGCCGCGTTGGCAAGCTGCGGTTGCAAACTCCGGCGATGATCCGGTTCGGAGCGATGACCGAGGACGAAGTGTTCGTCACCGAGAAGGCGGCTCGGGATGGAGTCACGTTTGAAAACACCGGCAGCGAACCGCTCGTCGGCCTGCGATACTTTGGGCCGGATGCCTGCCCGGATGCTCCTGAGGTCGGCGAGCACAAAAAGCGGAAGAAATAACCAGCGACGAACTCCCTCTCCCCCGTTGGGGGAGAGGGCTGGGGTGAGGGGCGAATGGCCCCTGGCTTGGATTCCATGCGACATCCAGAGACGCTTGCCCCTCACCCCCGACCCCTCTCCCCCTGCGGGGGCGAGGGGAGAATTGAATTCACATCCAACTTGATCTGCAACCAATTCTGAGGAACATTCCGATGGCCAAGACCGCTGCCCCCGCCAAAGCCGCCGCACCCGTTGCAAATAATTTTCCGAAACTGCACAACGCCATGTGGCCCGGCCTCGTTGGCAAAGGTTCGCCCGGTGCGGAGCCGTTCATTGACCTCGACACCATGCTCGATCTGACGGCCAAGGCCGAGGTCCACGGGACGAAATTCGATGGCGTGGATCTGTTCCTGTACGAACCGCACATTTCCATCGACCTCGACGACGACGGCATCAAGCGGCTGGCGGACAAGATTCAGTCCAAAGGTTTTGAGATCGGTTCGGTCGTGGCACCGGTGTGGTTCGATGGTTCGGCAATGGGAGACGAGACCAAGCGCAAGAACTGGGTCACGGCGGTTCGCAAGGCGTGCCGGATCGGGGAGAAGCTGCGGAAGTTGGGCGCGCGTCCCAACGGCATCGTGCGTATCGACTCGGCTGCCAGCGTTCACGACTGGTCGGCGGACCCGAAGGGGAACACGAAGCTCATTGCCCAGACGTTCAAGGAGGGTGGCAAGGTCGCTCGCGGACACGGCGAACGCCTGGCCGCCGAGGGAGAGATTTGCTGGGGAGCCATGCACTCGTGGAAATGGATGGTCACGCTTCTCGAAGAAGTGAACATGCCGCGCGTCGTTGGATTCCAGGCCGACATGGCGCATACGCTGCTGTACACGCTCGGGTTCAACGCCCCCGAGCACCGCATCGTCCCCGCGAATTTTCATTGGGAACCGGGCGAGTTCCACAAGGCGATGGTCAAGCTCACCAAGGTGCTGCGACCGTGGACGTTTGACTTCCACATCGCGCAGAACGACGCGACCGTGAAGGGTTCCGGTTCGCACGACAAGACGGGCAAGCACTGCCCGGTCACCGATCCGAACGGCAAGCTGAACGTCGCCCGTGACGCCGGCTACTGGCTCCGCGACGACACCGGCAAGGTCACCAGGAAATGCCGCCACATCTGCTGGGACGGCTGTATGTTCCCGAATGAAATGCTGATGAAACAGGACACGTGGAACAACATCCTCGCCGCGATGATTCAGGTCCGAGAGAACCACGGCTGGCGGGGATGAGGATCGCGATCGCCATATCTTTCCGAAACGTACCGACGTAGTCCGGACCCCTTGGTCCGGACGAAGTCGTTTATGACGGCCGCGAATGGCCTCGTCCGGACCAAGGGGTCCGGACTACGAATCAAATCGCAGTTCTTGCCAGACGCACCGTCGTCTCCGGTGATCGATGAGCGTGTCCACCGGAACTCGGCAGGATTTGCCGGATAGCGCCGTAGTCTGCGTCAAGATTGCACGACTTGCGACCGATAACAATCGTAACGGTTGGACGTCCCGCGAAAGTTTTGTCGTGTCGCAATGCGTGAGGGGGAGCCGATGAATCGTTTTCTCTGGCGATCGCTGGCTGTGCTGGTGTGTCTGTGCCCAGTGGACACGCGAGTCACGCTCGCTCAAGAAGAACCGGAACCCCTGCCCTGGCTCGACGAAGCTCCAGCAGAACCGTTCCTGAGCGAACTGGGGGACATTGCCAATTCGAAGCCGGCGACGAATGCCGCCAGTTCGAGACCATCGACGGACTTGCCAACCGACGAGATCGTGCCTGCATCGGGATACTATCCCGCCGCTGAATCCGAAGGCATGGCGATGTCATCGCTCCGCGACGTGGCGACGCCGGACATCGGCCTGGCATTCGGATTCGACTTCGTCCAGCCGAGTTGGTCGAACGACGCCTTCCTCGACATGCTTCCCGGCAGCACGGCCGCGCTGTTTCCCGGTCTGACACTCTCCCGACACGTGGAGCAGGAATTTGGTCTGGCTCCACGATTCAACGTTAAACTCGGATTCGACAGCGAATACGGCTTGAGCATGGCGGGCAATTTTCTCAGCCTGAGCGGCAGTCTGAAACAGGTTGTGGGATCGGGAGCCGACAATCAGTCGCTGGACGCGAACACTGTCGTCAACATCCTGACCGTGATCGCGCCGGAACTGACTCACCGCGACCAGTGGAACGACTTGGGAGTCGAGTGGACCGTCGGCACACGTTACTCGGGAATCAATCAAACCTTCACCGCCAACCTGCGACGCGGTTCCGGAGAAGCGGTGACGAGTTCTTCGTTTCAGGATTATCGCGGCGCGGGACTGACCACGTCGGTGGGGTTGGATCATCCGCTGCTGACGGGCCTGTCGGCGTACGGTCGCTCGCGAGGTTCTCTGCTTGTGGGACGGACCAGCCGGCAAAGCAACTTCGCCGTCGTATTGCCAGGTGGCGGCGCGGGGACCACGTCCAGCAGCCTCTCCGAAGAAAAAACCGACATCCTCCCCGTGGGGGAATTCGAAGTGGGCCTGGTGTGGGACAATCGTCAATGGTCTGCGGACGAGGAACTCTGTCCGGATACGCTGATGTGGTTGAAGGTCGGCTACCTGGCCTCCGTCTGGGGTGATTCCAGCCTGCTCGCCGCCGGAACCTCCTCGGACTTTCGCACGGGGAGCTTGCTGGTGCAGGGGTTCACCCTCCAGGCGGGCGTGGCTCGGTAAGTCACAGAAGCAGTGTCGCAGGCCGCGTCGCCGTGATGCCGTGACGGATCACCGACGGGAGTTCCTGTCTCGTCACCAGCGCCGCCGGATTGTTCGCATCATCGACACCGAACGCCGCTTTGAATCGTAGTCCGAAGCTGCCGGCTGCGAGACCTCCCGCCGATACAGCACGGAGCGAAGTCAACCATTTACGTCGATTCGTCATGTCATCACTCACCGAGAATGGTTTCTCGCAGAAGCAGGCTTGAACGTCACGTGTGAGGAGTTTTCGTGTGGCGTCAGGATCACCGGTCACTTGATATCGACGAGCGAACTCTTCGGAATAGTCGCAGTTGTCCTCGGCAGGTGCGAACCCTCGCAGTGGGGGAGCCTTGTGAGGTCTGAGGAACAGCAGATACGGAATGAACAAAATCGCCCGAATCACGGTCGCGAGCGTTTGCACCACCGGAGGCGTTCTCTGGCTGAGCGTGAAGTGCGGCAACCCTGGCTCATCCAGTTCCCAAATCACAAACGTCTTCCAGACAGCTCGCCGGTCATTGATGCTGCCCGTCCTCCATTCGTGTTCGAGCAGCCAGAGCGTCCGGCCGTCGATGACTTTTCTCAAGCAGGAACCGACGTGGCCCACGTCCCCCTCACCGAAGCAATGCTGATGAACCCGCAATCGCTGATACCATTCGTCCGACACCTTGCCAAGATCCTCGAACCCTTCGCGAGCACACCAACGCTCGCGATACCGGGTGCAAAGCACGGCATAGAGGATTGCGACAATGATGAGGACGACGACGGTGATGCCAACGGCCATGCTGTGCTGATCCTAATATAACTCGGAAGTTAGATCGCGACAAAATGCCGTGAATACTGATGTCGGTTGGACGTTTCGCGAGATCACTCAGCGAGCCGCGTGCAGTTCGCGCAGCCGTTTGGCGGCCAGGGCTTCGTTCTTGAGCTTGGCGTACGCTTCCTCCAGCGGGATCTCATGGTCCTTGCCGGGCGCGAAGCCGCAGTCGGGGTTCAGCGTGATCCGCTCGGGGGCGACATGTTCGAGGGCCTTTTGGACTCGTTCGACGATCAGTTCCGGTGTGTCGATTTCTGGGAAACGCACGTCCACACAACCCAGTCCGATCCGCATGTGTTCCGGCAACTCGCGGAGGATGGCCACGTCGCCGGCAGCCGGGATCGAGAATTCGAGCATCAGTTGCTCGACCTCGATCTGTTTGATGTGCGACAGGATCGCCTCGTAGCCGCCCGCCGCGCCCCAACCGCGACGGCCCCAATTGCGGCGGCACAAGTGGACGGCCAGCGTGACTCCGCTCACGCCGCTGATGATTTGGTTGATCCAGGCCACCGCTTTGCGCATCTCGGCTTCCGGGTCGGCAAAGGTCGCGCGCACCTTCGGGTCCACCAGCACACACAGATGCGGCTCATCGAGTTGAATCACATCGACTCCGACGTCGCGGATGGCGAGCAACTCCGCACGCAGCACGGGGACCAGCGCTTCGCAAAATTCGTCGCGCGTTGCATAGGCGTCCTGCGAATACGCCGGCTCCCACATCCTCTGTCCGACGAGATACGGCGACGGCAGGCAGACTTTCACATGCCGGTCGGTATTCTCGCGCAGGAACCGCGCCTCTTCCGCCACGACGCCCGGCCGGCGCGGCTGCATGCGTTCGACCACGACCTGGTGATATTGAAACTGGTCGCGCTGCACCCAGCGGCAGCCGGTCATGATCTCGCCGATGACATCCACATAGCTTTCCCGCCGCCACTCGCCGTCCGAGATAATGTCGATCCCCGCCTGCTCCTGCATGCCGATGATAAAGCGCACCGCGTCGTCCATGCGCCGCTGCCAGAGTGCGTCGTGCTCACCGGTTCGCGAGCCGGATTTCAGCAAATCCTTGACGTACTGCGGACGCGGCATGCTGCCGATCACGGTCGTCGGAAACAGCGGAAGCGGGTTGGTCATGATGTGATTCCTTTTTCCAAGTGTGCCCAACATGGTCGATTCATAAAGGCGGTCTCAAAACCGTAGCCACGTTCGCCAGGGCTTGTTGAATTAATGTGGTCCCGACTCTCCGTGGCGGGACATGTTGTGCCCGCCCTGCGGGGCGGCCACAACGTGCGGTGTCACGGAGTGCCACCGCCACAATAATTCAACAAGCCCGCCAGAACGTGGGCCAGCAGACGAACCCCCACGTTCTGGCGAACGTGGCTACGGCCTCCAATTTATTTTTCTGACCAACCGACTTTGAGGTCTTGTGCCAGTTGCTCAACGATTGGCAGCAGGCTGGCTCGTACGGAGAGGTGATCGTGACGCGTGAATTCCGTCTCCAAGAGAATGTAGCGTTTGCCGCCAATGTGCAGATGGATGCGAGCGGCGTAGGTTTTCTCAGTGGTGCCGGAGCCGGCGGATTTTTTCTCCGGCTTCGGCACGCGAATCGACAGTTCTTGGATTTCGTCGAAAGTGTACTCGTGAGCGAACCAGCCGACTTGAGCGCGGATCATTTCGCGGCCCCAGTCGATGTGTGTGTCGCGGCGGCGGTTGTCCAGGCCGAGCCAGATGCCTCCGACGACGGCCAGCACGAGCGAGACGGCAGCATAAAATTGGGCGATGAAGAGCGGTCCCCGGCCGGAGAAGAGCCACAGCGCGGGAACCAGTCCGAAGAGCAGTCCGGCAACCAGTCCGGCAATCAACGCTCCGCCGATGATGGTCGCGAATCCCAAATGATCGCGGTGCAAGTGGATGATGTGGCCCGGTTCCCATTCGAGGAAACGTTCGCGAAACTCCCGCCCGAATCGTCGCCGCTCTTCTTTGGTGTTTCGATGCGGGTCGGTGATGTCGACCGTACTCGACTGCCACATACCTCGCAGGAATAACAGCGGCACGAGCATCAGTGCGGCGGCCATCGCAAACATGACGAGAGAGCCACTCCAGCTTCCCGGTTCCAGCACGCAGTCGCTCGGATCGGCCGGGTTGTACGAGACCGTGACATCGGCCCCCTGCGGATATTTATCGGAGACCGCTTTCGCGTAGTCTTCGCTGCCGAACTGGTCGTTGACGACGGTCACTCGGCTCCCCTTGTGAGTGACGCCGTTGACCGGAAACTCGTACTTGATCTCCGCCGAGTACGAGTGCCTGATTCGTTCGCGGTTGTGGTTGTCTCTGTCGCGCGTACGGCTCGTCGTCGTCGCAACGTGAGACTGAGTGATCTTCCCGCCCGTCTTCGGCCACGCCAGCGACGCCCTCGCTTCACGAATTCCCTGAACGCCGTGGTACAACGGAAAGCTTCCGCCGGCGATGAACATCAGGCACAACACCGTCAGTCCGATCTTCAGCTTGAGCGACGCCTGCTTCGCGACGCCAATCCTGGATTTGGCATTCATGGTGGAGCTTTCGAGTGAAAGGGTCGGGAGCCCTTTTTTCAGGTCGGCGTCAATTCGCCTTCGTGGATCGTAACGCGACACCGGCGACCTGAAAACGACTTCCGACCCCTTTGATTGGTTGCCTCGCTAGAATACCGCAAGAGTGATCCACCTGTGAACGAAATGGGAATTCAAGATGGTGAAAGATGTTCGCGTGCGTTCTCGGCAACTTGACTTCAACCGTCAAGACGTTTGCGTCGTCGCCACCGTGTTCGAGGTCCGCTCACGCACGGGCTGTCCTTCAGAAAGAAACGCAGTTCCAAATTGCGGCCTGACGTCACACCGATGCGCGGCGACACAACGATCTGTTGATCGCGGACGTCGCTATCATCGGGCTGTTCGATCCAGATGCGAGTCCCACGCGTGAGATCCCAGCCATCCAAGCGTCGGTCCACAGCGAACGCTTCGCAAAGCCGAGCGGGTCCGCGGACCAGATCGGTCGGCGAGCACTGACGGCGTTGATGCATGAGTTCGATCCCTTGCAGCGGCTGAACCGCTCGAATGAGCACGGCGCTGGCGATACCGCGCGATTCCGTCACGGCGTTCAAGCAATGCCGAGCGTGGATCGGATAGACGTACAACAGCCCCGCGCGGCCAAACATCGTCGCGTTCTTGCGTGTCACCCCGCGATACGAATGTGACGCCGGGTCATCCGCAGCGAGATACGCTTCCGTTTCAACGATGACTCCGGAACAGAGCCCATGTGACGTGCGCCGGACGAGATGCTTCCCGATCAACTCGCGAGCCACCGCCAACGGGTCTCGTTCGTAGAAGTCTCGCGTCAGCAAAGCCATCACCAAACCCTTCGGTCACGGTTTCGGGTTGTTCGGCGGGGCCTGAGCGTTGGGTTTGGTTTCGACGGGGTCGAGGCGTTGGCTCTTCACGGTCACGATGATGTCGGGGCGGGTGTTGGCCAGGCTCTGCGCGGCGGCGAGGGAGATGTTCGTGTATCCGAAATCCACGTTGCTCAGGACGCGCGCCGATTCGAGGACTTTCAGACCGTTGTCGGTGATCTTGGAGCCAAACGAAATCATCAAATAGCTCAGGTGCGGCAGCTTGGCGACCGTCTCTAACGCCGCATCACTGGGGAGGATCGCTCCAAAAGTGCTCAGCTTGGGAAATGACGGGAGCAACGCGATGTCGGCGTCGGTCAGCGGGCTGCCGATCTGAAGGCTGATCAGATTCTTCAACGGCAGCAGTTCGCGCAGACCGTCCGGCGGTAGCTTTCCGAGAGCGAGAATTTGGAGATCGGAAAGTTGGGCGAGCAGTTGCAGGTCGGCCTTTTCCGCATCAAGCACAGGTGAGGAATAGAAGGCGCTCGCAGCCGCGGCGAATACGACATCTCCCTTCGGAAACGGATCGTCGCTACGAATCCAAGTCATACCGCGGAGCGTGTTAGTCGTCACCATGATCCCGAACCCGCGAGCCATCAGTCGGCGGATCGTGTCGCGATAGGCGGGGCCGTACAGCGGTGGGGCTTGCTCCGGTTTCGACACGAAAATCTGGCAACCGGTGAGCGCCTTCTGCAACTCCGTTGTTCCGGCCTGAGTGACGCGGGTATTGGTCAGCCAAACCTTCGACAATGTTGGACAGTGAGCGAGTTCGGTGAGCCAAGCATCGTCCAACTGCGGACCACCGATGTTAAGTTCTTGCAGATGCGGCAGACGAGCGACCGCCCTCAGTCCAGAGACACCAGTCTTCGTGCTACCTAACGCGAGATATTGCAACTTCGGAGGGGGTGCAGCGGCCAAGCGGACGAGTCCTTCCGCAGTGACCAACGGACAGGCACCAAGCTGGAAGTGATAAAGCTGTGTGAGTTGTCCCAAGCGTGCGACAAATTCGTCCGTCACCGCGACATTGTCGTACTCAAAGGAGCGGAGTTGTGGAATTTGGAGCATCTCAGACAGTGTGGCATCCGTCGTCGAGCCGTCAGACACCAACAAAGTCTGCAAACGCCGACAGCCTGCCAAAGTCCGAATCGCCCCGCCGCCGAGAGTCGTCTGCGTAAAATAAACCGCCGTCAGTTCGCGAAGTCTGGTCAGCCGCTGTGCGTCGGCCTCGCTGAAATTCGCGACATTGCGAATATCGACATGCCGCACCGCGAACGGCTGCCGTGGCAGATCGGCCACCTTCGCAATGACACCAGCTTGGCCGACCTGGTGGACATCGCCGCCGTTGTTGATGATCCACTCCGCAACCGCCCGTTCGGGATCGTTGGACGACAGCGCCGAGCCATCGACCTTCACCCACTTCGCGCCGACGATCTTGCCGTGATGGTTGTTGCCGGAGGCGTCCTTCAACTCGCTGCCCGTGCCTTCGTCGAAGTGGTACAGGGCGAGCGTATCTCTATCGGATTCGAGTCGCATGGCTGGCTTGAAAGGAGCAACATAGCGCGTCGTTTGGGAAATCCGAAGTTCGCGCAGAGTCCCCTGAAACGCGCCTCGTCGTTGCCCGGAGGACAACGGGACGCCTTGATCCAATCCGATGATCGCCGTGAACGCTTGACGAATGGGTGGCGACCAGCCGTAGTGATCGGCGAGTTCCGAAAGCTTCTGACCGTTCAGCCAACAACTCCAGCGACCGTTCGGTTGGAACGTCACCGCCAAATGAAATGGTTCGCCGACCGGCAATGTGCGGCTGCGACTGTGGGCGATTGCGTTCGACTTGTTGCGAACCAGAACCGCTTGCGGGCCGCCGTTGAGCACCGTGAGTCGGAACAGCCCCGCTCCATCGGCGTGTGGAATAGACACCAACGACATGTCCTGATCGGACGCGAGCGTCCACCAGGCTTCAATCGTGATCGGCCGATCCTGGCTGGTCAGTTTGGGGAGCAGAACGTGGTCACCCTGCCCGGAAAACTCCAACCCCGAAAGCCCCGCGTCTCGGTCCACGATGGTCGGCGAGCCATCCACTTTCACCCACTTCGCCCCGACGATCTTGCCGTGATGGTTGTTGCTGGACGAGTCGCGCAGGACTTCGCCGCTCCCTTCGTCAAAGTGATACAACGCGAAGGTGTTGGCATCCAGTTCATGCCGTGAAGGAGGCGTGAAGTTCTTGGAATATCGGGCGACCTTGGAAACTCGCAGTTCGTCGATGATGCCGTGGAATGTGTATCCGATCTGAGGGTAGCCCTGACGCCCCCTGAATCGTATGCCGACGGAAGAGGCTGGTACTCCGCTGAGTTGGCCGTCCAGATACAGACGGAACTCGGTCTTGTCGCAGACCCCCGCCAGATGAACTCGCTGCTGGAGTTTGATCGGCTCTGGCGACACCAATTGGAACCAACCTGACGGATCGAAAACGGTTGCGAACCGCCACTGACTGTCGTTGGGATAGATTCCCAAGCCACCGTTGCTCCCGAGACTGTAAATCCACGCAGCGGATTTTGCGGATTCCGGTTGAACGTAGGCTTCAATCGTCAGCGAATCCGTCGAGTACTCCGGAAGAGCATCAATCGTCACAAGATCGTCGCCATCAAATCGGAGAGCATGACCTTGTGCGGACGCGGACGTCGCACTGATCCACTTCGCACCCGTGATCTTGCCGTGATGGTTGTTGCCGGACGAGTCCTTCAGGACCGAACCGCGCCCCTCGTCGAAGTGATACAGCGCGATCGTCGAACTGTCCTTCGGGAGCCTGCCCGCCGGCGGTGCCGTCAATGCGGTGCGGACTCCCTTGGAAACGCGGACCTGCTCGATGGTCCCTCGGAAAAGCTGGCTGGCGTGTCCAACCGAACCGCCGATCCACAATCCCGGTCTGCCCGGGATTGGGTTTGTGTCGGATTCAAAAGCGTTCCCTTGCTCCCCATTGGCAACGACCAATGTCTGGTTGCCGTCGAAGATGCAGTTCAGCAGCACACGCTCATTCGGACGGAGAGCGTGAATGGAGCTGATCCAGCGCTTGTCCGAGTGCCTCGCGTCAAACGCCCAGAGGTTGCTGATGCGATAAGCCAACAATTCTTCGCCAGGATTCGGTGAGATCCACGAGGCGAGCACCAAACTTCCGGCAATCGCGGCCTCAGCGGCATCGACGGAAACCACAAACTCCAGCGTGACCGGTTCCTTTCCATCCCAGCGCAGCGATGGAATCTCCACGAAGCTCTGCCCATCGAACTTCAGAGCAAATTGACTTGGCGACGACAACGCGTTCGTCTTGGAATTCCGCCCCTTGCCTTCCTTTTTCTTTCCAGAGTTCTTGCCGACCTCGAAGCCGATGTCTTCATTGGCCGGTTTGGCGGCGGTGACAGTTTTGTCCGATCCCGATCGCGAGATCAGCCAGCCAGCGAGACACAGCACAGCGACGACGGCCACTCCGCCACCGATCAGCATCTGTTGCTTGCGGCGAGCTTGTCCGACCGTGGCTGGCGACGTGTTTTCCGTAGGCGTCGGCGTATGGCCTTGCGGGCGCGGCATCAGCGTATCGCTGGCCGTGGACTTTGCGATTTTTGGAGCGGGTCGCGAGGCTACAGTTTCACTGGCGATCCCCCGAAAGAAGCTCATCAGGTCGCCATCTTCTGTTGTTGCGGGAGCCGACGGGACCAGTTGCCCGATCTGAGCACTCACTGTCAGGCACGTGCTGAGCGCCGCGAGGACATCGGTCATCGACTGGTATCGATCCTCTGGTCGCTTGGCGACCATGCGCTGGAAGACCGCTTCCAAACCAGGTGGCACATCACCACGGGCGGCTCGCAACGACGGAATCGGCATCTCGCGGTGCGCCAGCAGTTTTTTCATCAACGTGTTGCCGTCGTAGCAGGGCTTGCCGGTCAGCAGATACCACAGCGTGATCCCCAAGCTGTAGATGTCGGCCCGGTGATCGGCGTGCTTGGTGTCGAGCGCCTGCTCGGGGGACATGTAATCGACGGTCCCCATGATCGTGCCCGACTGAGTCAGGCTCGCGCTCTCGCCACCACCCGGACCCGACAACGAGTTGTCGATCCGCGCCAGGCCCATGTCGAGAATCTTGACCACCCCCCCTGCCCTCTCATCGGACGTCGACGATTCACGGGCGAGCAGCAGGTTGTGTGGCTTGATGTCGCGGTGGACGACCCCTTCCCGATGCGCGAACTCCAATCCCCGCGCCGCCTGGGCGATGCACTCGACCGCTTGGACAATCGGAAACGGTCCGTGCTGCTTGACGAGTGCCGCCAAGTCCGATCCGTCGACAAACTCCATCACGAGGAAATGCGTCCCCTTGTGCTCGTCGGCATCGAACGCACCCACGATGTTCGGATGATTCAGCTTCGCCGCCGCGACGACTTCGCGCTGGAATCGTTTGAGCGCGTTATGGTCCTTCGTGACTGTCTGCGAAATCAACTTCAACGCCACGACGCGGACAATGCGACGGTGCTTCGCCTAGTCCA
>JACRIH010000370.1 GCA_016235885.1 Planctomycetales bacterium | reverse complement strand
TCAGAAAGGCAGCTTCATGATATTCATCCGTGGTCTGATGATTGGAGCAGCCTCGTTGTTGTTCGCGTGTGAATTGTCCATTCCCGCTCGCCTTGCGGCAGACGATGTTCACGCTCCCTCTGTGCGGCTGATCTTCGACACCGACATGGGCAACGACATTGACGATGCTCTCGCGCTGGGAGTCATCCACGCGCTGCAGAGTCGCGGTGAATGCCGGTTGCTGGCGGTGACGCTCAGCAAGGACAACGAGTTCGCCGCGCCGTACTGCGATCTGGTGAACACGTTTAACGGCCGGGGCGAGATTCCGATCGGAGTCGTCCGCAACGGAAAGACGCCGGAGGACAGCAAGTACATCCGTCTGCCTTCCACCGCGGCCGACGATGGGCAACCGCGATACCCGCACGATCTAAAGTCGGGGAAGGACGCGCCGGAAGCGGTCTCGCTGCTGCGTCGAGTGCTCGCCGCGCAGCCGGATGGGTCGGTGGTCGTGGTTGTCGTCGGTTTCTCAACTAACCTCGCGCGGCTGCTGGAATCGAAGCCGGACGACAATTCGCCGCTATCAGGACGCGAACTGGTGGCCCGCAAGGTGTCGCTGCTGTCGATGATGGCGGGCATGTTTTCCGAGCAGGGGCTGCAGAAGGAGTACAACGTCCACATCGACATCGACGCGGCTCGCAAGGTGTTCGCGGATTGGCCGACGCCGGTGGTGACGAGCGGATTTGAAATCGGCGTCGCAATCAAGTATCCGGCGACCAGCATCGAGCGCGACTTCCGGTACGTGAAGCACCACCCGCTCCGCGAAGCGTACGAGCTGTATCAGAAGATGCCCTACGATCGCGAAACGTGGGATCTCACCGCCGTGCTGTTCGCCGTCCGTCCCGACCGTAACTACTTCGGTTTGTCGTCCACGGGAACGATCACGGTGGACGACAAACAGATCACGCAGTTCGCCGCATCGGCAACTGGTCGCCATCGCTACCTGACCGTGAACGCCGAACAGATCGCCCGCGTCCGCGAAGCGCTCGTCCAACTCGCCAGCCAACCACCGATGAAGCCGTAGGCTTTTTTCTAGTTCCCCCTCTCCCCCGGAGGGGGCCAGGGGGTGAGGGGCGAGTTGCTCCCGGCTCAGTCTTCAAGGTTTTCAGGTGACGCCGAACGACGCTTGCCCCTCACCCCCGACCCCTCTCCCCTTCCGGGGGGAGAGGGGAGAAAAACATTATGACCACGTCCGAATACCGCTCCAACGACCGCGCTCACGTCTGGCATCCGTTCACGCCGATGCGCGAATACTGCCGTGAAGAAACGCCCGTCATCGCCGCGGCGGAGGGGTTTGAACTGATCGATACGGACGGGCGGCGATACCTCGACGGCACGTCATCGTTGTGGTGCAACGTCCACGGTCACCGCGTCCCCGAGATCGACACGGCCATCCGCGAGCAACTCGACCGCGTGTCGCACAGCACACTGCTCGGGCTGGCCAACGTCCCGTCGGTGGAGTTGGCTCGCGAGTTGATTCGTATCGCGCCACCCGGTCTGACTCGCGTGTTTTTTTCCGACAACGGTTCCACCGCCGTCGAAGCGGCGTTGAAGATCGCGTACCAGTTTCACCAACAGCGACCCGACCGGCCGGGCACGCGAGACCTTTTTGTTCGCTTGTCGCAGGCGTACCACGGAGACACGATCGGTTCGGTGAGCGTCGGTGGCATCGGGCTGTTTCATGCCACGTACGACCGATTGCTATTCCGCACGGTCGAAGTTCCCGCGCCGGTCGCATTCCGCACGCCCGCCGGGTTCACTGCGGAATCGTATGTCGCCCACTGCTTTGCCGAAGTGGAGCGCGTGGTGCGGGAGCAGCACGACCGCATCGCCGCGTTCATCATCGAACCGCTCGTGCAGGGAGCGGCCGGAATCCTCGTGCATCCGCCGGGGTACTTGCGGCACGTGCGCGAAGTGACCGCTGCGCTCGACATCCCGCTGATCGCCGATGAAGTGGCGACGGGGTTCGGTCGCACGGGAACGCTGCTGGCCTGCGAGCAAGAGAACGTCGTCCCCGATCTGCTGTGTCTGTCGAAAGGAATCACCGGCGGATATCTGCCGCTCGCGGCCACGCTGACGACCGACCGAATTTACGAAGCGTTCCTCGGCGAACGCGAAGACGCCCGGACGTTCTTTCACGGTCACACATACACCGGCAACCCGCTGGCTTGTGCCGCGGCACTGGCGTCGTTGAAACTTTTCGAGCGGAACCGCGTCCTCGACAACATCCACCGCAATGCCGAACTGCTGCGAACGCGACTCGCTGAGTGGTCCGACTGGCCGCACGTCGGGGATGTTCGGCAGAAAGGGATCATGGTCGGCGTGGAACTCGTGCAAGACAAAGCGACGAAGGCTGCGTATCCACCAGCCGCGAGAATCGGCCACCGCGTGACGCTGGCCTCTCGCAAACGTGGCGTCATCACCCGACCACTCGGTGACGTGATCGTTCTCATGCCTGCTCCCGCCATGCCCGCCGATTTCGTTCACCGCCTGTGCGACGTCGTCGGTGAAGCCATCCGCGAAGTCGTGGACGGTCGCGACTGAATCCACGGTGCATCCGTGCTTGCTCTGTCCGCTTGTCGAGACATACAGTACCCCCGTTCGATTCGACGACGTGGCCGACGCCCAAATTTAGCGAATGAACTCCCCTCGCCCCCGGAGGGGGAGAGGGGGAGGAAGTGCTCTGACATGAAAGCTTGCTCGATGTTGTCTCGATCAACGATCGGCGCAATGGTCTTGCTGAACGGCTCGTTCGCCATCACGGCGACTGCGGCCGAACCAAATCGGCAACCGCTGGAACGCCGCTTCGCGGACGTCGTGCATCCGTTTTTGAAGACGTACTGTCTGGCTTGCCACGGTGCCGAGAAGCAGCAAGGGAAACTGGACCTGAGTGGCGATTCGTCGGTCGCGGCCGTCGTGAAGAATTACCGCGCGTGGGACATCGTCGTCGAGCGGCTCGAAGCGGAGGAGATGCCTCCCAAGAAGGCGACGAAGCAGCCGACGGCACAAGAGCGACGGGTCGTCATCGAATGGATCAAGGCGTTGCGCGAGGATGAGGCGTGCCGGAACGCGGGCGATCCGGGGACTGTTCTGGCGCGACGGTTGAGTAATGCGGAGTTCGATTACACGATCCGCGATCTGACAGGCGTCGACATTCGCCCGACGCGCGAGTTCCCCGTCGATCCGGCGAACGAAGCGGGATTTGACAACTCAGGCGAATCGCTGACGATGTCGCCAGCCTTGCTCAAAAAATACCTGGCGGCAGCGAGGCTGGTCGCCGATCACCTGGTTTTGAAGCCGAGCGGTTTCGTCTTCGCGCCGCATCCGGCCGTCACGGAGACCGACCGCGACAAATTCTGCGTCCAACGGATCGTTGATTTCTATCAGCGGCACAAAGTTGATTACGCCGACTATTTTTTAGCCGCGTGGCAATTTCAACATCGTGCAGCGCTCGGCAAGGCGAAGGCGTCGTTGAGCGAGTTCGCGAACGAGGCCAAGCTCAGCCCAAAATATCTGGCGACGATTTGGTCGGCGCTGACTGAGGTGGAAGAGGCTGGTCCTCTCGCGGAATTACAAGCCGAATGGCGGAAGCTCAGGCAACCAGGCGAGCCGGAGGGCGTTAGCCCCCGGACGAATCTGCGTAGCGAG
>JACRIH010000361.1 GCA_016235885.1 Planctomycetales bacterium | reverse complement strand
CGGCACTGAATCGACTTTTGGGGGCTTCTGCCTTGTCGCTGCAACTGGCTCAAGCTGCACAACAGGCCGTGAGGGAACGATTTACGCTCGACAACTCGGCGAAATTGTACGCCCAAGCCTACCACCAATTGCTGTCACGGTGAGATCACCCCACAAGATACGGGGCTTCCAGTGACCGGCATTCGGCATGTCGTCGAGCCGACAGGACCGTCACCATCGCGAGAATCGTCATCACAAAATAATTTTGAAAAGCTTCAATCCGATGCCAGTCACAGACCTAGGTCAACGGACGAAAACCAAGTCAGAAATGATTGGTGATCGCAGCTTGACGCCTCAAGATCGATTGATAAATTTGGGGCCGCGTGGGGAGGAGTGGGGAACGATGGTGAAAGATGGCACTGACTGGAACGCACGATCGAAAACTTGACGAAAAAAACCGGCTGGCGATTCCCCGTCAGCTCTACGAGGAGTTTGAAGAAGCCAACCTGGAAGTCCTCTATATCGCCCCCGAGAAGGAACGTTCGTTGAGCTTGTTTTCGCCCGCCGGTTACAGCCGGCTGTTGAAGAAGCTGGAAGAGCAGTCAGGCAACTTGGACGAGCTAAACAAATCGCTGCGGATTCGATGTTCACAGGTTGCCAAAGTGGAGTTGGATGCCCAGAGTCGAATTCGAATTCCGGATCGGCTTGTTGAGTTTGCGGGGTTGCAGCGCGAGGTCGTGTTGATCGGAGTCAACGACCATGCGGAAATCTGGAACCCTGCCACGTGGGATAGCTATCGCGTTCAAGCTGGATCGATGTAGGCCGGACCCCTTGGTCCGGACGCAGTCTCCTCGGAATCGACTCGTCCGGACCAAGGGGTCCGGACTACGGGAGTTGGAACCGGAATCTTGCCCATCGCAGTTTCACGGAGGGACAGCAGATCATTCGCGACGTGAAATGAGCATCAACCTTCACGTCGCTTCAAGTTGACACCGCCGCTGGCTTAACCGGGCTTTGCGGACGGCGTGGGTGATCAGGGAAGCGACCACCCGCTGTGAATCGGCCAGAGAGTGTCAACTCTCAGCCGGACTGGCCGAAATCATTCGCCCCGCGGAGTGCTCAGGGAAGAGCACTCGGGGCGAATGATTTTCACATCCGACTCGAAATCGGGCGAGAACCATCGGCAACTCGTCTTTCCCGATTTTGCAAAAACAGATACACACCTCTCGCACGTCGTGCGGTTCTCGCACAATTCAGCGTTTACGAAGCTGGCACCTTGAATCCCGCACCTGGAACGCCACGGAGGGCGTTCCTACTGGCGGGTCTCTCACTTCAACTCATTTCACCCCAATGAACGACCTCGACCGGAACCCGAGCGGTCCGCCGCCCGTGCATGTTCCGGTGTTACTTCGTGAAGTCTTGCGGCACCTCGAACTTCAACCGGGAGCTGTCGTCGTGGATGGCACGGTCGGAGCCGGTGGTCACAGCCAGGAGATTCTGAAACAGATCGGACCCGAGGGAACGCTGATCGGATTGGATCGCGATCCGATGATGCTCGACATCGCCCGGTCGCGACTGAACGCCAGCAACTGTCACTTGAAACAGGCGAGTTATGTCCAACTGCGTGAGATTCTGGCTGAGTTGCGAATCGACGCCGTCGATCGCATTCTGCTGGACCTCGGTCTGTCGTCGGACCAACTCGCTGACGACGCACGCGGCTTCAGCTTTCGTGCTACCGGATCGCTCGACATGCGGTTCGACACGTCGCAGGGTGAACCGGCTTGGCAACTGCTCGAACAGATCAGCCAATCGGACTTGGCGTGGGTGCTGGATCACTACGGTGAGGAACCGCAGGCTCGCAAGGTCGCCCGGACGATCGTCGATTTCCGCAAGTCGCATCCGATCCGAACTGTGTCTGATCTGCTCGACGCCGTCGCCCTCGCGATGCCGGGGCGGATGGAGCGGAACGCGCCGCGTCACCCGGCGACCCGCGTGTTTCAAGCGTTGCGGATCGCAGTCAACCAGGAACTTGTGCATGTGGAACAGGCTCTCCGCGAGGTGCTGCATCCCTGCCTGAAACAGAACGGAATCCTGGCGATTATCGGCTTCCATTCGTTGGAAAACCGACTCGTCAAACACACTTTTCGAGCGACAGACCGATGGCAACTCCTTACTACCAAACCAGTGGTGGCGTCGATCGCGGAGCAACGAATCAACCCGCGTTCCCGAACAGCCAAGTTGCGAGTGGTGAAAAGGCTGTGACGGCGAACACCGCTCCGCGACCGAACCCGATCCCGAACACAAATCCAACGTCAAACCCGGCGCCTGCCACGGCGTCGGTCGAGAATTCACAGGACAAGTCTGAACAAGACTGGGGACTTTCAGCACGGAGGCCCAAGATGGGACGCGAAACGAAAATTGGTCTGGGATTGATTCTGATTTTGTTGAGTGCCTTTGGCTTCGTGGTTTACAAGAAGCTGAAAGACAAACAGGCTGAAACCGAAGTGGCTCAGCAAACGGAAACGGAGGGAGACGGAAACAACCTCTCGCCGGTTGAGGGTGACCCGGACCTGACCGAACCGAACGCGACGGTTAGCCAGGTTCGACCGGCCGCGCACGCGCCTGGCATTCCTGACCAGACGGAACCCGCTGACCCATTCAGTTCCGATGAGGGCGGGCAGCCACCGACATTCACCGCCGACGTGCGAAATCGCGCCATCCCGCAATCTGAACCGCGGCAGCTTGGCAATTTGAACGAGATGCCAGACGAGCAACCATTGCTCCAGCGCCCGATCAACACGATTGCCGAGGTTCCCGATCAACCGGAACTGGGCGCTGATTTGGTTGACGAACGGCCCGCACCGGCGTTGTCGAATGAACTCGAAATCACCGAGACCGAGCCAACTCGTCCGGGGAATCCAACTCGTCCGGGGAATCTGCGCACGGTCGAATCGCTGCCGCAAATTGAGGCTCGACCGACGGTGGAACAACCACTGATTGTCGAGGCACCCCAACCGCGTCAACGTCCAGCGCAACAAGAAATTCCAGCCAAGCCGATCAACCGTGCCCCGGCAATCACTCTGTCGCCACCCGAAGAGTCCGCTGAACCGCGATCAAATTTGAACGATCGATTCGAGGGCTACGGAATCGCGTCGCAACGGCGAGACTCCGCCGTGGTCACGGCCGATGACGAACGGCTCGAAGGATTTCGAGAAGTCCCCATCGATGGCCGCCGTGCGTTCGCTCAAACTCGGGTCGAGAAGCCGGCCACTCCGGTGTTGGCCAGCGCGACCAGCGGTGCCTCACCCGGCGCGTCCGATCTGACACCGATCCTGCCCAAGCGGGGTGCGGCAGTGGCACGTCAGGACGATCCGTTTGAGGCTCAGCCGACCGAGCGAATCGTTCGCAAGGCGGCAGCCACTCCCAGAATCGAATCCGATCCATCAACTCACAACCCGACAACGGAGGTCTACACCGTCCAGCCGAACGACAACTATTGGAGCATCTCGCGGAAGCAATATGGCACCGCGCGGTACTTCCAAGCGTTGGCGAAATTCAACGCACAGCAAGTGACCGATCCAACACAGATGAAGCCTGGCCTGCAAATCGCCACGCCGACTCGAGAGGTCTTGGAGCGACAGTTCCCCGAACTGATCGATCGCACCGCCAGCCGAACTGCCAGCGCCACGTCTGGTCAAACGGTGCCGACGAACGAGAGCGACTCGTCGGGCTTCTTCGTGGATGCGGCCGGTCAACCGCTGTATCGAGTCGGATCGGAAGACACACTGACGAGCATTTCGCAGCGGCACTTGGGCCGTGCATCCCGCTGGACCGAAATCTACGAAAAGAACGTCGACCAACTCAAAAGCGCCGACGCCCTCAAGATCGGCACGGTCCTCCGATTGCCCCCCGACGCCAGCCAAGTCCGAGTCGTGCAGGAGCCGGGAGCACGCCGATAGAAGATGCGGGGTGCTGGGCCTTTCGCAGTCGATGTTGACACTAACCCGATGGGTAAGCGAGGGAGGGACGCACCCCGTCGCTTACGCTTCGGGTTAGTATGCCTCGGCCACGATCGTGCCAGGAGAAACCTCAGAAACCCGGCTCTTCAACAAGCCGGGTTTCTTTACACTTGAATCGGACTCGGCTGGCCATGTTCTTTCGTTTCGGTGGTGCGATCGTCCTCGCGGTGTTGATTTCGCTGACCGGCGTCGGGCTGGAGAAGCGGAACCTCGAACTGCGCCGCGCGGTCAGCCAGCAGGAATATCAACGCGAATTGCTCGTCGAGCGACAAGCCCGAGTCCGTGCGGAGACGCAGAAACTCGGCGCTCCGCCGCGTCTGCTCGAAGCGCTCGAAGCGGGCAAGCTCCGCATGCGTGAGGTAGAGCAGCCGATCATGCCCAAGTCGAAGTCGAAAACTCGCAAGCGGGGCGCCGCGTAACATGGAGCTTGCGAACTCCACCGCTTCGTCCTCGGATGCTCGCTGGCGAACCCGGTTGATTATCGGGTTGCTGCTGGCCGTGTGGATGGTACTCTCCGGGCGGCTGGTGATGTTGCAGTTCATCGATAGCGAGCAACTGCGCAAGCTGGCCGAGCGGCAACGAACGATCCGCGAAGTCGTACCGGCTCGGCCGGGGGAAATCGTCGATCGCGATGGCCGAGTCCTCGCGGAGACGATTCGCGTGTCGAGCATTTACGTCGTACCGAACCGGATCGACGACGGTTGGGAGATCGCACAGCAACTGGCCGACTCATTGAAAATTGATCGCGATGCGTTGTTCGAGCGGCTGGCCGTTCATCCCGAGCGGCAATTTCAGTGGGTGAAACGACGGCTGACCGACGAGGAAGTTGTGCGCGTCCGCGAACTCGACCTGCCGGTGGGTTCGTGGGGGTTTCGCGATGAGTACCTGCGGCAATACCCGCAGGGTTCGCTCGCAGCGCAGGTGCTGGGAACCCGCGACATCGATGGCCTGGGTCGCGGCGGGATCGAATCGAGTTTCGATCGCACGCTGCGCGGTGACGACGGCTACCGCGAATTGGAATGCGATGCCCGAGGTCGGGTGATCGACATCAACGCCCGGACCGACAGGCCGCCGCGTCACGGTCAGTCGGTGATGCTGACCATCGACTCGATCCTGCAACTGTACGCCGAGCGGGCGATGGACGAGTCGTTCGAGAAATGGAAACCAAAGTCGTGCGCCGCGGCCGTGATGGACGCGAAGACTGGCGAACTGCTGGCCCTCGCGTCGCGACCCACGTTCGATCCCAATCAGCCGGGGAACGCCCCGCCGGATGCGTGGACGAACCGGCTCCTCGCCGACATGTACGAGCCGGGATCGACGTTCAAACCGTTCATCGTGGCTTGGGCGCTCAAGCACGACGTGATCCAGCGCGAGGAAATCTTCAACTGCGAGAACGGCGTCTATCGAATGGGCCGCCGCATGCTGAAAGACTTTCGACCGCACGGAAACCTGAATGTCGTGGACATTCTGGTCAAGTCGAGCAACATCGGCATGGCGAAAATCGGCGAGCGGCTCGGCAACCCGCGCCTACACGAGGCGGCCGTGACGTTCGGGTTCGGGGCGAAAACCGGCATCGAACTGCCGGGCGAAGTGAGTGGACGACTGCTCCCGCTAAAAAAATGGACGTCGTATTCGACCGGTTCGATTCCGATGGGTCAGGAAATTGCCGTCACACCAATCCAGTTGCTGGCCGCGTACGGAGCCTTGTCGAACGGCGGTCAGTTGGTCACGCCGCACGTCGTCCGTCGCGATGAAGCGTCGCCCCGCAACGAGCCGGCGATCTTCACTTCTCAAGCGGTCAGTCCCGAAATCGCCGAGTGGGTCCGAATCCACGCGTTGCGGGAAGTCGTCAAACGAGGCACCGGAAAGAAATCAGATCTGGCGGGGTTCCGGGTCTTCGGCAAAACGGGCACGTCGCAGAAGCTCGATCCGGTGACCGGGGGCTACTCGCACGACCGGCACGTCAACTCGTTCGTGTGCGGAGCGCCGGCAGAAGACCCCCGCGTGCTCGTGATCGTCGTGGTGGACGAACCACACGGCGGCCCGGGCGAACACCTCGGCGGCATCGTGGCGGCTCCGATAGCGGCGGACATCCTGCACAAGGCGCTGCTGCACCTCGGAGTCACGCCGGACGGAACGACACTGCAATCGGCCGAGAAAGTCAGTGACGACACGATCATCGAGTGATCGAGAAGTCCGGCTAAAATTTGCGGTACGCGCCCCAAGTGGATTCCATCCTTCGTCCTCGCGATAAACGGCAATACGTTCCGTCCCACAAAACGTCCCAGTTGGGGACTCGCGGAGCACAAAAGTAGGACCGGTGCCAAGGCCGCGCCCGACTTCGGCGTACCGCCTGGGACTACAGGAATTCGCGGACGTACGGCATCAGGTCGAGGTCGATCAGTTCCTGTTCAACCAACGCGGCCGTTGGATTCTGCAACGTTTGGCGGACTTCAGCCACAATGAGTTTGGCGAACTGACGGCGTGCTCGGTGGAGTTGTTGACGGAATGCCGCGGCATTGACAGGGCGGCCCAGTCGTTCGGAAAGTCGGGCTGCATGCGTTTCGGAGCCGGCCTGCGGGTCGTCCGTGAATTGTCGCAGCACTGTATGGAAGGAGTTGTCGTCAGCCTGTTGCTGATGCAGTTCGAGCGCCTGCCACACTCGTTCGAGCAGACAGTTTCGCCATTCGTGAGCCCAGGCTTGATCGGCATCGATTTCTGGCTGAGCCAGCGTCGCCAAAAGCTCTTCGTCCAATGCCACAGGTCGACGTTTTCGCAGATGGCTGATTGCGACATAACGAACGGACGATTTCAGATAATCCCGAAAGCGGCCACGGACGACGTTCTGTGGGCAGAAGCCCTTGTCGAAGACACGCATCAAAAACTCCTGAGCGACTTCTTCGGCGTCGTGCGAATCGCGGACGAGCGCGGCGACATACTTCTGGATCGCGCGGGCGTACTTCATCACGAACTGCACCGGATTGTGAATCATCGGCCAGCAGGTCGAGATTTCTTCGAGCATCGACTCTGGAGTCACCTCGCTCATTCCGGTCGCTCCGCAGTGTCTGGCACAATGTTCCAGATGTGGATGTAGCCCCGCTTGTCGTGTTGTGCGCCTCCACCTGTGGCCACTTGCCGGCCATCAGGCGAAATTGCGACGGTCAGAGCGGCAGTGTGTGTGGCTTTGTTGACGATTTGGGGCGGCTTCCCGCCCTGCAGGTCGTGAATGCGAATTGGGCCTCCCCATTCTCCCACCGCAATCGCCCACGCGCCGTCAGGCGTGATCGCCAGAGACCGCACCGGCTTGCTTCGGCCGGGTGCAATCTCGGCAACGCGTGGATCGGCGAGATTCCACGAAAACACTCCCTCTTCCTGAGCACCAAACAGCAGCCGGTCTTGATTGAGAAAGAAGGCGACGGTGACAAGCTGTTCTCCAAGGTCCTTGCGCGCCTCATGCAGGGTTCCCGTCTCGGCATTCCAAACGGCGACCGTTTTGTCCGACCAGGTGGTCGCCGCCAACCAACGGCTGTCCGACGAGAACGCGACCGAGTGAATCATGTAGCACAGCACCGAACCCGAAGTGGATGTCCCGATCAATTTCAGCAGCCGCGCGCCGGAACCGTCGAGTTCGTACAGTCGCAAGGCTCCGTAGCTCCCCACAGCCAGCCGCCGTCCGTCGGGGCTGATGGCAATCGCATTGATCCAATTCTCACCGGTCGCACTCTTGAATTCACTCAATGCCAACTTGGGTGTCAGAGACTGCATTCCCCAAAGCCAGACCACTTCTGCTTCACCGCCCGCGATCACCCATGACGAGTTGATTGCCAGAGCCCGAATGCCATCCGTTGTCCCGCCAAATGTGCGGACAACTCGCCGCTCTGCGATACTCCACTGCCTCACCGCTCCGTCCAGCGACGCCGAAAACAGCGACTGATTGTCCGGGGAAAAAGCAACCATCCGAATTTCGGTCTCGATGCCCGGCAGTTCCGTCTCCAGTCTTAACGTGATCGGTGACGCAGCCACACCAGCCTTCAAACCTCCAGCTCCGCCAGACTGTTTCGGTCCCGCGGGCTGGTTCGAGTTGCCGGACGGTTTTGAATCAATAAACCAGTGCCACGTGGACCAACTGGTCAGCAACAACAGCGAACATCCCCCCAACCACACGGCCATTTTTCGCCGATGTTCTCGACGATCGATGATCATCGTCCCTGGGAGGGCTGCACTCGATGCCATGATCGCTGTGGCTTCATTCGCCGTGAAACTCCGGCTTGGGGAAATGGCCGCCGTCGCAGGACCATCGAGCATCTCGTTCACAGCAGCCAGCATCTCGTTCGCCGAGGAAAACCGTTCCGTGCGATTCTTGGCCAGCGCCTTCATCACCACGGCCGCGCACGCGGCGGGGATTTCCGCTTTCAACGTGCGCGGATCGGGAACGGGCTTCGAGCAATGAGCGAACATCACCTGCAACGGCTGCGGATCTGAGAACGGCGGTTGTCCGGTCAGCAAGGCGAAGTAGGTCGCCCCCATCGAATATAGATCACTCCGCGCATCCAATTGTTCGCCCTGGCATTGTTCCGGGCTCATGTAATGCGGCGTCCCCATGATCGTGCCGGCCCTCGTCAACGGAGTCGCCCCGGTGGAATCGTCCACGAGTTTGGCCAACCCAAAATCCGCCAGCTTCACGATCCCGTCGTTGGTCCGCATGATGTTGGACGGTTTGAGATCGCGATGAATCATCCCCGCGTCGTGGGCCGCAGCCAGTCCACGGCAGGAATCGGCGATAATCCGCGTCGCCTCCTGCCACGGCAGCGGTCCCGACTCGATAAGTTTCTGCGCCGTCCCCCCGGTGACCAACTCCATCACGAGAAAGCAGTGTCCCTTCTGCTCATCGACATCATGCACGGCCACCACATTTGGATGACTGAGCCGTGCCGCCACGCGAGCTTCTCGCAGAAAACGCCGCACGGCCACTGCGTCGGAGGACAACTTCTTCGGGAGCACCTTCACCGCCACATCACGCTTCAGCCGCGTGTCGGTCGCCAGGTAGACGACACCCATTCCTCCATGCCCCAGCCGGGATTTCAGGAGGTACTTACCCAATCGGTTTTCGTCTTCGCTCGCCATGCGAGTGGTATACCGAATGCGAAGTCATTCATAAACTTCAGATCGGTGAATTCGCTGTCCGTTTCCTCAACCAACAGTTCTTGCATATCCGCACACGTTGCTGCCGTAACAATGAGCGACCACCCATTGGTATCCAACCGAACCAGAAGGCCGCTTGGGATGTCCGCATTCAGTCCTCACAAGAGCGGGAGCGAAAAAACTCCGTTGCGGTGAGCATTCGGTCGAATGCCCGCAACCCAACGCAGCCGAGTTCGAGAGAGTTCGAGTTTCCAATCATGCTGACAATTGACGGTTCCATCGGTGAAGGGGGAGGGCAGGTTCTGCGGTCGTCGCTGGCGCTGGCGATTATCACGGGAACCCCCGTGCGACTGGTGAACATTCGCGCCGGGCGACCGAAGCCGGGCTTGCAGCGCCAGCACCTGACATCGGTCGAAGCGGCCGCCACGATTTCCGGCGCGACCGTTCGCGGCGCGGCCATCGGCTCGCGCGAGTTGACGTTTCAGCCCGGCGCGGTGCAGCCGGGCGAGTATCACTTCGCCGTCGGCACGGCCGGCAGCGCGAGTCTCGTGTTGCAGACAGTCCTGCCGCCGCTGCTGATCGCGAACGCTGCGTCGCGGCTCACAGTGGAAGGAGGCACGCACAACTCACATGCCCCGCCATTCGACTTTTTCGAACGGAGCTTCCTGCCGCTCATCAACCGGATGGGAGCACACGTCGAGGCCCGACTCGACCGGCACGGTTTCTACCCGCGCGGCGGAGGACGACTGCATGTCAACATCACTCCCGCAACCGAACTCGCTCCGCTGCATCTCGAAGAAGGCGGCGCTGCGCGGCGCATCCGGTCCACCGCCGTGGTCGCCGGTCTGCCACGACACATCGCCGAGCGCGAACTGAAACTCGTGCGGACTGCGCTCGACCTGAATCCCGATGCGCTCACAATTCGCGAGCTGCCGCCCGATCAGGGACCGGGCAACGTGTTGCTGATCGAGATCGAGAACGAACACGTGACCGAGATCATCACCAGCTTCGGCAGCCGCGGCGTGCGAGCCGAATCCGTCGGCCACTCCGCCATCCTGGAAGCCAAGAACTACCTGACCGCCAACGTCCCCATCGGCGAACACCTCGCCGATCAACTTCTCCTCCCGCTGGCCCTCGCCCGCAGCGGCTCCTTCGTCACGCTGCCACTTTCACGCCACGGCACGACCAACATCGAAGTGATCGAGATGTTTCTGCCAGTGCGATTTGAGGTTGACGAGATCGGTCTGAAACAGTGCCGGGTGAAATGCGGTTCGTAGGTTGGGACCAGTTCGTGAAGCGATCGCCGGCCCACCATCACCACTTACTCGGTGATCCCGATCTGTTTTGGCCACTCGGGAAATCCGAGATCCATCGCGACATTAACGAGAAGTTCTTTCTCTGCTTGTGTTGCTCCAGCTAGTGAATGAGCAGCTTGTTCAAGTTGTTTGACGTCGTCCTCTTCTGTGGAATCGTTGACGCGGTCCGCGATATATTGAACCGCCAAGATGAGGGTTCTTGCGATAGTTTGCATTTCTTCCCCACAAAACCGAGACCCGTCTCTCACCACTTGGTCGACAGTGTTGTCGACCCTGTCACGCCAACAGCTTCGACATCACGTTCCCTGCCACATCCGTCAGCCGGAAATCGCGGCCTTGGAAACGGTAGGTCAGCTTGAGGTGATCCAGCCCCAGGAGGTGCAGGATCGTGGCGTGCAGATCGTGGACGTGGACCTTGTCCTCGACGGCGTTGTAGCCGATCTCGTCTGTTGACCCAACGACCTGTCCGGCTTTGAAACCGCCGCCGGCCATCCACATAGTAAACGCGTCAATGTGATGATCGCGGCCAATGAGGTCGCGCGGTTCGCCCTGCGGAGTACGCCCGAACTCGCCGCCCCAAATGACAATCGTGTCATCGAGCAGCCCATGCCGCTTGAGATCCGCCACGAGCGCTGCGGCCGGTTGGTCGCATTCCGCGCACCGCTGGTCAAGTGACTCTCCCAGCTCGGTCCCTTTGTTTCCGTGATGGTCCCAATCCGTGTGATAAAGCTGGACGAAGCGGACTCCGCGTTCGACCAACCGCCGAGCCAGCAGGCAGTTGTTCGCGAACGACGCCTTGCCGGGAACGGCTCCGTACAGCTTCAGCGTCTCCTCGGTTTCGTCTGACACGTCCATCAGTTCGGGGGCGCTCGTCTGCATTCGAAACGCCATTTCGTACGCCGAGATCCGCGTCGCGATTTCCGAATCGCCGGTCGCGTCGAGATGCAGCCGGTTGAGATCGTTCACGGCGTCCACGAATTGCCGCTGGCGGTTCGCATCGATCCCGCGCGGCGACGACAGATTCAGAATCGCTTCACCCGTGGACCGGAACGGAACCCCCTGATACGCCGTCGGCAAGAAGCCGCTCCCCCACAACGGCGACCCGCCGCGCGGCCCGCGCGGGCCGGACTGAAGAACCACGAAACCCGGCAGGTCGTCCGATTCGCTGCCGATCCCGTACGTCAACCACGACCCCATGCTGGGCCGCCCCGAAAACTGCGGCGACCCGGTGTTCATGAACAATTTCGCGGGCCCGTGGTTAAACACGTCGGTGACCATGCTCTTGACGATCGTGATGTCGTCCGCGATTCCCGCCAGATGCGGCAGGCACTCACTGATGTCGGCGCCGGCCTGACCGTACTTCGCAAACTTGCGTCGCGTCCCCAACAGCTTGGCGTCCTTCTTGATGAAGGCGAACCGCTTATTGGCCACGAACGATTCGGGAATCACCTGCCCGTGCAGTTCCTGAAGTTTCGGCTTGGGATCGAACAGTTCGAGCTGGCTCGGCCCGCCCGCCATGAACATGAAGATCACACTCTTTGCCCGAGCCGGGTAATGAGTGTCTTGCACGGCGAGCGGATTGTTGGCACGCGACGCAGAGGCCGCCACCGCGTTGGATTGCAACATTGATCCGAGAGCCATCGCCCCCAAGCCGACTCGGCAGTCATTGAAGAAATGCCGGCGGGTGACGTCTTGTAACTGCGCGTCGATTTCTAGTTTTTTTGCGATGCGTTGCTCGCGCATTGATCCACCTCGTTAGCCACACTGCCAGAAGAAGTATCCTTGGGGAATTCCATCACTAAACTTGAGAAAAATGTATCCGATTCCCATGTCTCCGAAATTTGGACCTTCGCAAAAATGCGTACGTCCGGCCGTGTGATCTTCGTCAGAATAAATGCCGTCAATCAAGCCCTTTGGTTTCGAATAAAAACTGTAGTAACTGTCTAGTTGTCCGATGAATCGCCAGCCATCTCTCGGAGCATCGTCGGTGCTTTGCATCCATGTTGGAACACTTCCAAGTCGTGTGACGGGAAGGGGACGGCTTGGGTTCTTTTTCAGTATCTGAAGATGCTCCGCGTCATCAAAGAAGGAAAATGCTGCGGACTCCGGCACACCATCCTCCTTCGCCTCCCAGTGTACGATCCGAACCTCTTGTTCAACCGGCGGGTCGTCATCTGGTATGGGAGTTGGCCCGTCGATCAAATCTTCGGACTCAAGGATGAAGCAACTGTTTGCCCCCGAACCGCCTGTCCACGTCTCACACATGCCAGGGTTGTGATTGCATTGGAAGACCAGCAAGACTCTCCCAATTCGTCCGAGATCTAGGCGCTGGCTGTGGTGAGTGAATTGTGCAAGGAGTGTTTGTGAACCACCACATTTAGAGCACACCGGCCAAAGCGTGGCAGGCAATCCCCATGGAATACCTCCGAATTTATCCTCAACACTGGTCTGAGGAGCCACCTCTGTGGGCAATGCAATATGAGGGACAAAACAAATCATGTGATTTTTTCGGAATCACTTTGCCGCGATCAAGTGTAATTTCGTTGGATGTTGCATCAGCTACTATTCACGTGTGATGAATTCGTCCAAATTCAGCAGCACTCGCGACACGGCGGTCCATGTCGCCAGTTCAATTGCGTCCGTTGGCGGCGGCGTCACGTCCTTGGTGAGCTGCTCGGCGTCCTTTGGTGCGGCAGTGAAGTGGGCACGTTGCCGTTCGACGAGCGACAGCAGACGCTGAGTCTCGACGGAGTCCGGCAGTCGGGCGAGAGATAGCCGGAACACATGTCGCACGCGGTCGGCGTCGTTCGCCGCGGCTTCCTTCAACACGCGAGACGCCAAACCCTGTGCGAACTCGAAGAACGCCTGATCGTTTGCCAGCGTCAGCGACTGGAGCGGCGTATTCGATCGCGGGCGACGAGTACAGTTCGCGTTGGCATCGGGAAAATCAAACACCACCATCGCCGGGTACGGAGCCGACCGCCACAGGTACGTGTACAACCCGCGGCGAAATCGGTTCGGACCCTTCTCGACGTCCCACGGCTTTTTGTCCTGCGTGAAGTCGTACACACCGAGCGGTTGCGGCGGATGCACGGGCGGTCCGCCGAGCGTTCGCGTCAGGAAACCACTCGCGGTGAGACCCGCATCGCGGATGACTTCGGCATCCAGCCGCAGCCGCGTTTGACGCGCCAACAACTTGTTTTCGGGATCGATGTCGCGCATCTCCGGTCGCCGCCGCGAAGACTGTCGATACGTGGCCGATGTGACGATCAGCTTTTGGAATTCCTTGAGCGACCATTTACGAGTGACGAACTCACTGGCCAGCCAGTCGAGCAATTCCGGATGCGTCGGCCGAGAACCTTGTGCACCAAAATCGTTCTCGGTCTCGACGAGTCCACGACCGAAGAATTGCTGCCACGCACGATTCACCGTGACGCGGGCTGTGAGCGGGTTTTCACCAGACACCAGCCAGCGAGAAAGATCGAGACGCGAGCGCACGCGCGTCATCCCCTCTCCCTCCGGGAGAGGGTTAGGGTGAGGGGGCGTGGATTGATTCTCGGACTCTTGATTTCTGGGGGACGCTGGCGAACTCGGTGCCGTGGGACCGCGCACCGCGGGG
>JACRIH010000369.1 GCA_016235885.1 Planctomycetales bacterium | reverse complement strand
TCCCGATTTGCTGAGGTCGATTGTGAGCGGCAAGGCGCTAGCCGCCGGTGATTGTTGCCAGACCGGCGGCTAGCGCCTTGCCGCTCACGGAAAGTTCTTTCGTGCCCGTTTCTAAGTGGACCCGCATTGATCTCTGGGTAGCCACGCTCGCCAAGAGCAAGGGTGAATCCGGGGAAAACCCACGCACTTGGCGAGCGTGGCTACATCAAGCACTCTGCGGGTCTACTTGGCGGCGGCGTCAGTGGCTTTACGAGTTTGTACGCGGACGCTGGCAGCGTCCGCCACGACATTGGAATTCCATAGAAGGTACCTCTCGATGCCCAGCACAACAGTTTTTTCAAGAAACACATTTTCTCGCGATCTCACGGCGGGCGTGGTTGTCTTTCTGGTGGCATTGCCGCTGTGTCTGGGAGTGGCGCTGGCTTCCAACGCGCCGTTGTTCTCGGGCCTGGTCGCAGGCATTGTCGGCGGCATCGTGGTGGGCATTCTCAGCCGATCACACAGCAGCGTCAGCGGTCCGGCCGCCGGATTGACGGCGATCGTGGCGGCGCAGGTGACGCAGTTGGGCTCGTTCCAAGCCTTTCTGCTCGCGGTGGTGGTCGCCGGACTGATGCAGATCGCACTCGGGATCGCGCGGGCCGGATTCATCGCCGCGTTCTTCCCGTCGAGCGTCATCAAGGGATTGCTCGCGGCCATCGGCGTGATCTTGATCCTGAAGCAAATCCCGCACGCGCTGGGACACGACACAGATCCCGAAGGGGAGATGTCATTCTCGCAACCCGATCACGAAAACACGCTCAGCGAGTTCGCGGCCATGCTGGGCGATCTGCATCCGGGTGCAGCGGTGATTGGTCTGCTGTCCATTGCCGTGCTGGTGTTCTGGGACAAGTTCAAGCCGCTGAAGAAAGCGATCGTGCCGGCTCCCTTGATCGTGGTGTTGTTGGGTGTGGGAATCGGACGGCTCTTTCATATCCTGGGTGGGCGATGGGTGATTGAGGGAAGCCATCTGGTGCAGGTGCCGGTGGCAGACAGCCTGGCCACGTTCTGCGAGTTCCTCCAGCGGCCAGATTTTTCTCAATGGAACAACCCGGCCATTTACACCGCCGGAGTCACCATCGCCATTGTCGCATCGCTCGAAACCCTGCTGAATCTGGAAGCCGTCGACAAACTGGACCCTCATCAGCGCTCATCGCCACCCAGCCGGGAACTGGTCGCCCAGGGGATCGGCAATGTCGTGGCGGGTCTGATCGGCGGCATCCCGGTGACGTCAGTGATCGTGCGCAGCTCGGTGAATATCAACGCCGGAGGGAGGACAAAACTGGCGACCATCATCCACGGCATCCTGATTCTGGTCTGCGTGATGTTCCTGCCCGTCTACTTGAACATGGTCCCCCTGTCCTGCCTCGCGGCAATCCTGTTGGTCACGGGCCTCAAACTCGCCAGCCCGACTCTCGTAAAGCAAATGTGGAGCGAGGGTCGGTACCAGTTCACTCCGTTTGTGGTGACCGTGGCGTCGATCGTTTTGACCGACTTGTTGATCGGAATTCTGATCGGGCTGGCGGTCAGCGTCGCGTTCATTTTGAACAGCAATCTGCGGCGTCCACTGCATCGGATCGTGGAGAAGCATCTCGGTGGCGAGGTCATGCACATTGAGCTGGCCAATCAGGTCAGTTTTTTTCACAAGGCGGCACTCGACCGGGCGTTCAACGAAATTCCGCAGGGAGGACATGTGCTGCTGGATGCCCGCAATTCGGTGTACATCGACCCGGACATCCTGAGTTTGATTCGCGAGTTCAAGGACAAGACGTGGCCGGTTCGTGGTGTCCGGGTCAGTCTGCGGGGTTTTCGCGAAAAGTACAAACTGCAAGACGACATTCAGTTCGTGGACTATTCCACTCGCGAGCTGCAGGGAAAACTCACGCCCAAACAGGTGCTGCAGATTCTGAAAGAGGGCAACGAACGGTTCCGGACCGGCCGGCGTTTGACTCGCGATTTTGGTCGGCAGATTCACGCCGCGGCTCACGGACAGCACCCGCTGGCCGTCGTCCTCAGTTGCATCGATTCGCGTTCGCCCGCCGAACTGGTTTTCGATCTGGGACTGGGAGACATCTTCAGCGTCCGCATTGCCGGCAACGTGACAAGTACCAATGTGCTCGGCAGCATGGAGTATGGCTGCGCCGTCGCCGGGGCCAGGCTGATTCTGGTCATGGGTCACACGCACTGCGGCGCGGTGACCGCCGCCGTCGATCTGGTGTGTTCGAACTCGAATGCCGAGCAAGCCACCGGATGTCAGCATCTGGAACCGATCGTCCGCGACATCCAGCAATCGATCGACCCGCATCAGTGTCGGCGACTTGACCAGTCATCAGCGCACGAGAAGGAAGCCTTTGTGAATGCAGTCGCGCGGCGCAACGTGTCGCATACTGTCAAAACGATTTTGGCGCAGAGCCAAACAATTCGCGACCTCGCTCACAGCGGTCGTGTCGCCGTCGTGGGAGCCATGTACAACATCGTCAGTGGGGACATCGACATCTTTACGGATGGCGATTCGCCGCTCGACGGCGAAATGCGTCAGGAAAGCGTTCTGGAGGTCACCTAGTGCTGCGTCAAACCTAAAACTGGGGGGGTAGCCAAGCCCGCCAGAGCGTGGGTTTTTCCCGAAAACGCCTACGCTCTGGCGAGCGTGGCTACCCAGAGATCAATGCGGGTCCACCTGGCAACAGCCAACGACCAACCGTCATCGCTGCGTGGGAATGACACCCACAATCCGGCAACAGAACACCGGCCTGATTTTTCCGGAGGTCACTTGTTTGCTCCCCGTGCGGTGCGTGAGATCGTCAACGTGCTTCGCTCCGGATCGCGTCAGTGAGACCACGCGAACGGAGTGTCACTCTTCCAGCCGGTACAAATGCGTCTTCGTCCTCAGGAACAACGCCTTGCCCGAGACCGCTGGCGATGCCATGAAGCCTTCGTCGAGCTTGTTCGTCGCGAGCAGTTTGAATGTTCTTCCGGCTTCGATCACGCTCGTCAGGCCATCATGGTTGAAGAAGTAGATCTTTCCGTCCGCGAACAACGGTGATGACGAATACGATCCGTCCAGCCGCCCCGTCCACACCACCTCGCCGGTTTTGGCTTCGAGGCATGTGGGGACGCCGGTGTCGTCCACCTGAAACAACAGGTCGCCGATCAGCAGTGACGATGGCTTCGATGGCATGCTTCTTTTGTTTCGCCACACGACGGAATCGGTCAGGTCTCCGCGACCGTCCGGTTTCACGGTGTGAATCTCACCCTTGCCGAAGCCGGTGTTGATGAACAACAGGCCCAGAGCCGGACTGTACAGCGGCCGGGCGGCCACCGAAAACCCAGGGTACCGAATCCGCCAAAACTCCTCGCCGGTGGACGGATCGAGGGCCAGCGCGGCTTTCGACGTCGCGCTGATGAGCTGCTTCTTGCCACCGACTTCGATCACGATCGGCGTGCAATACGCCTTCATGATGTCACCGTTGTCGGTTCCGTAGTCCACGTCACGATCTTTTTTCCAAACGGTCTTCCCGGTCTGTTTGTCCAGCGCGACGATGTACTGATGGTCAAACCCGTCGTAGTGAATGTACACCATGTTGCCGAACAAGAACGGCGACGAACCCGGCCCGCGAAAGTGATTGCACGGCAAGTCGCGTCGCGTCCAGAGCACCTTCGCCGTGCGCGTGTCCAGGCAGGCGGTGCCATAGCTGCCGAAGTGGACGTACACGCGGCCGTCCTCGATCGCGCACGTTGGCGACGCATACGTGTTGTACTTGCGGATGTCGTCCACGTTTTCGTTGTCGAACAACTTGAGATCGTGAATGACCTTGCCCGTCGTCTTGTCGAGGCACAGGACGAACGAATGTTCCCCCTTGTCGGTCGCGGTGGTGAGCCACACCTGGTTGCCCCAGATCACGGGGGACGACCAACCCTTGTCATGAATGGCAGTCTTCCATTTCACATTTTTCGATTCACTCCACGTGAGCGGCAGCCCCGTCGAATCCGAGTGCCCGTCACCTCGCGGCCCATGAATCTGCGGCCAATTCTCGCCGGCTCGCAAGGCGGCCGAACCGCATGAAAGAAGTAGCCCGACGACCAGTGAAACGGCTCGCGTTCTCGACATCGCTTTCGCTCTCCCAATTCGTTCGCAATGGATTCTACGGGCTCCAGAACCGGCAATTACTCGAGGTCGAAACCGGCAGTCGAGCGTCTTTTGGGAGCTTAGAGACTGCAAGTGGAATTGCAAGACACGGCATCGCAGAGTGATGGCACGCAACTGTGAGCAGCACGTCAGGCAGCGAGTCGAAGGCCAGAGGACGGGGTACGGAATATCCAATGTCCAACACCCAATGCTCGATGACTCGAGGTCGACATCCTGCATCCATTCACAGTCCTTCATCCTGGTGAAACACTTGGACATTGGACATTGAGTGTTGGATATTGGATATTCCGTGCGCTCGACTCCAACTCCTCCCGACTGTGTGGAAACCATTTCAACGGTGATGACCGCCCCCTCCACACCGTCGTTTTCGTTCGCCCGCATCTGGCGCACGTGGGGTCTGCCGCTCCTCGGCAAAGAAATCGCCGAATTGTCTGTCCGACCGAGGACGTACGTCGGGCGAGTGGTCGTCGGCGTGCTGATGTATCTGGCCGCGTACCTGATGTTCGCCGATCTGTTGCCGAGCCATTCGCAGAGTGCGCTGGGGTTGCTTGGTCGCGGCCGGGACATGTTCGACCGGCTGGTGCTGTTGCAATTCGGAGCGGTGTACCTGTTCCTGCCCGTGCTGATGGCCGGCACGATCGCGGCGGAAAAGGAACGGAACACGCTCGTGGTCCTGTTCACCACGCGGCTCAGTCCGCGGACAATCCTGATGGAGAAGTTGCTCAGCCGGCTGATTGTGATGGGAACGTACCTGCTGCTTTCGATGCCGGTCGTCGCCCTGACCTACGGCTTGGGGGGCGTGGGGCAGGACGAACTGTGGGCCACGTACTGGATGTTGCTGGTGACGTGCGTGCAGGTGGGAATGCTCGGCCTGGCGTGCTCGACGTTCTGCCACACGACACTCGGAGCCTTGTCCACAACTTATGTGGCCCTGCTGGTCGCGACAGGTTGCTGTATGCCAATCAATCCGTACGTCATTTTGAATCGAGTCGGCAGGTCGACTTCGAACATGGATTTCTTTGCCGTTGTCGGCCTCCACTCGTTTCTCAGCGGCGCGTTCACGATTCTCCTTTTCGTGTTTGCCTGGTCGTCTTTGTGGAATCGGGCTTTTGCCACGCCGCGAAACTTCCTGCTCGAATTCTTCAAGGGACTGGACCGAATCTTTCAAGACATGAACGGACTGACCGGCGGGATCGTGCTTGTCAGAGAAGACAATGCGCTCCCGGCGGACGAACCAGTTTCGTGGCGAGAGACTCAGAAACGGTCTCTCGGGACGGCGCGATATCAGTTCCGCATTCTGACCGCCATCGAAACGCCCCTGCTGGCCACCCTGGTGCTATCGGCCGGAACTGACATCCATCAGCAGCGTCAGTTGGCCGATGTCCTGTTCATGGTTTTGTGGCCGGTCTCGGTGTTGCTGATTGCCGTGCAGGCCAGCAACCTGGTCACGAGCGAACGGACGCGCCAATCGCTGGACGTGCTGCTGGCCACGCCACTGACCGGTCGCGAACTGCTTTCGCAGAAATTTCGTTCGGCGCAGCGGCTGATCGCCGTGTTGTCTGTCCCGTTCCTCACGAACTTGGGATTCCAAGTGTCATGGGAAAGCAACCAGCAGGACTGGCAGCGCTGGCAGTCGGCCCTCGACGTGACCTGCATGGTGCTGGCTCTGGCCGTGTACCTGCCGCTGGCGGGTTGGGTCGCGATGTGGAGCGGCTTGCGGTTTCGGAATCCGATGCGGGCGATGTTCGTCGCCGTCGTTGGATTGATTGCGTGGACGACCGTCCCGTGGTTGACAGTCGGCAACCTGCCGCTGCCGTTTGTCCACGGACTGCGCGAAGCCTTGTCGATGCTCAGCCCAGCGGGAATCGTGGTGATTGCCCGAGACGGACAACTGTTCACACTGCCGGGGCATGGTTGGCCATTCGTCGCCGGAAACTTTTGGGTGTATGCGACGTGTCTCTGGTGGATACGCCGCCACTGCCTGAACAACGCCGACCGATATCTCGGGAGAGGTTGAGGTTGGAGTCCCGACATCGCCGATTGCAAATCGTCGCCTGCGATACCAGAATGGCGACGAAATGCTGCGAGATTGAATCAAACAGCGGTTGTAGCCACGCCCGCCAGGGCTTGTTGAATTAATGTGGTCCCGACACTCCGTGGCGGGACATGTTGTGCCCGCCCTGCGGGGCGGCCACAACGTCCGGTGTCACGGAGTGCCACCGCCACAATAATTCAACAAGCCCGCCAGAGCGTGGGAGACGATGAAAGTGTCTGGCGTATTTGCCCACGGTCTGGCGACCGTGGCCACCTCAGATCTTTGCTCTTTGCGTTGACGCAACGCTCCTTTCCGAATTCACGCTCTTCCCGTCATCCACTCATGTCGATTCGCCTTCGCGGGCTGAACTGGATTGTGCTGTGTCTCGCGGCTGCCGGGCTGGGGGATCGTCCGGCGGTCGGGCAGACGCGGCAGATTCACATCGAGGTGGAATCGTCCACACCGGCGGCGCGGTCGCTGGCACCGGTGTTGGTGGTGTGGAAGGTGACGTCGCAGTCGTCGAATCTGATCGAGGGGCATTTCGAAATCACCATTGCCGACGATCGCGAAGTGTTGGCTCAGATCGTCACCGAAGACCTGGTGCTGAGTGCCGGTCAACAAACGATCCGCACGCTGTTGCCGCCGCTCGACTCCGTCACGTTTTTCCCCGAACTGACGTTGCACGTGGTGTTCGTCGGCAAACGCGGCGAGCGACTGGATGTCGGCAAGCACCTGCTCCGCGTGCCACCGATCACACAACGCGGCTTGGTGGTCGGCGTGAGTCATCCGTGGCAATCGGCCGCGTCGCCGGCTCTCGATGCCCTGCTGCAATCGTTGCGATTGGAAGACCTGCTTCCGAAGCCTGACGAAGGTCGACCGACGACGATTGGCACGTCCCATGCGCGGATCGCGCCCGGCGAACTGCCGCAGACCGCGCTGGCCTATTGCGTGTTCGACATGTTGCTCCTCTCGGACGACGGTTTTTCGAGCCTCAAGGCACCGCAGCTCACGGCGATTCTCGACTGGGTGCGATCCGGCGGCAGCGTGTGCGTCGTGCCAGGTCGAATGGTCCTGTCACCCACTCACGCCAGTTTCCTCAACGCGTTGGCCGGCACGACAGCCAGCACGCCACCGTACCTGCTCGATTCCACCGGCCACATCATGCCCCCGGATGAGACGACGCCCGATGGCGACGCCGCCACTCCGGCGATGTCGCAGACATACCGCGTCGGGCTGGGTCGTGCGGTCGTGGCGTTGGGCAACCCCGAACGCGCCGCGACCTGGTGGGCTTCACCCGCCTGGCGTGAAGCGGTCGCATTCCTGTGGAAGGTCCGCGCCGATCAAGTCGCCTCGCTCACGGCCGATCCGGCGGCGAAGCGGGAGGCGAGCCAAGCCGCCGCCGCAGCGGCCAAGGCTGCGGTCAGTGCTCAGGCGGTGGGGGCGGGCGCTTCCGCTGCCGAACAACCCGACAGCGCCGCACAGCAGGGCTTCCCGATTGCGTATCCGCCACTACCGATGCCCGGCATGGCGATGCAGGTCGGGGCTGACACCGAGGACTACAACAAGTTTCTCCAGTACGCGCCGATCCCGATTCACACGATCGACCAATTGCTGCTCAAACTCATGCCGCAGTCGATGCGAGTCATGCCGCTCAGCCTGATGATGTTCCTGCTGAGCCTGTACGTGGTCGTGATCGGGCCGGGAGATTACTTCGGGCTGGGCTGGATTCGGCGGCGAAAATGGACGTGGGTTCTGTTTCCGACGGTGACGATCGGTTTCGCATTGTTCATCCTGTGGCTGTCGCAGTGGTATCTCGGCATTGCCGACAATCGGCGGGCTCTCACAGTGTTGGACCTCGGCGACGACGGCCGTGTGGTGCGTCAAAATCGACTCGAACTCGTCATCACCGGCAGCTCACGCGCCGTGACCACGCCGGTCAAGCAGGCGTTCTTCACACCGCTTGCACATCATCATTTCGGTGGGTCGATGACGAATCAGATGCAGTTCGCGGGAGCAGTGTACGCGTCACCCGGAGGCGGACTCGCTGGCGGTTTCAACCCGAACCAGCGCGACGCCACCGACCCCGGCCCCACGCAATACTCGGGGCGAGTACCGAGCCAATTCACGGCGCTGCAAAACCTGCCGCAATGGACCCCGCGCATGAATCGACAACTCGGCATCTCGCCCGGCGACTCGGAAGTGGCCGTGGATTGGGAGGCAATTCGCCGTCTGTTGCCCGACGGGAAGCCGAAACCGCATGTGATCCCCTATTGGCACGACCCGTTGCATAAAGAGCTTGCCGCGCGGTTTGGCAATCGGGCGTGGATCTACTTCTTCCACGGTTCGGATGAAGTCATTCGACGCCCACCGGGCGAGAGCCGATACACGGCGACCAACCCACCGGGCGATCCATTCAGTGACAACGTCAACCCGTATGGGAATCGGGTGCTGGTGACGAAGACGGTCACGACCAGTCGTGGACAGCAAACAGTTCAGACTTGGGAACATCAACAAACGACGACCAGCTTTCTACGTGACCTGTGCGCCGTGAAACAAGTGGGACTGTTGTCGATCGTGTCGCAAATATCTCCCAGCGGCGGCCACACGTTCGACGACCTGACAATGCTGGACCCCAGCGACGACCGACAGTGGCTGATCGTCGTCTTCGTGCCGCAGGGGGAGGATTTCGTGATGTACCGGAAGCTGATCGTGAAGTGAAATGCAGCCGGAAGTAATTGAAACTCCCCTCTCCCCTTTGGGGAGAGGGGTCGGGGGTGAGGGGTGG
>JACRIH010000368.1 GCA_016235885.1 Planctomycetales bacterium | reverse complement strand
GGTGAAGAAGTCGAAGAAGCTTTTTTTCTTCTTGTTCGCCGGGATGGTCATCGGTTCCATCGGGATGGCGAGTTCGTTCGCCGCCGATTCGTTCCAAGCGTCGAAGCTCGGCGTGTCACCGTTTTGGGCGACCAACGCACCGGGGGGCGTGATGTCATCCGGGCTGAACAGGAATTCGGTCGGCACTTCCGCCGGGGAAGTCACGTCTTCCCCGCCTTTCGCCGTTTGATCGGGGGATGGTTCGCTCGCCTTCGCGATCGCCTGTTGCGCGGCGTTGCGAGCGTCGGCCCCGGCCTCCACATCCATCACCGTGTCGTGTCCCGTCTTCCCCGGCACGGCCACTTCGTCAGACTGATCCAGCCCGGCTGGTTCTGTGAAAGTGAAGTCGGCATCGGCGTTGTTCGTGCTGTCCATGAGTTCGGGCGTGGCGACTGCGGTGGCACCAGCGAGTGGTGCGGTCTCAACCGGTGGCACGACGGCCGTGGAGGGCGATTTGAACTGCACGACACATTTCAGCGGACCGATCGTCAGCCGGCTGCCGGGAGTCAGTGCGATGTCTTGATTCGCAGGAATCAGCTTGCCGTTGAGATAGGTGCCGTTCGAACTGCCCAAATCGCAGACGAAAACTTTGGTGTCATCAACGGTCAACTGGCAGTGTCGGCGACTGATTTCACCCGAAGCAATTTTCAAATTGCATTCACCGCCGCGACCGATGGTCGTCTTGGGACCGAGCTTCACCTGCTTGATGTTCGCCCGCTCGTGGGTGATCTGCAACACAACGTCCAACACGGCCAACCCGCTTTCGAATCCAACGCGATTTGATGCGGCCTCCGTCGATTGCCGGGACGAGTCTCCTGTGGGCCATCATAACCAGACGGAAACGCACTTCTCAAATGAGAATTCCCAGAGCTTGACAGGTTTCAAGAACCTTTGGCCGATGAGCGCGTCTGGTCAAGATAATCGCTTGACAGGCCTCGCCATCCGCCAGTATGGTGTTGCCGCGTTGGTTGGCTCCATCGTCTAACCCGGTTAGGACACAGGGTTTTCATCCCTGCAATGCGGGTTCAAATCCCGCTGGAGTCACTTGGGAAGTTGCAAAGCCCGACCTCACCATTGAGGTCGGGCTTTTTGCATAAACCTATTGCGTAAACCAACACCCTTGGTCACTCGGATTGCAAAGCGTCACGTTGTACCCTCACCACCAGACTGGTGATTCGTGACGCGGGACGATTTTTTTTTGCGGCTACAACGGGACCCGGCTACAACGGGACCATTGTGCGGGTGTTTGGCGAGTCGAGCGGCGGCTCTTCGTCGATGATCGGCCATTCGAGCGTGAACCGTGCCCCCTGCCCTTCCGTGCTGTCCACCACGACTCCTCCGCCATGCTCGCGGAGAATCTTTTGACTGACCGACAGTCCGATGCCGGTTCCATGCGCGCCTTTCGTGGATTCAAACAGACTGAACAACAACGGAATCTGAGCGGCCGGAATGCCGGCGCCGTTGTCGGCGATGCTGATGAACACGGATCGAGTTTGCGGGTCGTGGCCGGTTCGAACGTGAACTGTGCCCCCCTCCAAGCTGTCGACGGCGTCAATCGCGTTCGTCACGATATTCAGCACGGCGCGGTGAATGCCTTCGGGGTCGAACAGGGTTGGCGGCAGATCGGGATCGGGTTGCCAATCGAGCTTCACGCCGCATTCGGCGGCACGGGCCTGCATGAGTTCGCACACTTCGGTCACCGTCGTGTTGACGTCGGCACGCTGGAGCACGGGTTTGCGCTCCTTGCTGAACGTCAGCATGTCCAGCACGAGGTTGTAGATTTTGTCCTGATTCTTTTCGACGATGCCCCATCCCTTGCGGACCAGGGCTTCGTTGTGATCGTTGAGGCCCATGTCGATCAGATAGCTGCCGCCACGCACTCCCTGCAAAATGTTTTTGATATGGTGGCTCAGCGTGGTGATCGTCTGGCCGATCGCGGCGAGTCGCTCGGCTTTCACGAGCGCTTGTTGATAGCGGTTATCTTCGACCGCCAGCGCCGCCTGGCGTCCGATGGCGACGACGAGCCGGAGCAAATCCTCGTTGAGTTTTCCAGCCGATCCGCCCTCGATGATGACTCGCTCCGGCGGCGTGGTGATGTCAATGTAGATCACCCCCAGAAGCTCGTGCCGTCCCTGCATCGGCACGCAGATCGCTTCGCGAATGCCGGCTTGCAGGATGCTCTGCCCTGGCGCGAACCGGGCGTCATGCCGCGCATCGGAAGTCCGCACGCCCTGGCCGTTCTGGAGCACGTAATCGACGATGCTTCGCGACACCGGCATCTTCCCGCCGCTGACGGACCCGCGGCGATCCGCGAACACGTGCGGAGACAATTCACCACTCGTGGGGTTCTGGAGCAGGATGCAACCCCGGTCCGCTCGTGTCACGTCGATCGTGATTTCGAGAATTCGTCCCAGCAATTGATCGAGTGACGTCGAGGGCCGGGCGACTTCTTCGGTGATGCGGTACAGCACCTGCAGATCGGTGAGCGTCTGGCCGGGTTGGCGGGCAAGTTCATCGGGCGACTGAGGCCGCAGCGTTTGGCTGTCGTGTTGAAGACCCTGACCGACGATCGCCAGTTTGTCGCCGGGGTCGGACGTGGCGAGCAGGTCGATCCGATGCGCAGCCATTGCTGATTCGTCGTCGCTGATGGCTTGCGAGAAGAGCAGGATCGTCCGGCCGAGTTGAATCTGGTCACCATCGCGCAACCGGACGGACCGGACGGGCTGGCCGTTCAGGAACGTGCCGTTCGAGCTGTGCTGATCCGCGAGCACGAAACTGCCGCCCTCGACGGCGATGCTCGCGTGTGTGCGCGAGACCTCGGTGTCGTGGATGCGGACCGCGTTGTGAACGCCGCGTCCGATCCCGACATCTGCGTCGTCGAGTTCGAACCGTGTCCCTTGCTCGATCCCCTGGATGACCAGCAGTGTTGCCTGAGCCAAGTGTACTTTCTCCGGTTCCGAATCCGCATCGTTGCCCCCGTCAACACGGGCAGCGCGACATGATATGTCTCGTGACAGGCATTTTCGAGAGACGGAGCGCCGTGACGGCTACTTGTCGCGCAGTCCGACGGCTTGCAGGAGTTTGTCGGTTTCGCGATACGCTTCGGCGACCCACACTTCGATCTGGTCTGGCTCGGGCGAGTATTCGAGTTCGATGGAGATCGCACCGGCGATGTTGAGGTTTTTGATCTCGCGGAGATACGGCAGGAAATCCACGACACCGCGGCCGGGGGGGAGGTCGCCATGCTTCTTGCCGTCGCAGTCAGAGATGTGGACGTGGATCGCCTTGTCTTTCAACCGCCGCAATTCTTCGGGCCGGACGTGCGACAGACACAGGTGCGACACGTCGATGTTGGCTTGCAACGCGGGGTGATTCACATCGTCGATGAAGGCCACCATGCGGTCGACGTTGTTCAGCAGCGAGAGCGGGAAGGGTTCGAGTTCCAGCGCAATCCGCACGCCGATCTGTCCGGCGTACTCGGCCAGCACGCGACAAGTCTTTACCGCCGTGGCCCATTGTTCGGCAGGCGGGATCACCTCCCGATTCCAGATGTATTCCCCCAGCACGAGCAGCACGTTGTCGGCTTCATACTCGTGGGCCAAGTCGAGGTACGCCTTGACCCGGTCAATGCTGAACCGCTGCACCGACGGATTGAAATCGACAAGCCCGACCGCCACGCACGCGATCGACACGATTGGCAAGCCGGCCCGATCGCACTCGCGTTTGATGAGGCATCGTTCGCGAACGTCGATGTCCAGCGGATCGGCGAAGATGTCGATCGTGTCGAAGCCCAATTCCTTGGTCTTGCGGATGCCCCAAGCGGTCCCTTTGCCGGACTGCGCCCAAGCGGAATTGATCAATCCAAGTTTCATGGTGGAATGCGCTCCGAGGTGACGACGTCAGAGAGTTTGGGATGACTCGCAGTGTAAACGTCCACCGGGC
>JACRIH010000362.1 GCA_016235885.1 Planctomycetales bacterium | reverse complement strand
GCATCGCATCCGCCTCCCGCAGCTTCCGAACGATCTGCTCCGGCGAATGACGCTTCCCGCGTGATCTTCGATTTCTGGCCATTGAGTCCTCCTTCGCCGCTGCGCGGCGTTCAGGACTCTCATAACGCCTGGATCAGTTTTGGGGGAGCAGACCAACTGACTGAAATGGGTTCACCGCTCGCTTGGTGAATCAACCTCTCATTCCGGCTGTGGTTTGTCAATCGGCTGGAAGAGCCCGTCTCACGACTTATCACACATCGCTGTTTGGGACGACGAAGCTCATGTGCATCTCAGCGTGACGCAGGTTGAACTGGTTCCATTCGTCGTTTGTGAACTGACCGAACCCCGGATGCAAAGCACGTTTTGTTTCGCGATTTTGTCTCTCAATGGCCGCACGCAAGGCGGAAAGTCCTTCTTTGATGGATGTCTCGCCAGGAACAAAACTGTCGGGGCTTTTGAAACCTGGCGGAATGGGCTTCGTCAGAAACTTTTGTTTCATCATCAGCGACATCAACCAACGAACGGGTGCGGGCAGCATGAATCCCGAACCGTCAATGGACGAGTCCAGCGACATCGCGTTGTGCTTCAGGATTTGTCCGAACGACCAATTTCCCAGCGTGCGGACGTCCGCTGAGGCAAGTTTCTCCGCGTCGTTCAGCAAGTCGCGAAGCGATTCGTACCGCACCGTGCGACGACCTTGAACCTGTTTTGTCTTGACGCTCATGTGTTCTCCCTGAATTGCTGGTGACTGGTGTTGGCATCGTCGCGAACTTAATCCTGACGGCGTTTCGGCGACGGCTTCGTCGATCGTTTCTTGCCCGACTTTTTTGCCTTTGGAGGCAGGCTGGTGGCAAAGGCCAGCGACAAAGAGACGTACCGGCGCAGCTCGGTTTTCTTCTTCAAAGCCTCCGCGCCCACGAACAGAAAACCTTTGAGCGGTCGGCCGGTAAAGTCCATCGGTCGAACGTGCGGTTCCGATAGCAGACATTCGGCTGTGTCAGGAGCCACTCGCAAAACGAGATCGTCTTTGAGCACTCCGCAACACATATTGCCAAATACGGTGACGCACAGCCCGCCAAACATCTTTTGCTCGGCGAATCCCGGCGTGTTCTCAACGAGATCCCGGACTCGCGCGGCAAGCTGTTCGTTGAAGGCCATCGTTGGCGCTCCTCGCTTGGTGAATCAAATTCTCATTCCGGCTGTGGTTTGTCAATCGGCTCGGCCTTGATCTTGAAGAACCACACTTTTCCGCGGGGGGCGGTGGTGTTTTTCGTGTCCGAGGTGTCTGTCTTGTCAGTGAAAGAGCCGATGATCCAGCCGTCGGGCGTGACCTCGCGGCAGCCGCCGATGGCGAAGGGCTGAGTGAATGACTCGCTCACGGCGTGGTCGCGCCAGGTCGCGCCGTTGTCGTCGCTGGCGAGACAGACCAGCCGCGGCGCTCCGGGGTCGCGGCCGATGCAGTAGAGCGTCGATTTCGGATCGCTCGCGCGCGACGCAAAGAACCCATCCAGACGGCGCAGCGAAAGCGACTGGCCTTTGAACTCCGGCTGGATGTCGAGTTCCCGCCGGGCGGTCTTGAGGTCGTAGCGGACGTAATGCTGCTTCGGCGGCTGGCTCTGCGCGAGGTACAGGAAATGGGCCATGCCGTCTTTGATGAGAAAGCTCGACAGCCAGGTATGCACGTCGAATTCGTCATCGAGCGTGATGCGATCGGCCGGCCCGCCGTCGTCGGCGATGACCGGGGCCGTGATTGGCTGGCCACCCATCGTGCGCCACGCGCCGCCGCCATCGGGCGATTGCATGTAATGAATGTCCCAGTAGAGATAGCCGCCGATCTTTTCCGTCGTCCAAGCGGCGTGCAGCGTGCCATCGGGCGTGAACTGCAATTGCGGATATTGCTGCACCGCGTTGAGTCCGCGTTTCAACAGCGTCACCGACGAACGCTCGACGCCGTCGAAGCCGACGCGATGAAACGTGCCGCTGTGTGAAAAGTAGCAGACCTGCTGCCGCGGCTCATCAAGGGCCATCGCGTACTTGCCGGCCGCCCCTTTGGGAATGCGCGTGATGTGCGGCGTGCGATAATCCTCCGCCGCGAGGAAGCGATAAATCAGCACCTCAAGGCTCACGAAGTCGGGCCGGCCGAGGTAGACATTGTCGGCGGCATCCGTTTCGAGCACGGGCGGGTTCGTGGCATCGGTCGCCTCGAAAATCGTCTCGAAGGTCTGCCCGCCATCCTGGCTCCACGACAGCTGCCATTGCTGCGCCGTGTATTTTTCGTTCCGCGAACGGAGGTGCGTCATGAAAATGCCGCGTCGGTTCCGCACCACTTTCTGATTGTGGCTCTGGAAGGTGCCAAAGCCGAACATCTCGGCATCGACCAGAGTGGTCTCGATGCGCGGCGGTTCAGCGGCGTGGGCTGCTGCGGCCATCAGGAGCAACGTGAGTGCGAGTTTCATCGTGCGCATCTCGCGACAGCTTCAAGAGCCGAGTCCGGCGTAGCCACGTTCGCCAGAACGTGGGGTTGTCTCGCGTTGACCCACGCTCTGGCGAGCGTGGCTACGTTACTTGTTCTGAAACAGGGCGCTCTGCACCACTTCATGCAACAGCGATCGGAAGCCGTAATTCTTGTCCCGCACACGGGCCACGATGGCTTCGATCTCCAGATGATCGGACTTGGCTGGTGCTCCACCGGTGGCGTAGGTCAACAGCTTCGTGATCAAAGATCGGGCGAGTTGGTCTTTGTCGCGCAGGAGCAACTGGCGGAACTCGTCGATGTTTTGGAACGGCTGGCCGTCCTCGGTCACGTTGGAGGGATCGACCGGTTTGCCTTTGTGATACGGCATTCGGCGTCCATCGACTTTGACCTCGCCGCCGTTGCCGGTGACGCGATACCAGTCGCGCCAGCCGCCGATGCAATCGAAACTTTCCAACGCAAAACCTGGCGGGTCGATCTTCGAGTGACAACTGGCGCAGGCGGGGTCCGTGCGGTGTTTGGTCAGTTGCTCGCGGATCGTCGTCGCGCCGCGAATGTCGGGGTCGATCGCTGCGACATCCCCCGGTGGTGGCGGTGGCGGCATCCCCAAGATGCGATCGAGCACCCACGCTCCGCGCATGACGGGCGAGGTCGTGGTGCCGTTGGCTGTGACCTTCATGACGCTGGCCATCGTCAACACGCCGCCGCGATGACTGTCGGGCGGCAGCGGCGTCTTGTGAAACTCCCAGCCCGTCAGGCCGGGGATGCCGTAGTGCTTGCCCAAGCGCCCGTTGAGCATCGTGAATTCGGAGGCCACGAAGTTGGTCAGGGGCAAGTCGTGCTGGAGAACCTCGTCGAAGAACAGCTCGGTCTCGCGGATCATCGACACTTTCAACAAGTGGTCGAACTCGGGGTAAACGAGGTGGCTGGGTTCGGTCGCGTCGATCTCGCGCAGCCCCAGCCATTGGCCGACGAAGTTGGTCGTGAACTGCTCGGCCTTGGGATGCGCGAGCATTCTTTCGACTTGCTGATGAATTGGCGAGCCGGCGGGCGTTAGCCCCCGGACTGCGGAATCGTTGCCAGATCGAGCGGGCGAGTCTGTCCGGGGGCTAACGCCCTCCGGCTCGCCTGATTTTGGTGATTTCTGTTGGGTGAGCGCGCCTTTCGCGGCGAGGTCAAACAACTCCTCATCCGGCATCGTGCTCCAGAGGAAATACGACAGCCGGCAGGCCAGCGCGAAATCATCGAGCTTGCCTGGCCGCTCGCGAAGGAACAGGAACTCGGGCGAAATCAGTACGCCTTTTAGAGCGGCTCGCATCGCCAACTCGAACGTGTAACCACCGTCCATTTTGGATTTCACGACGGCTAGAAACGGCGCGACGTCGTCTGAGGTCACGGTGCGGCGAAATGCTCGGCGCGTAAACTTCGTCAGGATGCGTTCGGCATCGACGAGCGGTTCCTCCGAGACCACTTCCACGCGGTCGGAGAAGTTGTAAACCGGAAACTTCTTTTGCGGCATGTCGCCGAAGATGCGGTGATGACTTTCCGGTGGCCAGGTCTCGTTGAGTGGGCCTTCGACCTCGACGTACTGGACCGCCAGACCGGGTCCATTCCAATCTTCGGCACCGGTTTGTTTCACGGTGTTCGCTCCGGCTAATCCATACGGCAGCATTCGAATGGTGGTGCGCGGCTCCATGTATCGGACGAACTCGAACACTTTCGGCTTACCGATCGGGGCATCGAAGTAGCTGATCAAGCCGTGAGTCCCCGTCATTCGTGTGTCGCTGCTTGTGACTCGAAACGTGACCGGCTTCCCTTCGTCTTGAATGGTGGATGCGGAAATGCGGAACCGATAGTTGCCGGCATCCGGCGGATAAAAATGCGTGATCCCGACGTTGTGCCATTCGGACGAGCAGAAGCAGACCACCTCGCCGTCCTCCAAAAACCGATACACGTCCTCGGTCGTCGATTTGACCCCGTGCGTGTCCTTGATGCTGTACCGCTTGTCGACCCGCGGCGGCGGCTTGGGTCGGTTGGCGATCGCCGCGTTGAGAGCCGTGTCGGCCGCTTCGAGATATTTTTCCATCAAGAATGCCGACGTGTGATTCGCCGCACCGGCATTGTCAAAACCGTCGGCCGAGCCATCCGCAGGCAACTGCTCTTTCAAGCTGACCTTGATGCCGAGCAAATCGTTGATCGTGTTCTCGTATTCGCTCCGATTCAACCGGCGAAGAACCACGCGCCCCTGAGCGGCCCGTGCGGCGTCATCGGCGACGGCCAAGCGGGGAGCCAGCCAATCGGTCATCGCTTGAATTTCCTTTTCCGGCGGACGGGGCTTCTCCTTCGGAGGCATCGCGCCCGCTTTGAGCTTCTCCAGTACCTTCTGCCACTGCTCGCGATCGGGCTTGTTCGCAAAATCGGCGGACAACCGGTCAGTCCGGAATTTCCCTTTCGGCTTCTCCTCGCCGTGGCATCCCTGGCAGTGCTTGATCAGGAACGGACGGATCACCTTGTCATAATGCTGTGCGTCACGCGAATCATCTGTCGCCGAATCAGCAGGCGCCGCGCGGACATGGCTGCGGCCACCGGACATTCCGGCAACCAACACGGTTACGATGACGCACGCCCACGCAGAGCGTAAGGAGACGAAACGTGCCGCGGCAGATGATTGGAGGGAATTCATGGGGCATCACTTCCGGGACCATTTTGGCGTCGCGCAGTGTAGTCGGCGGGAGACACATTGGCGATTTCAGTTCTGAAGAACTGTAGTTTCAAAAAGTGTCAACGGACACAGCCGTCGTAGCGCCGAGTGAATTCGGCCGCACATCAAAGATCAACGTGAACGCCGTCGGCGACCACTGGCCTCCACTGTGCGGCGACGAGGAAGGTGCGGTTCAGAATCGGCGTCAACTTGTACAGCCAATGAACGCACTTTCTCGCCAGAGCGTGGGAGTGGAGCTTGACTTCCCAACCTCCCCACGGTCTGGCGACCGTGGCTACAATCTGCCAGGCCGCAAGCGAGGCCTTCCAGCCGATTGACAAACCACAGCCGGAATGAGACGTTGATTCACCAAGCGAGCGGTGAACCCATTTCAGTCAGT
>JACRIH010000037.1 GCA_016235885.1 Planctomycetales bacterium | reverse complement strand
TCCCCGAAGGGGAGAGGGGAGTAATTGAAATTGGAAAAATCATGCGTTGCCGACGTCCACAACAACATCGCCGCCAGCCCTCCCGTCGCAAAGACCGCAGCGGCCTGGCTCCGCTTGAACTCGTGCTCAGCCTGCCGCTGCTGCTGTTTGTCATGGCGTTGATGGTGAACTTCACTGTGATGGCCTCGTGGAAAGTGCGCGGCCTGACGGCGGCACGGCAATCGATCTTTCGGGATCGGATGTTCTGGTCGGCTGGCGGCGATCCAAATTCTCCGAACTGGCCGTCCAACGCCGCAATGCGAACCGGCACTCCCAATCCGGCGTTGCTGTCCTCGAACACCGTCAACGCGTGGGAACTCAATCCCAAGATCATTCAGGATTTTGTGCAGGCCCCGTTCGTCACGGTGAATGGAAACGCCGGCCCATACATCCAAATCCTCGAGCATCGCAGCCTGTACATGGTCGATGGACTGCGCCAGGGGGAATCGGAACTCACTCGCAACCTGCCGATGCTGCCGAGATTGAATGGCTACCAAAACGGCTACCACATGCAGCCCAACCATCCGCTGCTCGACAACCGGTGGCAGTTTGGCAACATCAACCTGCGAGACAACCATTCGCGACGGCTGCTGGATTGGTACAACTTTGACGATCGTCCCGACTGGAGTTCTCAGCGTTCTCAGTACCTCGCCGCCGACGCGGCGATTCAGGGTTATTCGCGGCAAAATGACCTGCTCCTTCTCGATCGCGATCCGGAACTGGCCGCGTTCGACGGCAACCCGCGACACGATTTTTATCCGCGAGTCCGCGGGTGCGATATCGACCCGCAGCGAGTCCACGACACGCTGATCGTCCCCACCGATTTGCGGAGCACGAATGGATTGGTGGACCGCATTCAAGGGCGCTGGCCCCGGAACATTGACACCGATGGCGACGGACGTATCGACACTCGCATTCCCGGTGTGTCGGGTGTCGCCGTCAACGTCGCCCGGCGGTTTATCAGCATGTACAACGCACAGAAGGCTCTGTTGCAAGCCATGCTGCCGCCGCCGCAACCACAAATCGACGACCTCCAGCAGCGGATCGATCAGCTCAACGAATTCATCAACACGGTGCCGCACTGAGCGACATGTCCGCCGAAACGCCCGACGAGCCAAATCTTGACGCGCAGAGACGTTCGCCCCTCGCCTCCGGCCAAGACCCCACTCCTCCCTCTCCTCCCTCGGTGCCGAGAGGGAAAGCCACGCAGAACGGAATGGCTCGCGTGGGGAGAATGCTGGCCGGGCGCACGACCGATCTGCTGGGGATCGCGATCATCCTCATCGCCGGGTTGACGATGGGTAGACAGGTCATCGAGTGGTGGCGAACCGACCCGACCAAGCTCACCGCGCCTCTCGACGACAGCCAGCATTCGGCGCTGACCTGGGGTGACAACGGCGCCTCCGTGTCGTTGGAATTTGGAGACCATCCGTGCGCGATCGTGCGCCGGATGTTTCACGGATCGCACGTCGATGCGTTGTCGGTGTTGCGTGCCGACTGCCGCGCACTCCTCGACCGTCCCGATCCGCCTCAAAAGCCGATTGATGCTTCCGAGCGAACGATGCTCGACCAGCTTGCCAAGTTCACGCCGGATGAGGAAGAGCCGGGCACGTGGCAGTTGTACCAGATCGCGGATGCGTTCGGCGTCGTCATTGGCACACGAAACTTCGCGGACCGCGGAGGTCAGCGGTCAGACGCGACGAGTGACCACCATCCACCATCCACGATCCACCATCCACCCCTTCCGTCCCGCCGCGTCATCTGCTGGGGCTTCGCGTTTCCATTCTCGAAAGACAATTGGGTGCTGTACACATTTCATTCGGCGTCGACGTCCGTTGCCGTGGCCGGACTGCCTGTTCCAACTCTGCCACCACAGAGTCGCCGCGTGCTGTCGCTGCGAGACGAACGTGGTGGATCAGTCGTCAGCTTGACGGGTGTCGGTCAATCGGCCGAGTGGTCACGATTCTACGACGCGTGGTTTGCCGGTCAGAAGTGGCGGCGTGACGCCGACTGGCAGCAAGTCGGAAATGTTCGGCAAGCTCGCTTTCGGCCGCAAGGTGACGAACGCGCCGCAACAGCCGATCTGCAAATCGTCGAGGAACTGTCGGGGCGACTGACCGGCCTGCTGACGATCACGTCGGGAGATGCAGTCGTGGGGAAAAACGAGTAGAGTCTGTCGAAGGGGGAAGGAAAACGGATGAAGGCGGAAGGATGAAGTCCTCGATATAAAGTTCCGCCATCCTCCTTCATCCTTCTGCCTTCATCCTTCATTCTTTGAAGTCTCAGGCAGGGGAAGAAACATGAAAGGCTTACCAGGTTTGATTGTCTCCGTCGTGTTGGGGCTGGTGGGAGCCTTCTGCGGTTGGTTCTACCTCAACCAGGAAGCCAAGCAGATGGAGATGATCGAATTCATTGGCATCGCTGACAACGTGCAGATCAATCCGGGGGACCGGTTCAAGGAAGAGCACCTGATCAAGGTGTCGATCCCGCGATTCAACGTCGGCAATCTCGAAAAGGCCGCTCCGCTGCACCGCGACATTTCGACCGTCGTCGGCAAGTCGGCCATTCGCAGTCACCTTGCCGGCGAAATCCTGCTTTATCAGGATCTGCGAACCGCCCCAGCAATGACGCTCGCCGAGTTGCTTGGCGAGAGCGAAGTCGCGAGGTCGATCACCGTCGACACGCGGACGTTCGTCCCACCGTTGGTCGTGGCCGGACGCGATTTCGTCTCGTTCATCATCCCCGGCCCGTCGCGTTCTGTGCCAACTCCGCTCGCGGCCGATGGCTCTGGCGGTGCCCCGGTCGGCGGTGGTGCCACCTCACCGGCGGACCTCGAAGTGGTCGGTCCGTTTCGCGTGATCGGGTTGGGCAACCGGCTGGGCAGCAGCGAAACGCTTCGCGCCGCCGGCGTCTCGCAGGTTCAGGAAAGCGTGATGACGATCGGCCTCAAGTTCGAGAACAACAAATTCGACGACATGGGCCGCAAGCTCGAAGCCGCAGTGCAACGCATTGGCAACCAACCCCTCGGTGTGCTTGTTCACTCCAGCAAAACAAAATGACGGAAGGGCAGAGCCACGGATGAAACACGGATCAAACACGGATACGAAAAGGATGTGAGAATTGTTTCGTCATCCGTGTTTGATCCGTGTTTCATCAGTGGCCCCTCAAGACAACCATGAAGATCTGGTACAACAAGTTGCACGACAGTCGGCGGACGTTGGTCGACGTCAAGGATCCGGAGATTCGGATCGGGCGCGATCCGGCGAACACGATCGTGCTGCAAAGCCCGCTGGTGTCCAAGCGGCATGCGATAGTGCGGCAGAAGAACGGCAAGTTGACGCTTGAAAACGTCGGCATCAACGGCTGCATGGTCGGTGAGAAAGAAGTTCTCGGTGGGGAAACGACTGAGTTCACCGCCGGGCAGCCGGTACGGATCTGGCCGTACACGCTCACGTTTGAAGCAGAGGCCACGACGGCGATCAGCCGCACGCAGCTCGAAGCGCATCTGCGGTCGATCATGGCCGACCTCGAACTCAAGATTCACAAAAAGCTGCTGGAACGGTTTGACCTGTTCGAGTTGGAAACGAATCGGATCGGGAACACCGAGAGTATCCTGCTGCTCGAGAGCAACATCGAGGACGTGTGCCGCGAGATCAATCTGTTCGGCAAGGCGAACGAAGCGCTGTTGGAGGAGGTGACTGGTTTGGTGCTGCGCGACCATGTCGTCAACCAGCTCATTCTGGAGAGCGGCACGGCGGAGATCGAGCAGATTGGGCTGATCACGCACAACGAATTCGATGTGCCCGCGACGCTGGTTCCCGAACGCGAAACGGAATTGCACAACCTGTTGATCTTCCTCCGCGAGAGAATGGAATTGGATCAACAGCCCGATCTGTCCGCGCGGATCAATCGCGTGGAAGGGAAGTTCAACGAAGTGTTCCCGCTCGTCCGGCCGCATCTGCACCACGAGTTGCGGAAGTACCTGATCCTGCGGACGCTGAAGAAAGACCTCAAGTACACGGTGTTTGGTTTCGGCCCGCTGCAAGACTTGCTGCGCGGCCCGACGATCAGCGAAATCATGGTCGTGAAGAGTGACGCGATTTACGTCGAGCGCGACGGCGTGATCGAACTCTCCGGACGGCGATTCATTTCGGACAAGGTGACCGAATCGATCATCGAACGGATCGTTGCTCAAGTCGGCCGGCGAATCGACAAGTCTCAGCCGCTGGTCGATGCCCGGCTGCCGGACGGTTCGCGCGTGAATGCGATCATCCCACCGCTGGCCACACGCGGCCCCGCCCTCACGATTCGCAAGTTTCCGGCCCACCGGTTCAACATGCAGGACTTGATCGACATCGGCAGCCTCACGCCGTCGGGCGCGATGTTTCTCCGCGCGGCTGTGATCGACAAGAAGAACATCCTCGTCAGCGGCGGCACGGGAACCGGCAAAACGACGATGCTGAATGTGCTGTCGAGCTTCATCCCGACCAAAGAACGAATCATCACCATCGAGGACACCACGGAACTCCAGCTTCATCAGGACCACGTGGTGACGCTCGAAAGCAAGATGGCCAACGTCGAGGGAGCCGGTGCGTACACGATTCGCGATCTGGTGAAGAACGCCCTCCGAATGCGGCCGGATCGAATTCTGGTCGGCGAGTGCCGTGGCGGTGAAGCGCTCGACATGCTGCAAGCCATGAACACCGGCCACGACGGCAGCATGACCACCGTCCACGCCAACAGTTCCGAGGAGGTCATCAAGCGGCTGGAAGTTCTCGTGCTGATGGCGGTCGATCTCCCCGTGATCTCGGTCCACCGTCAAATCGCCTCCGCCATCGACGTGATCGTGCAGATCACCCGCATGCCCGGCGGCCCGCGCAAGGTGACGCAAATCTCGGAAGTCACCGGCATCGACCCGGAGAGCAAACAGCTCACGATCACGGACATCTACAACTACCGCAACGGCGAAATGCTACTCCCCACCGGCTACATGCCCTCCTTCATCGATTCACTGATCGAGAAGAAGCTGTTGCAGTTGGAGTTCCTGTACGGGAAGGACGAGTGATGTGTAGATCAGGCTGGAAAGCCTGATCTACGTTATTCAGGTGAATCTGCCGATCTCCTCCGGATTGCGCTCGCTATTCGCCTTCGCCACTCGACAATGGCGCCGTAAAACTCGCCGCCATGCTCATCTGCAAAGTTGGCCCCGGGAAACAGGCCCCTGTGCCAACAGCCGCCCGGTTGCGTCTGACTTTGCAGTGGAGTCACGAACATGGCAAAACACCGCTTGCGGTGCAGGAATGCTCTTTGCAATTTTGACGGCATGATGGAGGCCGCGGTCGAACGATCGTTTGTCAAACAGCGATTTCTCGACAACGCTTCCGCAAAAACGAAAGCGAAGGGGTCTGCGGCTCCCGCGGTCCAAATGCAGATCCGCTGCCCCAAGTGCGGCGCACGCTGGCGAATGCGATCCGATCAGTTGCACTAACGCACCTTCCAACTCGGATGCGAATTGGCATCAGTTTCTTGCACGCTTGGCTCACGCAGCAGCGCATTCCCCTTGACGCTGTATCCGTGTCGGACTATTCCTCCGCCGCGTTCGGTAGCAGAGGGCGGATGCGGTGCCGCGCGCCATCAACAATTCGTGACCGCGACTCAGGGAGGGGACGCATGGTTCCGTTTTTCAATTCCCCGCGACGGCAGTTGGCGGCAGCACATCGAATTCTGGCGCATGTGGCCGAAAGTTGCGACGTTCCGCTGGCGGTGCGGTTGTGGGACGGATCGGTGGTATTGCTTGGTGGTGTGGTTCCCGCTCAGGTGACGATCGCAATTCGCAGCCCCGGAGTGATCGGGTCTCTGATTCGGCGGCCGACGCTCGACAATATGGTCCGGCAATACGCAACCGGCGGGATCGACTTTGAAGGGGGCGATCTGATCAAGGTTGCCGAGACGCTGCGTGGTCCCGGTCGAAAACCCAAGTTTCGCAATCTCAACAAGCGCCTGCTGTTGTCGAGTGTACTTCCATTTTTGTGTGTTCCGGCGGAGCGGGAGCAGGTCCGGCACACCTATGACGGGGATTGCGACGGATTGAATCCCGAACATCGCGACAACCGGGACTACATCCAGTTCCATTACGACATCGGCAATGACTTTTACAAGTTGTTCCTCGATTCCGAAATGCTGTACTCCTGTGGCTACTTCACCGACTGGGGCAACTCACTCGAACAGGCGCAGCAGGACAAGCTCGACATGATCTGCCGCAAGCTGCGGTTGCAGTCGGGGGAAAAGTTTCTCGACATCGGCTGTGGCTGGGGCGGACTGATTTGTCATGCCGCGGAGCGGTACGGAGTCGAAGCCCACGGTGTGACACTCGCCCAAACGCAATTCGATCATGTCCGCGAGAAAATCCGCCAGCGCGGGCTGGAAGGGCGGGTGACCGTGGAATTGAAAGACTACCGTGACGTCGCAGGGACGTTCGACAAGATTGCGAGCATCGGGATGTTCGAACATGTCGGCATCGCCAATATGCCAGACTACTTCGGCAAGATCTATTCGCTGCTGCGCGACCGCGGCGTGGTGCTGAATCATGGCATCGCGCGACGTGCGAAGGCGTCGGCGAAAGGATTCCGCAAACGCCGGCCGGAGCATCAGCTCATCGCGAAGTACATTTTCCCCGGTGGCGAACTGGATCACATCGGACATACGCTCGATTCGTTGGAAGCCAAAAAGTTCGAGGTCCACGATGTCGAAGGTTGGCGTGAACACTATGCGATGACGACCCGGCACTGGTGCCAGCGATTGTCAGCCCACCGTGATGAGGCGATACGCCAGGTTGGGATCGAGCGTTACCGGTTGTGGGTGGCATATCTGGCCGGCGTCTCGTTTGCGTTCCGGGACGGAACTCTTCAAATCTTCCAGGTCGTCGCCAGCAAGCACGCGGCAAAAGGCTGCTCCGAAATGCCCCCGACGCGCAGTGACCTCTATCGCGATTCCGCGGCGAGGCTCCGCAAGGTGGCGTGAGCCAAGTGGACCCGCAGAAGAAAGTAGGCGGGTCACTCCGTGACCCGAACGACCGGTCACGGAGTGACCGGTCTACTTTCTACACGCCGTCGCATTCGAGTGGTACAATCCGACTGCAGCCCGTACCACCCTTTTTCGCGAGGATTCTTGCCATGGCGACCGCGACTCTCGACCGACCAACTCAATTTACTCCCCCGAAAGTTCGTCAGACCAATATGCTGATCAACGGCAAGTGGGTCGAGTCTCGCAGTGGCAAGCGGTTCAAGACGATCAATCCCGTCAACGAACAAGTCCTCGCCGAAGTCGCCGAGGGTGATACCGCTGATGTCGATGCCGCCGTGAAGGCCGCGCGAGCCGCGTTTGATTCCGGGCCGTGGTCCAAGATGGATGCTCGCGACCGAGGCCGCTTGATGAACAAGCTCGCCGACTTGATGGAGGCGAATCTCGATGAACTCGCCGCGCTCGAGACGCTCGACAACGGCAAACCGATTGCCGATGCGCGAGCGGCCGACTTGCCGCTGTCCATCGACTGCATCCGCTACTACGCCGGCTGGGCCGACAAGCTGACCGGCGACACGATTCCGATTCGCGGCAATTATTTCTGCTACACGCGCCGCGAGCCGGTCGGAGTCGCGGGACAAATCATTCCGTGGAATTTTCCATTGCTGATGGCGGCGTGGAAGTGGGGACCGGCTCTGGCCGCAGGCTGCACGATCGTGATGAAGCCGGCCGAGCAAACGCCGCTCACCTGTTTGCGACTAGCGGAACTGGTTCAAGAGGCGGGCTTCCCCGATGGCGTCATCAACGTCGTGCCAGGTTTCGGAGCAACCGGAGCCGCGCTCGTGAAGCATCCGGGCGTGGACAAGATCGCGTTCACCGGCCACTACGAAACCGCTCAGAAGATCATGGTCGATGCCGCCGGCACGCTGAAGCGGCTGACGTTTGAACTGGGTGGCAAAAGCCCAAACGTGGTCTTCGCCGACGCCGACCTCGATGCCGCCGTCGCCGGGGCCGAATTCGGTTTGTTCTTCAATCAAGGCCAGTGCTGCTGCGCCGGCTCGCGGCTGTTCGTCGAGCAATCGGTCCACGACAAGTTCGTCGAGAAAATCGTCGCCCGCGCGAAGCAACGGAAAATCGGCGACCCGTTCGATCCGACGACGACTCAAGGCCCGCAAGTCGATGCCGATCAGTTCAACAAGATCATGTCGTACATCGACAAGGGCAAATCAGAAGGTGCCCAATGCCAAACCGGCGGGAACCGCGTCGGCACCCAAGGCTTCTTCATCGAGCCGACCGTCTTCACCGGAGTGCGCGACGAGATGGCCATCGCGACGGACGAAATCTTTGGCCCCGTGATGAGCATCCTCCCGTTCAAGGGCGTGGACGAGATCATCGAGCGTGCGAACAGCACCTACTACGGCCTCGCCGCCGCCGTCTGGACGAAGGACGTTCAGAAAGCTCACCGGTTCGCCGCCAGTGTCCGCGCCGGCACGATTTGGGTGAACTGCTACGACGTCTTCGACGCCGCCGCTCCATTCGGCGGCTTCAAAATGAGCGGCATGGGCCGCGAACTCGGAGCCGCCGCGCTCAACAACTACACCGAGTCGAAGACGGTCACGATGAACCTCGGATGACATCGTTTACCGACGAATCATTCGATGCCGCGAGAGATCGCCCGGCTTCCTTCCGAAGCCGGGCGTTTCGTTTCCAGATGGCAAAAAGCTCCACGCCGCGCGGCATTTTGCTGCGACTTGCGTATTTCTCCCGGCTTCAATGTCATCGTGAAGGCAACTTCACGATCAGTCATTGCGGCGGCGAACTCGGCAGTTTCGCCTGGCATCCAAGAAATCGTGCCCACGGAACAAGACCTGCTCTCGTATTCATGTGCAGGGAAGCCCATTCTGGAAAGGAAGTGCCATGTTAGTCCTCTCGCGCCGCGTCAACGAAAAAATTGTGTTGCCGAATTTAGGTGTGACCGTGGAAGTGATCGAAGTGAAAGGCAAGCGGGTGCGGTTGGGGATATCGGCCCCCAGCAACGTCCGAATCACTCGCCAGGAATTGCTGATCGACATGCCATGCGAACCGGATCGCCACACCGATTCGTCCGATTCGCATTTTGATCTCCCCCAGATGGTCGGCATTTGAGTCGGCTGTCATTCCTTTCGCGAAGCGTTCCGTCCCGGTTTTGGGGCGGGACGCTTTTTTTGTAGAACGAAAATCATTTCGTTCCGTCGTAGAGCGGAATTCATTCCGCTCCTTCACGAACATGACTCGTCGGCTACCGCGCCGAACGGAATGAATTCCGTTCTACTTTGTCACTGGACAATCCCCGAGCGTGTCACCACGATGCCGGCCATGATCGCCCTGATTGCCCACGACCAGAAAAAGCGGACGCTGGTGGAGTTCGTTCGCGGTCACATCGAATTCTTCCGCTCCGCCCGGTTGGTGGCGACCAACAGCACCGGCACGCTGTTGATTTCGGAATTGGGGCTGAGCATCGAGCGGGTCGCGAGCGGGCCGCAAGGGGGCGACTTGATCATCGGCGGTCGCGTGGCAGAAGGGCACATCGAGGCCGTGATCTTCTTCCGCGATCCGCTGACGGCGCAGCCGCACGAGCCGGACGTTTCGGCCTTGATGCGCGTGTGTGATGTCCACAACGTGCCGCTCGCCACAAATCGGGCCACGGCCGAATCCGTCGTGCGAACCCTCGCACTCGCGTCTCGGACGAAACGTCAGCCGCCCAAGGCGCGACGCAAATCCTCAAGCTGACGCGACACGTCGTCGAGTTCGCCCCGCATGTCATCCATCTGTGATCGCAGTTCGGCATTCTGTTGCCGCAACTCGGCGACGGCGGTTTCGAGGGCTTCCCACTTCGCCGACGATACACCACCAGCATTGGTTGATGCGGCGGGTGTGTCGGACGCGGACATGCCGCTGGACGAAGGGCGAGCCGCTTCGGAAACCTGCCGGTTCGCGCTTCCCGTCCCCGCCTGATCCATCTCCGATGCCGGTTGTCGCGACATCGTTTGCCCCTCGCGAGGTTGATACAGCGCGTGATCGACCTCCACGCCGCGGCGGTCGAGGTCGTCGTTGGCTTGGACGAATCTGAGCCGGATCAACCCGTCGAGTTCGGTCCGCAGTTGTTCGAGCGAGTCGATCACGACCATGCGACTGGCGCGGCTGCGGAGTTCGCCGATCGCCTGCCGGCCGCGCAGCAGAAGCTCACCCAAGATGGCAATCTGCGGTTCGGTGATCGTCAGCTTGTGTCGCAACAAGTGACGAAACCGCTCACTGCGCCCGGTTTCCGTGTGGACGACCACGGCCACGCCCAGTTCGCGAAGCTGGTCCATGACCTCTTCGACGTCGGTCTCGGTGTAGGTCGTGATCGGATCGCGGTTGTTCTTCTGATTGCAGCCGGTCGTGAGCGCCTTGAGAGTCAGCGGATAATACTCCGGCGTGGTCAGCCCCTTTTCGATCAACGTCCCCAGCACACGCCGCTGTGCCGGGCTGAGTGCGGGCATCGTGAATGGCGTCTCGTTCGGCATCGTGCTCATCGTGATTCGTCCATGTTTTCGTAGGGTGGGACCAGCTCGCGGAGCGAGCGCAGGCCCACCATTTGCCGCGTTGGTGGGCCTGCGACCGCTGCGCGGCCTTGTCCCACCCTACCACACTCAACAATTCAAATACCGCTTCGGCAATTCGGCTCCGGCGACGTGTTCGATCTTCCGCAGCTTGCACATTTGATAGACGTGGATGCGGAAGTCGGGGCACGTGCTGACCAGGCAGTAGGCGTTGGTCGGAGTGTAGCCGAATTCGGAGATCAGCCAATCCATCAGAAAAATGGTGGCCGTTTCGACGGCGACTTCGAGCGGGCGGGAAGAGTGAACCGCGATGATCGAGTCGGGCTTCTCGATCCGCATCCACGGGATCTTTTTGTTCTTGATGACTTCCAGTTTCACGCGCACGGTCGATTTCGTTTCGGCCGCCGTGCCGGTGAATTCGGTGTCACCCTGACTGGCATGCACATCGCCGAGGTAGAACAGCGCGCCGGGATGCAGCACCGGCAGCATGATCTTGTTTCCAGGTGCCACGTCGCGAATGTCGAGGTTGCCGCCCCATTCCCCCTGACCGTCGAGGCTCGTCGTCACCTCGCGTTCGGGAGCCACACCGATCGTGCCGATGAACGGTGTGATCGGCCACGAGATGCGGTCGCTGAAATGCAACGTGCCATCGCGCGTGGTGCCACTCGGGCCGGCGCTGTGCTTGAAAATCTTGGTCGTGTACTCGCTGGACAGTTCCGGCCAGCGCGTCGATTCGCCGAGCGGTCCGCGTCGCGGGCCGATGGCGATCCACGAGTAATCGTCCACGACGATGTCTTCGATCGTGACGACCAGCGTGTCTCCCTTTTCGGCTCCGTCGAGATAGATCGGTCCCGCGATCGGATTCGCCAGCGCGGGAATCTTGTCAAACCCCGGCCGCCGTCCCGGGATCGCTTTGTCCTCGGGCGTCTTGAAATACCCGGTGCTCGCGTCGTAGGTCTCGACCTCGAACGATTCGCCGGCCTGCACGCGGAGCAGCGGTTCGTCCTCCCAATCGAAGGCATATTTGCGGGCCTGTTCGCGAGCGATGCGTTGCATGGTGATGTCTCCGTAGGATGGACGCCTCGTCCGTCCGAGTAACACTGTGGCAATTCGGACGGACGAGGCGTCCATCCTACATCAAGTCGGCACAGTGTACGGGAGGCGTCGCCTCCCTTCGAGTGTCGAGACAACCGTGACGAATTGTTGACCGGGCGAGGACAATTGTTGTCCGGCTAACCGTGGCCGACGCAGCTTGCTCCGGCGGCGGACGCTGGCCGCGTACGCCACGGTTCAAGGCACACCGATTGCTTGGCAGGCTTGCCAGTCGTCGGGAAGAGTCGATAATCGACACCAACATTCAGCCAACCTCTGCCCCAGGCAGTTCTCCTGAGAAACAAGGAATCCCCCATGCCTTCCATTTCAAACCGCTGGACGAACAGACTTGTCGTCGTCACTTGTGCCGTGTGGTTGCCGCTCAGCTTCGCGCTCGTTCTGGCCAGCCGCTCGCAAGCGGATGACAAGCCCGGACAGAAACTCGGCCCCGATGCCAAGGCCGTGCAGGCCAGTCAAAAGCGAGCTCTCGATTTCCTCCGTACGACGCAGGCGGACGACGGGAGTTGGACCAGCCCGACTGCTCCGGGGATCAGTGGGTTGGTGACGTACTCGCTGCTGCGATCCGGCGCGAAGGTGGATGATCCGACGGTCGCGAAGGCGCTCAATCACCTCGCCAGTTTTGTGCAGAAGGACGGTGGCATCTACTACGAGAAAAGCGACCATCGCAACTATGAAACGAGCATCACGCTGCTGGCGTTTGCCGCGGCGAATGGGGACGGGCGGTACACCAAGCTCATCGCCAAGGCCCGCGACTTTTTGAAGGCGTTGCAGTGGGACGACACCGAAGGGAAGAAGGAATCGGACACCGAGTTCGGCGGCGCGGGGTACGGCAAGAACAAGCGGCCGGACCTGTCGAATACGGTGTTTCTGATCGAAGCCCTCAAGGCGGCGGGCGTGAGCAATGATGACCCGGCGATCAAGAACGCGATCCTCTTCGTGTCGCGCTGCCAGAACCTCGAAACCGAGCACAACACCACGCCGTTCGCGTCGAAGGTGAACGACGGCGGGTTCTACTACACGCCGGCGGCCGGCGGGAATTCGCAGGCCGGCCCCACCGACAACGGTGGCCTGCGGTCGTACGCCAGCATGACCTACGCGGGGCTGAAAAGCATGATCCACGCCGGCGTCAAGCCGGACGACCCGCGCGTTCAAGCCGCGTTCAAATGGGTCCGCAAGAACTACTCCGTCGAAGAAAACCCCGGCATGGGTCAGCAGGGTCTGTACTACTACTACCAAACATTCGCGAAGTCGCTCGACACGATGAAGGTCGGCCTGCTGGAAGACACCGACGGCGGCAAGCACGACTGGCGGAAGG
>JACRIH010000363.1 GCA_016235885.1 Planctomycetales bacterium | reverse complement strand
GGCATGATATCGGGAACACCTGGAGTCGCAACGGCTCGGGAACGTGAGCCGCAGTTTCATTGTCAGTTGGGATCGCGGGGTCATAGAATCACCGGCGAAGCGACGGCACCTGATGTTCAATTCCGTCCAGTTTGCGAGAAGCCAGCCCGTCCGGTATCGTGACCATTCCAGTGACTCTCGAATCCAAGACATTTCGTCCCGAGAAAAAAGGAGACCGTGCAATGCCTTCCCGACGGCTGGTTGTTCTTGTCGCTTGTGTTGCGAGCGTGGCGCTGTTCGTGAGGGGAACTCCTGCGGAGGAAGCGGCCAAACTCAAGCCGAAACCGCTCCGCGCTCTGCTCATCACGGGCGGATGCTGTCACGACTACGCCAAGCAGAAGGAACTCCTGAAAGCGGGCATCGAGGCGCGGGCGATGGTCGAGGTGACGCTCGTCCACACCGACGACAAATCGACGAAGGCCCGGTTTGAAATGTACGAGAACGCCGATTGGGCGAAGGGGTATGACGTCGTGATCCACGACGAATGCACCTCGGACGTGAAAGAGATTCCGTACGTGACGAACATTCTGAACGCGCACAAAAGCGGGATCGCCGCCGTCAACCTGCACTGCGCGATGCATTGCTACCGCACGGGGACAGACGACTGGTTCAAGTTCGTGGGCATCCAGTCCTCGGCTCACGGACCGCAGAAACCGATCGACGTGACGTTCGTAGACCGCGACCATCCGGTGTCGAAGGGACTCGAAAACTGGACCACGGTCAACGAAGAGCTGTACAACAACCTCAAGTTGTTCGACACCGCGAAACCGCTCGCCCGCGGCAAACAAGACACGGGCAAGGTGGTCGATGACTACGTCGTGGCGTGGACCAACCAGTATGGCAAGACGCGGGTGTTCAGCACGACGCTCGGCCACAACACGGAAACCGTTGCCGACGCCCGCTACCTCGACCTCGTCACCCGCGGCCTGTTGTGGTCGTGCGACAAGCTGAACGCCGACTACCAACAACCACTGAAAAAGGGCCGATGATCGCGAATTCGCCCCGAGGTCGCGGGACTTGCCACCTGTCGGCGGGCATCGTGCGTCTCGACGGATTATTCCTGTTGACGGACTCCACCGTGAGCGCCCGAGATTCCACTCCAGCGTGTCGCAGTAACGCGAACGGCCAAATCGCACGCATGAAACAGGCACAACTCGTTTGTGTTGTTTTGGCGATGTGGTTGTCCCCAGGGTGCAGTGAAGGACCGGCCGCACCGGTGACAAAGGGGACGAACGAACTCAGCTCTCGAAACGTCGAACGGAAGAGCGAGAAAACCCAAGCCGCCGTGGGCGTGGAAAACCTGCACCGATTATCGGATCGCATCTACTCCGGTGGTCAACCCGAGGGTGAGGCGGCGTTCGCAAGTCTGGCACGACTGGGAATCAAGACCATCGTCAGTGTCGACGGAGCGCGGCCCGATGTGGCAACCGCCCGGAAGCACGGTTTGCGTTACGTGCAGATCCCTCTCGGATACGACGGCATTTCCGAGAAGTCGGGAGCGGCCCTGGCTCGCGTCGTGCGAGACTGCGACGGCCCGATCTTCTTTCACTGCCATCACGGCCAGCATCGTGGTCCGGCGGCAGCGGCCGTGGCATGCATTGCGTCGGGATCGGAGGACAACAAGTCGGCACTGCAAATCCTGGAGCGAGCCGGCACCAGCAATGACTACCCCGGACTGTGGCGAGATGTGGCCGCCTTCTCTCCTCCCAAGGCGCATGCGGAACTGCCCGAACTACGCGAAGTCGCCGAAGTCACTTCGCTCGCCGCCGCAATGGCGAACATTGATCGCCGCTTTGATCTGCTCAACCTCTGTCGAGCCGCCGAGTGGAGTGTGCCACCCAAGCATCCCGACGTTGTGCCCGCGCAAGAAGCACTACTCATCAAAGAAGCACTCCACGAATCAGCCCGCCACCTCGGCAGCAACTACGACGAACAATTTCGGAACTGGCTGGCAGAGTCCGAGTCTCGCGTGCAGGCGCTCGAAACAGCACTTCGCTCCGCAGCCCATGACGACGCCACGCAAGCTTTCCAACTCTTGGAAAAGTCCTGCAAGCAGTGCCACGCGAAGTACCGGAACTGATCTGATCTCCCTGAATAAGGTGCGACTGGAATGGCAGGGCAGGGGGAACCGCCTAAAATGCGTCCACGTTCGATCCCTCATTGCAAACGGTGACACGTTGCTTCCGACGCACACCCAAACTCATTTCCGCATCCTGCGCCGCCCACTCGTGGCGGTATTGGTGCCATTGTACTTGGTCCTGTTGGCTCAGCCAGGCATGTCGGACGGGCCGGACGGGATGCGATTCTTTCGCGAGAAAATCGAACCGGTTTTGAAATCGGAATGCTACCGCTGCCACTCCAAACAAGCGGACGAAGTGCAGGGCGGGTTGCTGCTGGATTCGCGGGCGAGCGTACTTCGCGGCGGCGACAGCGGGCCGGTGGTGGTCGCAGGCAAGAGCGGCGACAGTCTGTTGATCCAGGCCATCCGACACGAAGACGGCTTGGCGATGCCTCCCAAGAAACCAAAACTTCCTGAGCGGACGATTGCCGACTTCGTGAAGTGGATCGAGATGGGTGTACCGGACCCGCGCGAGGGGGATGTCTCCACAACCGGCGGTTGGGATTTGAAGGAGGCACGACAGCACTGGTCGTTTCAACCCGTGCGAAAAACCGTTCCACCGCAAATCAACGACGCGGCTTGGGTGCGAACTCCGATTGATGCGTTTTTCCTCGCGAAACTGGAAGGGCGCCAGTGGCGACCCGCGCCGCCGGCCGGTCGAGCCGAGTTAATTCGCCGCGTCTCGTTCGACTTGATCGGCCTGCCGCCGACACCGGAAGAAATCGACGCGTTCATCAATGACGCATCGCCCGACGCTTTCGAGCGCGTCGTGGACCGGTTGCTGAGCAGTCCGCATTACGGCGAGCGGTGGGCACAGCATTGGCTGGACGTCGTGCGATATGCCGAGACCGAAGGCTACGAATACGACCGCCACGTGCCGGACGCCTGGCGATTTCGCGATTACGTGATCGACTCGCTCAACCACGACAAGCCGTTCGATCGGTTCCTGACCGAGCAGATCGCCGGCGACGAAATCGGTCCGGAGAACCCAGAGTGTCTGACGGCGTCAATCTTCCATCGGCTCGGCCCCGTCCGCCGCAACGCGGGGAATCCGGACATCGCCCTCAGTCGCAACGAAGTGTTGACTGAGCGAACGGACATTCTCGGCGCGGCGTTTCTCGGCCTGACCGTCGGTTGTGCTCGCTGCCACAACCACAAGTTGGAACCGATCTCGCAGAAAGATTACTACCGCCTGCAGGCGTATCTGGCTGCGACGGAAGAACACAACATCAATCTGGCTTCCGAGAGCGAGCAGAAAGCATGGGAGGCAACGACTCAAAAACTGAAAGACGAAATCCAGCGGTTGCAAAAGCAAGCTCGGGAACTCACCGGCGTCGAGAAGGAACAATTGACCGAGAAGATTGAAACTCTGGAAGACCAGTTGCCCGCCGCGTTGTCCACGATTCCGAGCACTCGCAACGACTTCGCGAAGCGCACCGCGATTCACGTCCTGCGCCGCGGCGTCTGGGAAAACAAAGGGGAACCTGTCGGTCCTCGACCGCTCGGCGTGTTGGTCTCCGACGACGCATCCGAGCTGTCGCCGAGCGTGACCAATCCGCGCACGCACCTGGCGAACTGGTTGACCGCCGCCGACCATCCGCTCACCGGACGAGTCATCGTCAATCGGATTTGGCAGCAACATTTCGGCGTCGGGCTGGTGAAGACGGCGAATGACTTCGGCATCAAAGGCGAACGGCCCAGCCATCCGGAACTGCTCGACTGGCTGGCGGCGACTCTGATCGAAAACGGCTGGCGGCTGAAGCCACTGCATCGCCTGATCGTGCTCAGCAACACGTATCAACAGTCCAGCCGATCGCCCGTCGCCGAAGAAATGGAACGCGGCGATCCGGAAAACCGCCTGCTGTCCCGTTTCAATCGGCGTCGTCTGTCGGCGGAAGAAATTCGCGACGCGATGCTGGCGGTCTCCGGACGGTTGAATGTCAAAACCGGCGGACCGAGCGTGATCGTCCCCGTGGACCCGGAGTTGGTGAAGCTGCTGTACAAACCCACGCAATGGGCGGTCACCGACAGCGCCCGCGAACACGACCGGCGGTCGGTCTATCTCATTGCCAAGCGAAACTTGCGATTGCCGTTCTTGGAAAACCTCGACGCTCCCGCCTTGCAGGCCAGTTGTGGTCGCCGCGAATCGAGCACGCATGCACCGCAGGCGCTCGAATTGTTGAACGGTACTTTGTCGAACGACTTGGCCTCGACATTCGCGAAGCGACTGGAGTCCGAGTGCGATAACGATCGCGAGCGGATCGTCTCCCGCGCATTTCGTCTGGCACTCGGTCGGCCACCGACGACGAGCGAACGAGATCGGTCCGTCGCTTTTCTCCGCGAGCAACCGCTCCGCGAATTCGCGATCGCGATGTTCAATCTGAATGGGTTTGTGTATGTCCCGTGACCCGCATCGTAGCCGTCTCGCTCCGCGAGACGTGAGCCAAACCCCGGGCGACGTCGACTGTCATGCGACGTCCGATGGTTCATCGGCTTTCCTCTCGCGGAGCGAGAGGGCTACTCCTCACCAGCGAGTCACTCGCACGCGACGCGACTTCGTTCGCGATGCCTGTTGCGGATTCGGTGGCCTCGCACTCGCATCGCTGTTGCACGACGAGCAGGCTCAGGCCGGCGTGGTCAATCCGCTCGCTGTGAAACCGCCGCATCTCCCTGCGAAAGCCCGTTCGGTGATCTTTCTGTTCATGGCCGGCGGGCCGAGTCACGTCGAAACATTTGACCCCAAGCCGCTGTTGAACAAGCTCGACGGGCAACCGCGACCCAAGGAATTTGGCGAGGCCAAGTACCAGTTCATTGCGAGCGACGCACGGCTGCTCGGCACTCGGAGAACGTTTCGGAAGTACGGTCAGAGCGGCGTCGAAGTGTCGGACCTGTTCCCGCACACCGCCGGTTGCATCGACGACATCGCCGTGTTGCGGTCGTGTCACGGCGACATGGTCGTCCACTCGGCCGCACAGTACGAACTCTTTTCCGGTCGCCTCACACCGGGTTTTCCGAGCATGGGTTCGTGGGTGCTGTACGGTCTGGGCGCGGAGAGCCGTTCGCTCCCCGCGTACGTCGTGATGCCGGACCCGAAGGGTGCCCTGGAAGCGGGGCAGCCGATGTACACGCATGGCTTCTTGCCGGCCGTCTATCAACCCACGATGTTCCGCCCCGGCGACCGTCCGGTTTTGAATTTGGATTTGCCGGCCAGCGTCGATGCGAAGCAACGTCGGCGCACGCTGCAATTCATTCGCGACTTGAACGAAGCGACGCTGTCTCCCGCCGATGATGAATTCAACGCGCGGATCAACGCCTACGATGTTGCCTTCCGCATGCAGACGGAAGCGCCTGAGGTACTGGATCTCTCGCGTGAGCCGCAAGAAACACTGAACTTGTACGGCATCGGGTCGGAACCGACGCACGACTACGGCCGGCGCTGCCTGCTGGCTCGCAAGTTGGTCGAGAACGGAGTCCGATTTGTCTGCGTCGTCTCCGGTGGTGGCCCGGGCAACATGCAATGGGACGCTCACGGCGACATCGAAGAGAACCACCTGCGCAAGGCGGCGGAAACGGACCAGCCAGTTGCGGGACTGCTCAAAGATTTGAAACGTCGCGGCTTGCTGGACAGCACGCTCGTCCTGTGGGGGGGCGAGTTCGGCCGGTCACCCGAAGCCCAATCGGGCAGGGGGCGAGACCATCACAACCTCGGCTTCAGCATGTGGATGGCGGGGGGCGGTGTGAAAGGTGGCCAGGCCGTCGGTGCCACGGATGCGATCGGCCTGCACGCCATCGAAAATCCCTACCACTTTCGCGACATCCACACCACGATTCTGCATCAACTGGGACTCGATCAACACCAACTGACGTACCCGCACCTGGGCCGCGACGAACGGTTGACGTTCGTTGAAGGCAAAGTCATTCGGGAAATCGTCTAGCCCGCAGCCGAACTGTCGTCCCGCAAATCGGCGACGAAATGGATTTGCCGGGCCACCTCGCGGAAGCCAAGGGACTCGTAGAGGTGTTTTCCCACTTCGTTCTGGACGAGAGTTTCGATCTTCGCGTGCGTGATGCCTGCGCGGTGAAAGTGGTCAAAGGCGTGCAGCAGCAACTGACGACCAAGCCCCTGACCGCGGCATTCGGGAACCAGCGCCAGGTTCGGAATGTGCCCGATCCCTGTTTCGTGGTCGATCCATGTTGAAACGTAACCGACCACGCGGTCGGCGATCTCGGCGACGAAGATGCCGTGCGGATCGGTCAGGGTATCTTCGTCCAAATGCCGCGCCTTGCGCCAACGCCAATCGTGGCCGGCAATCGGTCCGAACTGCTTCTCGATCCCCTGATCGATCGAAACCCCCGTGAACGCTTCGACCGTGATCTCTTTCAACCGCGGCAGGTCATCGGGGCGAAACGGGCGGATGTGCATGATGCAAAGGAACAGGTACGAAATAACTTCCCGATTTGCTGAGGTCGATTGTGAGCGGCAAGGCACTAGCCGCCGGTGATTGTTGCCAGACCGGCGGCTGGCGCCTTGCCGCTCACTCACGAACCCCAATTCTTAGCTTTGATGCCGCACTACTTTCCTCTGCGGGTCTGCTTGGTCGTCTCCCTCTCCCCTGAAAAGGGAGAGGGGTGTGAAGCGAGTCACTTCAAATGTTCGCGCAGGAACATCACGACGGCTGCCGTCTGGTAGTCGCGGTTGACCTTCTTCGCGAAGCCGTGTCCTTCGTTGTCGGCGTAGACTGTCCACACCTGCCGTCCGTTGCCGCGAACTTTGGCGGCGATCTGTTCGGCTTCGGAAAACGGCACGCGCGGGTCGTTGCGGCCGTGGACGACCATCAGGGCCGACCGGATCTTGTCCGCGTTGTTGGCCGGGCTGGGGTCACTTTCGATGCCGGTGACACCCGCGGAATTGGTCAGGATGCCGCGCGTGGCCGGGTCAACGGCGACGGTGATAGTGACTGTTGTGCTGCCGCGCGGT
>JACRIH010000358.1 GCA_016235885.1 Planctomycetales bacterium | reverse complement strand
TTGCGTGGGTTTCAGGTGTCACTGGCAAATTATATTTAGACGGGTCTCTCGGTGTAGGGATAGGTCGGTCACGGAGTGACCCGTCTACTTTGAGACGTACCATGTACGAAACCCTGAAATCACTGCTGCTGCCGCTGCTCAAGGTTCCGAGCGAGGCTCCGTCGCCGCCACCGGGTCACACCGATGCCGCGTCTCTCAAGGTGTTCCGCGCGTCGCCGGATTACCTCCGCTATCGGCTCTTGTTCTGGACGATTTACGCCGTGGTGTGGGGACTCGGCGTGCTGATTGTTTCGATGGTGTTGCTCGTCACGCTCGGTCCGTGGGGAGCTTTGTTGGCGCTGCTGCTGGTCGCGATGTCGGTGGTGAAAGTAGCCATCGTGTATGTCAGCACGCGGCTGGATTACGAACTGCGGTGGTACATCCTCACCGACCGCAGCCTGCGCATTCGCGAAGGGGTTTGGATTGTGCGCGAGGTTACGCTGACGTTCGCCAACATTCAGAATGTCCAAGTTCTACAAGGTCCGGTCGAACGGGCGTTCGGCATTTCGAACATCATGATTCAGACTGCTGGCGGTGGAAGCGGACAGAAAGAGCAGCAACTCAGCGATTCCCATCGCGCCATGTTGCGGGGCCTCGACAATGCACCGGAAGTCTGCCAGCTCATTCTCGACCTGCTCCGCCGCTACCGTGGAGCCGGCTTGGGCGACCACGACGATCGCGAGACGCGGCAAGTCACGACCGGACAGCGAGTCAGCCCGACAACGCATCAACTGCTGATTGAGATTCGCGATGCCGCGCGATCGGTCCGGCAGGTGGTGGATGTGACCTCATAGCGCATTCGTCCCGCGTGTGATCCGCATTCCAATTGAAATGCTGCGTGGCCGATCGGCTCGTCACGCGGAGCGCTTGTGAATCAATCGCCGCTGGGCTTGTCCAGTGGTTCCCGCGCTTCTGCGCTACTTAAATCTCCCGAGGAATTTGGTATCGCAAAAGCGCGGGAACCACCCCGACGAGCGGGGTGGCGGGATTCTTTCACAGGCTCTCCGCGTGGTGAGCCGAGTGTCGGAAAGTGCGGCAATTATACGATGCGGATGAGATCGCTTGTGAGACTCGCTTGCCGTGAACTGCCTGTCGCGAAGATTGGCTGTCCAGCCCGGCCAAGTTATGATTCCGACCACTCACAGTCTGTGCGGCTTGTCCGAACCGCATCGACTCGTCACCGAAATGGCCACAGTCCGCAACCCGCAACCTGCCGAATACCGAGCACACCGACTTGAGCACTGACATCAAACTGCATACCGACTGGAAGACTTGGGATGACACGCCGTGGTTCTCGCGGCAAGCGGGAAGTCCCGAACTTCAGCTTTCATTTCGCCTGCTCCACGACGCGGGCGAGACTGCCGGGAGTGAACGGTATCTGAAACAGAATCTGCCCGAGGTGGTCACCGAGTTCTCCGCGCAATGGGGCGGCGTGGTGCGTCGCGGCTCGCCGTGGCAGACGCTGATCGAGGTGGGTCGGCACCCGCTGGAGGATTTGCCGGTGACATTTCTGGTGGACACCCTCGATCGCGATGCGGGCGGGTTCTGCCGGTTCGATTCGTTGTCTCTCCCGGCAGGCTGGGCGATGCTGGCGGTGCCGCTCGAACGGCAGAGCACGACAGGCGAACTGCTGCTGCTCTGCGGCCGGCAGCTCACGTCGAAATCGTTGCCGGCAGTGATGACTGCGGTGCGGGCGTTCGGCCTCGGGCTGGCGATTGCGCGGCGGCACGATGATGCGAATCGTCGTGTGCAACGGCTCCGCGACACGCTGCGAGTCTCGACGCAATTCGGTGGGCAGTTGGAAACACAGCCGTTGCTGGAACAGATCGCGCACGAAGCGACCCGGCTGATCGACTGCGATCGAGCGAGCATTTTCATCTGGGACCGCGAGCACAAGGAAGTCGTGGCGTGTCCGGCGCTCGGAGTCGAGGGGAACATGCTTCGCATCCCGGACAACGTCGGCGTCGTTGGCGAGTGCCTGCACTCGGGGAAGGCGATTCGCGTGGACGATGCGTACGCGGACGAACGGTTCAGCAAGCAGGTGGACGTGCAGACCGGCTACCAGACTCGCACGTTGCTGTGCGTTCCGCTGCTGGACGCGACCGGCGAACGGATCGGTGTCTTCGAGGCGATCAACAAGAACGACGGTCTGTTCACGAACGACGATGAGGAATCGCTGACCGAGTTCGGCCGTCACGCGGCGGTCGCTCTGCAAGGTGCTCGCGAACGTGAGCAGCTTGTCCGACGCAACCGGCAACTCACCCAGCAGGTGACGCAGGGGGTGCGGATCATCGGCGAAAGCCCGGCCATTGCCGCGCTGCGGGTGACGATCGAACGACTGGCCGCGACCGACCTGCCGGTCCTGATCCTTGGCGAAAGCGGCACGGGCAAGGAAGTGGTCGCCCAGTCGCTGCACTATCAGGGTCCGCGAGCCGAGCACCCGTTTCTCGCCGTCAACTGCGCCGCCCTCACCGAAACGCTGCTCGAAAGCGAATTGTTCGGCCACGAAAAAGGATCGTTCACCGACGCGCATCAAGTTCGGCAGGGACAATTCGAAATGGCGGAAGGGGGCACGCTGTTCCTCGACGAAATCGGCGACATGAGCCTCGGTGGCCAGGCCAAGTTGCTCCGCGTGCTCGAACAAAAAGTGATCACCCGCGTCGGCGGTTCACAGGCGATCCGGACGAATGTCCGCGTGATCGCCGCGACGAACGCCAAACTGTCGACGCTTGTCCGCGAGAAGAAATTCCGGGAAGACCTGTTCTATCGGCTCTCCGTGGTGACGCTCGATCTGCCGCCGCTCCGCGACCGGCCGGAGGACATTCTGCCATTGGCCGAGTTCTTCCTCGAAAAGTTTTGCGTGCAGGCTCGCCGCCGTCCGTTGGGCCTCGCGACGGAATCGCGTCGCCGCCTGCAACTGCACGCCTGGCCTGGCAACATCCGCGAGTTGCGGAACCTGATGGAACGAGTCGCGTTCTTGTGCGCGCACGACCGCGTCGAAGCGGACGACCTCGCGTTCATCCTCAGCCCCGATCCCGACGGCGGTTCGCCCGACTCCGTTGCTCGCCTTTCCGAAGCGACGGACAAGTTTCAAGAAGTCCACATCCGCCGCATGATCAAACGGGCGAAGGACAACATGAGCAACGCCGCCGAACTCCTCGGCCTGCACCGATCGAACTTGTATCGAAAGATGAAGCAGCTTGGGATGAAGGTGAACGACGACGAATCGGAAGAGTGAATCGGCAACTGAATTATTGGCCACGGATGGAACACGGATGAAAAGGGAATTCTCTCTTCGTAAGTCTTATCCGTGTTTGATCCGTGTTCCATCCGTGGCCGAAAACAACCAACTTTGACCAGGAGAATCACATGCTGAGAGTTTCCTTTCGTTCGGTGGCGCTGATCGTCATGGCTTTTGCCTCACTAGACAGTGGTCGACTGTTTGCCGGAGAAAGCATCTTCGAGCAGGGGATCGAATACACGAACCCGGACGACCAGCCTCTGCAACTCAATCTGGCGCGACCGAAGGACGGCGACGGTTTGCGTCCGGCCGTGCTGTGCATTCACGGTGGTGGGTTCCGAGCCGGCAAGCGCGAGCGGTGGGACAAGCTGTGTCAGCAACTGGCGGAGCGCGGGTACGTCGCGGCGACGGCCTCGTATCGGCTCGCACCGAAACACCAATTCCCCGCCGCTGTCCATGATGTGAAGGCGGCCGTGCGCTGGCTGCGGGCGAACGCGGGCAAGTATCGGATTGATCCGGAACGAATCGGGGTGGTGGGTGATTCCGCGGGCGGATTGCTCGTGCTGATGTTGGGCGTCACCGGCCACACGACCGCGCTCGACGGGACCGGCGGAAACGCCGACAAGTCGAGCCATGTGACCTGCGTCGTCAACTACTACGGCCCCAGCGACGTGATGAAATCGTACGGCAAGAGCGTCGATGCCGCCGAAGTCCTTCCGCTGTGGCTCGGTGGTGACGCGCAGAAAGAACGGCATCGCCATGTCCTCGCCAGCCCGCTCAATTGGGTGACGCCGCAAGCGGCTCCCACGCTGTTGATTCACGGCACGAAAGATCCGTACGTCGCTCACGAACAGTCTGTCTGGATGCACGACCGCCTCAAGGCCGCCGACGTGGAAGTCGAACTGCTCACGCTCGAAGACGCCGGCCACGGATTCAAAGGCGCGGATGCCGAACGGGCCGAGAAGGCGATGCTCGACTTCTTTACCAGGCACCTCAAGCCGTGAAAAGACTGGCATGCATTCACGACACAGTCGCGATCGCATCGCTCAACTCTCGCAGGAAAGTCGAAACGTCGTCCATCGTGTTGTATCCGTGGATGGCCACTCGCAGGCGGCCGGCATGGTACATGAGGTGGATGTTCTTGGTTCGCAGTCGCTGCGCAATTTTCTCCGCGGCCGGATGCCGGAAGGCCATGATCCCCGCAACGGCCGATTCGTCTCGCGGCGTGAGCAGTTGCGCCGGCAGTTGCGCCAGTCCGTTCAGACAGGCCAACACCAGCGGTCTGGTTGCACAGTCGATCTCGGCCACACCGACGCTCTTGATGTACTGCAACGCCGCTCGAATCGCGTAGACCGCGGGATAGTTCGGCATGCCCACCGTGAAGCCCGCTGCGCCCGGGCGACTGATCGCCCGCTCGAAGCGATTCGCCCCGAAGGCATCTTCCAGATTGAACCAACCGCCAGCGGGCACCGTCCAATCGCTGGCTCGCGCGGCTGGGACACCCACCAAACCGCCGCCGTGGCTGGCCAGAATCCACTTGTGCGTGCTGCTGACAATCAGATCGACGCCGGACAAGTCGAGCGGCACGCGGCCGAGCGCCTGCGTGACATCGACTGACAGCAGAGCGGGCGAATGTTTGCGGACCGCATTAACCACAGCGGGCAACGGAATCTTGAACCCATTGAAAAAACTGACCAGCGACACGGTCACCAGTCGTGTTTTCGGCCCCAGCAGTGGAATCAAATCTTCAACTCG
>JACRIH010000357.1 GCA_016235885.1 Planctomycetales bacterium | reverse complement strand
GAAGTACACCGCCGCGCAGATCGCCGAACACTTCGATTCGATCGGCGGTACGCTCGCGCTGAACAGCCAGCAGAACACTAGCTTCCTGCAATGCTCGGTGTTGTCGAGTGACTTCGACACCAGCTTCGACTACATCCACCAAGTGCTCGCCGAACCAACATTCCCCGCGGAGGAGTTCGAAAAGGTTCGATCGATCCGCACGAACCGCGTGGCTGCTCGGCAGGCGAATCCACAACCCGAGATCATGGACTTTTTCGCGAAGCAGTTGCCCGCAACGTCAGCGTACAGCCGGACTGCGCTCGGCACGGTCGAGACGCTCGCCAAAATCACGGCCGCCGACTGCCGCCGATTCCATCAGACCAATTTCGTGCCGCAGAACATGGTGCTGGCGGTGTTCGGGGACATCGACGTCGACACCACGCTCGCGAAGATCGAAGCCACGTTCGGAAAATCCAAACGTGGAGCCGATATCGCGTGGCCCGACTTTCCCGCGCATTCCAAGTTGCCGGCCGATCTGGCTCGGCATTTGAAAAACCAGAAAGAGAACACCGGCATGGTGTTGATCGCGTATCCGACGATCAGCATCCACGACGAGAAAACCCGGTCGGCGCTGGAGATGCTGGATGCAGTGCTGACAGGGGGCGGTGGGGCAGGGGGGCGGCTGCACGAAGAACTGCGCGGCGCGACGCTGGTGTACTACGTGTTCGGCATGCAAATGATTGGTCCCGCGCCGGGGTACTTCGTGTTTCTGGCTCAGACGCGGCCGGAAAACGTGAGCGAAGTGCGGAGCCGCATCCAAGTCAACCTTGACAAGATTCTCCGCGAGGGAATCCCGGCGGGAGAATTCGCCCTCGCGAAACAGAAGCTGCTCGCTTCGCACGCGATGAAGAATACCACGCCATCCGAGCAAGCCTTCCAGTCGTCAATCGACGAGTTGTACGGTCTCGGCTTCGACCACGATCGGTCGTTCCCCAAACGACTGGAGCCGGTGACAGCCGACGACGTGGTGGACGTGGTAAAGAAATACTTCCAACAGGGCGTCATCGTCACGTCGTCGCCGAATGTCAGTCCATCCGCGAAGTAAGTCGACAGCCAACCGGGAATGCCTGGGAAAGCCGAAGCAGACGGCAGCGCGGACATAATCGCCAATGACGTGACGTGGCGAATTCGCTATTCTGCCGACTGTTTCACGTCAGAATTGGCCGCCGATCAAGGATTACAAACCGTACGGTGATGACCCCTCAGCCTGTCGCGACACTCCGATCACGGACGTTTATCGGATTGCTCCTGGCCCAATTCACGGCCACGTTCAACGATCAGGCGATCCATATCGTGGCGATTTTCTACGCCACGAACCTGCTGGTCCGCTACGCGCGCGTGAGTTGGTGTGACGAAAAGACGGTCCTGTCGTTGGTGACCGTTTGCTTTCTCGCTCCTTTCCTGGTGTTCTCACCGCTGGCAGGCGTGCTGGCGGATAAGTTCAGCAAGCGGACGATCATCGTCTTCTGGAAACTCGTCGAAGTCGTGCTGATGCTGGTCGCACTCATCGGCCTCAGCCTGCCGCACTTTGCCGGAACGTGGTCCCCGACCACGCTGGCCATCGTCGCGTCGGCAATGGTTGTTTCCACGACATTTCTCATGGGCCTCCACAGCACGTTCTTCGTGCCCGCCAAGTACGGCGCGATGCCGGAGATTCTACACACTACGGTGCTGTCGCGCGGCAACGGGCTGCTCGAAGGGACCAGCTTCATGGCTCAGATTTTTGGCACGGCACTCGGCGGGACGTTGTACGTGCTGTGCCAATCCGAGGTCTCCGCCGGCAAGCTGGTGCCGGGGGAGGAATGGGTCATCGGCGTGTTGTTGTTTGTGCTGGCGCTGATTGGGACGCTGACCAGTTTCCTCATGCAACCGCTGCCGGCCGCGGACCCGGATCGAAAGATCAACAAGAACCCCTGGCAGCCGGCTGTCAAAAACTTCGCCATCGCCCGCGCCTCGCGCCCACTCATGTTGTCGATCATCGGCATCGCGTTCGCCGCGTTCCTGACAATCTTTCTGCGGCAGATCCTTGTCTATCAGGGGGAGGTCTCGAAGGAACTGCAAGCCACGCGGCATCGGATCGCTGTGATTGAGCACCCGGAAACGGAAGTCGCGTCTGCCGAAACTTCGATCCTCGGTTGGCATGTGCCCACACTCAGTCCCGAAGAACGGGCCGAATTGCGAGTCGCGCTGCTGATCGCGATGGTGGGATTCGGCATCGGCTTGGGAAGCCTCGCGGCGGGATACCTGTCCGGGCACAAAGTGGAACTCGGACTGGTGCCGATCGGCGCGGTCGGCATCATCGCGTTCGCGACCGTACCGTCTCTGCCGTTGCCGGCAGACTGGATTGCGAGCGTCAGTCTATTCTTGATCGGAGTGTCTGCCGGCTTCTACATCGTGCCGCTCTACACGCTGCTCCAGAAGCGAGCTCCCCGAGAAGCCAAGGGAAACGTCATCGCAGTCAGCAATTTTGTGAATGTGATCGGCGGCATCCTGGCAGTGGTCATTTTCTGGGGACTCACGTTGGGATTGGAGACGTTGCAGGGGCAGCCTCGGCGCGGCGGCATTTCGGCCACGGCGACCGTTGACCTTCTGCGGACGCACGCCCAGCAGTTGGAAGAGCAATTGCGCATCCCGCGGTTTCTGTTTTTGTTCGGCAGTGCGTTCACGGTGATGGTGCTGTGCGTGCTGTGTCGGCAGTTGCCGGACTTTCTCGTGCGGTCGCTGCTCTGGTTGCGATCGCAGGGGCGCTATCACCTGCACGTGCATGGCCTGCAACACTTGCCGAGCGATGGTCCGGTGATCCTGGCAACGAACTGCGAGCGGATCGAAGACGCACTCCTCGTCGTCTCCGTCACCGATCGGTACGTGCGATTCCTCGTGGTCGAGGGACCGGACGACGTCCGTCCGAATCCGTGGCTGCGCTACCTGTCGCGCAGCACAGGATTGATCGCACTGCACACGGACTCGACCGACGCGGCCGCCTGGACTCAAGCCGGTGCCGCCGCCGCTCAGACTCTCCGCGAAAACGATGTCGTGGCAATCACAGTCACTGGTCCCGGTGCCGAACCCTCGGCCGAACGAGTGTGGCAAACGCTGCGGACGGCGATTCCGAAAGCCATCCTGTTGCCGGTCTTGTGCGTCCATCACCACGGTGATGACGGCGAAACACCGAGCCACGTCCGTGGCAATCATGTGGTGCTCGGCAATCCGCTTGCGGCCGACTTCGATTGGAACGCGGCTCGCGCCGCGATCGACAACCTGCTGCACCTGCCGGAGCCGGTATGAATCGGGACTCGAAGCGAGGACTCAGAGAATCTCCTCGATCACCCGGCCGCGGCTGATGGGGAGCGGGCGGCCTTCTGTGTCGTGCAATTCCGTGTCGGGTGAATGGCCGAGACAGTGAAAGAGCGTCGCCAGCAGATCTCGCGGTTCGACTCGTCCGCTGACCGGGAACGCGGCGTGTCCGTCGGACTTGCCATGCACGACGCCACCGCGCACACCGCCGCCGGCCAGAGCGATCGAGAAGCAGTGCCCCCAGTGATCGCGACCGGCGCGGGGATTGAATTTCGGCGTGTGGCCGAACTCGCCCACCCACACGACCAGCGTTTCATCCAGCAGTCCGCGTTCCGACAGGTCGGTGAGCAATGCCGAATAGGCCCGGTCCATCCACGGCATGAGGAATCGTTGAAGCAAATCGTTGTGCTTGTCGTGCGTGTCCCAACTGCCGCCGTTCGGTTCCCCGTCGACCCGGCACCAATTGACCTGCACCAGCGACACGCCCGCTTCGACCAGTCGCCGCGCGAGCAGGATGCTTTGTGCCCACCGCGTATTTCCGTACCGATCGCGTGTCGCTTCACTTTCCCGCCGGAGGTCGAATGCCTGCCGCGCCTGTGTGCCGCCAAGCAATCCCAGCGCTTGCTGCGTTTGCCGATTGAAACTGGCCACCGCGGGAGCATCGCTCAGCCCGTCGAGATGCCGGTTGACCTGTTCGAGCAATGACAGCCGGCGCTCGAATCGCAGTTCGGGCAATTCCGATGGGAGTGCAAGGTCGGGGAGGGTGAAATCCGGTTTCGATGGATCGCACGTCAGCAGCCACGGATCGTACTTCGGACCGAGAATGCCGCCGATTTGTCCAGGCCAGACGATTTCGCCGGTGTTCGCGATCCGGGTGGGCAATGTGATTGCCGGCGGCAGCGCGGCTCGAGAGTTGTGATTCAAATACTTCGCGACCGCACCCCAGTGTGGAGCCAGATTCGGCGCTTTCGACACGGCGTTCTCGGCGCTCAGTGGCACGTGCGGTACGCCGGTCATCATCTGGTAGCCGCTAGACGAGTGAGCGTTGTCGTTCGTGACCATCGCCCGCAACACCGCGATCTTGTCAGTGAGGAGTGACGTCATCGGCATCAGTTCGCCGACCGACAATCCGGGCGTCTGCGAAGCGATCGTGCCGAACCCGCCGCGAATTTCCGCAGGTGCATCGGGTTTGGGATCCCACGTCTCGTGCTGAGGTGGACCGCCGCCGAGGAAGATGACAATTACAGACTTCGCTTTTCCAAACGCCCGTCCACTGTTCGATCCACTTGCAACCGACGATGTCGGCCCAGCGTTCACATGCCGCGGAAATGACAGTCCGCCAAGACCAATCCCGCCCACTCGCAACCAGTCGCGGCGAGTCAGCGCACAGTCACGTCGATTCGCGGGCAGGTCGAGAATTCGCAGCATGGCAGGTCTCTCCACAACTCGGCCACCAGTCCAGTGGATATCAACTTTAGCGGAGGCAGTCGGCCGACGGAAGGTCGGTCACTCGTGTCGCAACGCTTCAATCGGGTCCATCATCGCGGCACGACGGGCAGGATACAGACCGAACAGCACACCCACTCCGACCGAGATGCCGAATGCGGCAATGATCGACCACGGCGCCACAATCGGTTCCAGATTGTGGATGGTCGACGGCAGACTCTTCCACACGTCCGGCATCCAGTATTGAACGCCCGACCGCAGGCCTCTCGTCACGGGCCAGCAAAGAAATCCGCACGCCACACCCACGACACCACCGGTCCCGGACATCACCACCGTTTCGGCGAGGAACTGGGTGATGATGTCCATCCGGCGAGCTCCCATCGCGCGCCGGACACCGATTTCGCGGGTGCGTTCGGTCACGGTCGCCAACATGATGTTCATGATGCCGATGCCGCCGACGACCAGTGAAATGCCGGCGATCAAAATCAGCAGCACGTTGAACATCATCCGCAGCATCTCGGCCTGGCGGAGCAGTTCCTTCGGCACGGTGATCGAGTAGTCCGCGTTCTTGTGATACTTTTCGAGAAGGATGCCAATGATGTCCGCGGCCTCTTCGACCTCGGTGATGTCACCCACCGTGACGGTGACCTGATTGAGCTGGACCAGTTCCCCCTCGCGGCTGCCCGATCGGGAGGTGATCACCTGGTCACCGATCCGGGCACGCAGGGTGGTGATTGGAATGTACACGTCGAGGTTGTAGTCGCGACCAGCCAGACTGCCGCCGATTGCAGCCGACGGAGACCGATTCTGCGTTTGGCCGATCACAACGTAGAAATCGGTTTCCACCTTGATCGACTGCCCAATCGGGTTCTCGTAGGGGAATAGTTGCTTGGCGGTGTCGTCACCGATCACGCAGACGTTGTCGCGGCGGTCGAGATCACGGTCCGTCAGGAACCGGCCACGCTCCATGTTGACGTGATTGATTTCAAGGTAGTCCGGCGTGCAACCGATCAGGTGAATCTCCGACGCCCGATCACGATACCGGACTTCCTTGCGAATCTCGCGCATGGGGACCGCCCGTCGCACGGTGGGGATCGTGGTGATCCTGGCATAATCGTCCCGTGTCAGTCCGTACTCGACCACGAAGGCGGCACCACCTTTCGAACTCCCCGATGCCGGCTTCACGCTTTTCACGATGATGTTGGTGGCCCCGAGATCCTTGATCTGCTGTTGCGCCTGAAAACTCACCCCTTCGCCCAACGCCACCAACCAGATGACCGCCGTGACGCCGATCAAAATGCCGAGCACGGCCAGACCAGAACGCAGCTTGTGCAGGAACAGGCTTTTGAAGCCAAGTTGGATCGTGCGCAGAAGGCGACTGAGCATGGAGCAGGGTCAACGGTGAGGGTTTCTCGCTCTCCGACTGAGAGCGTAGGAACGAGTTCGAGTATCACTCGCGTTACGGCGCGCCACCCGGAGGTCCGCCACCGGGGCCACCCGGACGACCTCCGCCACCTTGCTGCATACGCTTGCGAGACTCCGCGACTTCTGCCGCGTCGATAAAGCCGTCCTTATTGGTGTCCATGAAATCGAACGCGCTCGCCATGAATGGTGGAGCCCCCTCGCCAGATGCTTCGTCGCGGCTCACCTTTTTGTCACCATCTTTGTCGAGTGACATGATGTTGAATTGCGGACGTTTGGCGGACTTCTTTGCTGTCTCGTCGCCGCTTTCGCCGCTGGAACCAGGCGAAGCTGCACCTTCCGCGGTGTCACCCGCCTTCTTCCCGGATGACGCATCGGGCTGATTCGCTTTCGCATCTCCCTTCGTCTGGGAACCGTCGGCCTTCTTGAACCGATCGTCCGTCCGCTCGTCGCTCTCGGAACTCTCATCGCGTGCGTCGGAGACCACCGCGCGTGGGTTCAACAACACTTCGTCACCCTGTTTCACGCCGTCCACGACATGAATCATCTTGTCGTTCGTGCGACCCAGTGTCAGTTGGCGGCGCTCGGGAGCGCCCGCGGTCTTGACCCACGTGTAGAACTTCCCGCGCTGCTCGACCACCGCCGAAACCGGGATCAATGGCACATCGTTCAAGTCCTCGATCAGGATTTCCACTTCCGCGGTCATGCCCGGCTTGAGGCCGCTCATCTCGCCTTCAATCTTCACGGTCGTGGCATATTCCTTCACGTTCGCGTTCATCCAACTCGCCGGTTCGGGCTGGTTGGCGACGAACACCACGGTGCCGTCGAGCTGGCGGTCACCGATCTTGATCCGGCCCGCCATCCCGCGCTTGATCAACTCCACTTTGGATTCATGTACGATCACTTTGACCTGCATGTTTCCCAAGTCGGGGAGGCGAATCAGAGTCTGACCTTCGCGAACTGTCGCCCCTTCTTCGATCTTCACGCTTTGCG
>JACRIH010000356.1 GCA_016235885.1 Planctomycetales bacterium | reverse complement strand
CGTGCCGGTTTTGCGGAGTGTTTCTATCGAATCGACTTCGGCCAGGCTGAGTTGATTCGCCAAGTCGGGCTCCTTGAGCTAAAGACGGCTCAAGCTTGACTCACGAATCGCTCCTCGTTTGGCCGGTATCAACGCGCCCCTACATGGCCGGTTCAACGCGCTCGATGACAATTGCGTGAAACGAACACGAGCCACGAGAGGAATCCCGGTACGGTCAAGATACGCAGCCGGGCCGAAATCATCGAACGCGGTACGGGTTCCGCGCTCTCGACAATCAAAGGCTCGGCCGAATGCGCCTCTTCGTCGGCGAGTACCGCGATCCTTGGGTGCTTTCGACGTCGAACAGTACTGTTTGAGGGGTTGGCGACCGAGATTCAGCTATTCCGGAGTGTCGCAACATCACCGCTCAAAACGGAGTTCGATTCGGTTGAATAATTTGACGCTTCGGGTAAGTGCCACGGCAAATCGACCGATCGGTCTCTCGCCCGGTGGCCAAGAAACAGAGGCCATCCCGCACCGTTGTTGATGCAATTGGCGTATGGATGACTGTCGGCAAGACAGGGGGAAGCTTGAGGAGGTGGCCTTTCCGTGGGCTGCGGTAGAAAGAAAAATTGGAACCGAACGGTGTTGCTTCGGGAGGGTGGATGTAAACTCCGATCGCACCCCATTTGCTCTCGACGAGGATCAGCCCGTCAGCTCCCATCAGCCGTACCACATCGGTGTGTTCGATTTCTCCCTCCGGCGTTCGGTAGATCACGAGGTCTCCCGCCAAAACGTCTGGTACTTCGACATACCCGTTGTCCAACAAGATGCGTTCGACCTCTCGGCCATGAATGCCGTATTGGCCACCAGTAAAGATCCAGCCATGACAGTTGGAGACGTTGTCCGGGCTGCCCAGCCGAATGATTTGATGATCGAACATTTCGATTGCCAGGGTTCCTCGTTCAATTTCCGCCACGTCGTCTGATTCGTCGAAATGAAACAGGTCGATCTCGCGACCCGCGTCGGTCACAGCCTTGATGTCGGGGACATCGTGAAATTTGGTTTCCGAGAACCTGCCAACGAATTTATCCGAATCGGACGAGTTGATACGCAGGGCCAAGTACCCCGATGCCACGCCGCAGATCAGCAGTAGCAGCCCCCAAATCAACTTCGGTTCGGCGAGCCGTTTCGCGAATTGTCGCACGCGCCCCGAATACATCACCCGTACCCCGAGACACAACGTTGCCAAAATGACGAACGGTGCGAAAACGTCGGGCGAACGACCATCGAACCAGAGGATGACTGCGGAACCAAAGAACACTGCGGCGAGGATGCCTGAAAGCGATCGGCTCAGTTGCTGGGCAGAATGAAATTCCAACCACAAAAACAGGACCGATAGCAACGTGCTGCCAACACAAACCCAGAGCACGGCCAGAGTGACGGTCGTTGTCTCGATGCCGAGCATTTTTCTTGCCCCTCATAACCTCTGGGTTCTCATTCCTCGACCTAAAACATGTGGCCACGTCGATCAAGGCGCCGGACGTTGATGAGTCCGTTCAGGATTTCGGCACGAGCCGGCACACGAACTCGATGATCCGAGAGATCAAGCTCGTTTTTCGAGACGGACAGTGACAAATCGATCGTACACGCCCGCAGTGTCCGCAAAACCACTCGTTGCCGCTGTACTTGGCCATCACCGGTGGATTCTTGAGTTCACCTGGATGAAGCTCAGTTCCACACAAACGGCAATGGTTGTGACCTTGTCGTTTGTAGTCGACACATCCTCGACACGGCATGGTCTGTCATCGCGCGGGTTGATAAACGCCGATCGTTTCAGTTAAACAAGTGCCAGAAGGAATCGGACTGTTCGCCCACGCCGACCTCGCCCCAGAAATCATCCAGATCGGAATCTCTCAGGTCACCCGTCACGCTGTTGGATAAACTGGGTAGACGGGATTCCTGATGGAGCGACCCGGGTTGAGACGCGGCCGGAGCGGTGGTGAGGGTGGGTTGCTGCACACTCAGCAGCGAGGCCACGGTGGCCGAGGAGTCTACGGACACCGTGTTCAGCGAACTTTCGAGCTGATTGAAGGCGCCAGACGTGGTGCGGTTGGCGTTGTCCAGATGTTCCGCAGCCTCTCTCGCAGCGGCACGCCGCGCCGCCGCTTGTGTTGCGCCGCCGGTGGTGAACGTCCCCACTCCCTGATGCACGGCAAAGCCCAGTGACGATTCCAGACGCCACACGCCCGGATACGCGGCCAGAATCGAATCCTTTTCGAATACCGAATCAGTGAACAGATGCACGCCGCGTGGAATGTTGTACAACCGAAACACTTCGGTCGTCCCCACAACCTGGGTGGAGTAAACGAAGCCCATATCCGGTTCGACAACATTGCCGATATCCCGCAGGAAGTTTCGTTCGGTGTCATTGGTTGTGTAGTAGTGAGCGCCCGTGACTGGTATGTAGATGCGGTGCAACGGTGCCGTACCGCCCAACTGAGTTGTCACGACGCCGAACCCTTCCTTGCCCGTGGCTTCGTTCGTATTCCCCTGGGCCACCACAACGTTGAACTCGAACAGGGAGTTGGTGAAGAAGTGGATGTCGGCATTTTGTTGGTAAATCCGGAAGAACCGGCTGGACGGAATCCCGTCGTCGTTGGTGATTGTGCCCGTGCCGACAGCGACCGCAGTGATGGACAACGCCTGCTCTGTCGAAGTGCTGGCCACGGTCCCCAGCGTCACCGTGAAGGTCTCATTGTCTTCGCCTATCGAGTCCGTCGTGATCGCGACCGAGATCGACTGCGTCTCGCCCGCCGTCCCAGTGAACGTCAACGGACTGGACGTGGTCACAGTGTAGTCACCGGCAGTGGCCGATCCGTTGGCACTGGAGAACGCCACCGTGAATCCACTCTGCACGGCCGCGCTGGACGTGACGATGAATGTCATGATCGTCGATCCTCCCGTCCCTTCTGTCACCGTCGGACTCGTGATCGTCAGTGTACTGGTGTCGTCGTTCGTGATCACTCCGCCAGCACCACCACCCAAAACCACATTCCGACCACCGGCCGATAGATCACTGAGCAACACGCTGAAGGTCTCGTTCGCCTCCACCTTGCTGTCCGCCGTCAGGTTCACCGTGAACGTCTTGGATGTCTCGCCGGCGTTGAAGGTGATGAGTTGATGATCCACCTGGCTGTAGTCATTGTCCGCCAGCGTGGCCGTGCCGTTACTGGTCGAGACCTGCACCGTCACCACGGCATCCACCGGGTTCGACAACGTCACCGTGAACGTCAGCGGGCCGGCGTCCTCATTCCCCGGCACGCTGTCGATCGAGACCGTCGCGCTGTCGTCGTTGGTGATCGTTCCCGTGCCCCCACTCCCAAGCGTCACGTCCCGCCCGTTGTTCGTCAGGTCGCTGAGACCCACCGTGAAGGTCTCATTCTGTTCGACCTTGTTGTCCGCCGTCAGGCTCACCGTGAACGTTTTGGATGTCTCGCCGGCGTTGAAGGTGATGAGTTGGTGATCCACCTGGCTGTAGTCATTGTCCACCAGCGTGGCCGTGCCGTTGCTGGTGGAGACCTGCACCGTCACCACGGCATCCACCGGGTTCGACAACGTCACCGTGAACGTCAGCGAACCGGCGTTTTCGTTCCCCGACACGCTGTCAATCGAGACCGTCGCGCTGTCGTCGTTTGTGATCGTCGCGGACGCAGAGACCATTGCCCCCAATGTGTACGGCGCATTGGCGATGATCGTCAGTGTGACTGACTCGTCGAGTTCGACCGTCGTATCTGCGCTGGGATCAATTGTGATCGTGGCGGTGTTGGACCCGGCTGCAAATGTTACGGTTCCGTCGGCACCGCTGAACGTCGTGGCTCCGGTCTGAACATAGTCCGTTCCGAAGGTCGCATTGCCACCCACACCAAAACTGACGACGAGAGGCAACGCCAATGATCCAGTACGAGTGAATGTGTATACGAGACTTGTCGCCCCATCTTCGACGACGCTTGCTGCGGACACGTCCACGTTGATTTCCTTCGGTCCGTCGTCATCCGCAATGGTGCCGACACCGGATGTGGCACTGGTAGTGACGTCCCGGCCACTCGCCGACACCGTACCGAGCACGACCACGAACGTCTCATCAGGTTCGATCGTCGCGTCGGGCGTCAAATCCACGATGAATGTCGCCGAGAATGACCCTGCGGGAATTGTGACGAGGAAGTTCGTCAACGGCGTGTAATCGTTATCCGCCACCGTGGCGGTAGCGTCCATCGTGGACACCTCCACGGTTACACCCACATCCACGAGTTTGGACAACGTCATCGTGAACGTCAGAGGGCCGGCGTTTTCGGTGCCGACCACGCTATTCACTGTGATCACGGACGTGTCATTGTCGATGACATCGATCTGTTCCGCACCAGTCGCCGTTGCCGGACCGGCCGTAACCGTCAGCACCACGCCCAGAAACGACTCTGTCGCAGATTCAACAATGTTGTCGTCAATCGCCGTGACCACGATGTCGTCCGTGGCACCGTCCACCGCGCCCGCGCTGAACATCGCCGCCGTCGTCGAGTAATCCGCGTTCCCCGGCAGGTCCGCCGTGACCGTCGTGGCCAGTGTCCCCGTGCCGGCCACGCCGTTGGCCGTCAGGTTCAATGTGACTTGCAGGTTGACGCCCGCCGCCCCCTCCGT
>JACRIH010000360.1 GCA_016235885.1 Planctomycetales bacterium | reverse complement strand
GCACCATTACTCAGCAACTTCTTGCAGCCATCACGTTCATTGTGTCTGGGTTCATCTGGAGCGGTCTGCTCTTCTGGATTGCACGATCCAACCGAAACGATCCGAATCTGAAATCGAATTGATCGAAATCTAAAACGGAGCGACCAGATTTCTTGAACGACGGCGTACATCGTGGGAGTGTTGGCGTGATCCATGCGAGTGACTTGCTCGCATGGACAACCGAGATCCTTCTTGGATTATTTCCCGCGAAACACACGAAAGACACGAAATGTTCGGAGGGCCAAGGCGTTCAGTATTTCCGGACGATGGCTCTCCAAGCCGGGTTCTGAAAAACGCAAGGCCATCGGACCATTACCCGGCATTTTGTTTTCGTGTCTTTCGCGTGTTTCACGGGCAAGAGCTTGAATCATCCGGGTTAGCGCGGTGGGGCCGTAGTGTCTCCGGCTCTCGGCGAGAGCCGGCTACACTTCTTCCGGATAGTGCTTACGGAAATCGTCGCATCGCGAGCGAGGACAAGCGAGCACGTCCGAGGGGGACAGGCGGAAGAAGGCGTAGTCCGCATGATTGGTCAGCCAGTTCAAGAGGTCTTGGTGACCGTAGCCGAATCGGCTGCTGTGTTGCTTGGATTCGAAGATGATGATCGGCGAATGATTTTGAATCAGGCGTGTGGCACCGTTGAGCACCTGCAGCTCGGCGCCCTCGACGTCGATCTTCACCACGTGCGGTGACGGCAGCCGGCCGGCGTCGATCTCGGTATCGACGGTGGTCATCGCACACGGTACGGACTGCGAGTTCTTCGCACCAGCGATCAGTGACGCACAGACGCCGTGAGCCGGGATGTACAGGTCCACGGTCCCCTGCTTTTCGCCGAGCGCGACTGTGTAGACTTCGACGTTGTCGAGCCGATTCAGTCTCGCGGAAACGGCCACGCATCGAGCCAGGCTGGCTTGCGGTTCGAACGCGATGACGCGCACCTGCGGCAGAGTTTGAGCCACGGGGATCGTGATGCACCCGGCATTGGCTCCGATGTCGAAAAACACTTCGCCCGGCCGCAGTGCTCGCAGGCACGCCTTGAGCACCCACGGTTCCCAGCCTCCCTTGCGAACGATCCGCGCGTACGTTTCCAGGTGCGGTGGATCGACGGCCAGCCTGGCCCCTTCCGGAAGTCGGATCGTCGTTCGCCATCCCGCACCAAATCGGCGGCCGATGTATCGCGGCACGCGGCGACCGTGTGGCAAATGAGCCGCACAAAACTGCGCCAACTTCATCAGCATCGGCCGCTGCTCCGACCAGTGCTCGGCGTCGGTGTCGGAGATTTGAAGTGGTCGCAGTTCGGCCGTCGATGAATTCATGTTCGAGATTCCTTTCTCGGGTTTCAGTACTCGGTGCGGAGTACTCAGTACTGTGTACACTGTACTCGGCACTCTCTGACCGCCGGTACGCGGTTTGTATCGAGCCAAGCCGGACGGGGAAAGACGAGTCTGTGACGATCGGTCCGCCAAGAAACGAGGGCGCAATTACTTTCCGTATCGTGACGGCGTAGTCCGGACCCCTTGGTCCGGACGAAGTCGTCATCGGGGCTTGCGCCGGCTGTGAATTGACTCGTCCGGACCAGGGGGTCCGGCCCACGACTGGCAGCAATTCTCGTTGCGTTCGGTCGCTGTTTTCCTCACCGGTCGGCCGTTAGAATTCCGTCCGACACTGAACCAGAACCCCATGCGTTATCGGAGGACGTCGCGGTGGAAGGAATCCTGAACACGATCCAGCACGGAGACTGCGTGGCGGGAATGTCGGCTCTGCCCGAAGGTTTCATCGACCTGGCATTTGCCGACCCGCCGTTCAATATCGGCTACGACTACGACGTCTACGACGACGCGAAGGAACACCGCGAGTACCTCGACTGGTCGCGGAAATGGATCGGTCAGGTCCACCGCGTCCTCAAGCCGGACGGAACATTCTGGCTGGCGATCGGCGACGAATACGCCGCCGAACTCAAGCTGCTGAGCCAGGAGATCGGTTTCCACTGCCGAAGCTGGGTGATCTGGTACTACACGTTCGGCGTGAACTGCACCAAAAAGTTCAGCCGCTCGCACGCGCACGTTTTCCACTTCGTGAAGAACCCGGAGGAGTTCACATTCCGCAAGGAAGAACTCGAAAACCGCGTGCCGTCGGCCCGACAGCTCGTCTACAACGACAGCCGCGGGAATCCGAAGGGGCGACTGCCAGACGATACGTGGATTCTGCGTCCTCAAGACTTGCCGGATGGTTTTCAACCTGACGAAGACACATGGTACTTCCCGCGCGTGGCGGGGACGTTCAAAGAACGCGCCGGATTCCACGGCTGCCAGATGCCCGAACAACTGCTGGGTCGGATCATCCGCCTGTGCTCGCACGAAAACGAAGTCGTCCTCGACCCGTTCTCTGGCAGCGCAACGACGCTGGTGGTGGCGAAGAAACTCGGACGGCAGTTCGTCGGCTTTGAATTGTCTGACGACTACATGCGGCGCGGGACCGAGCGGCTGGCGACGATTCGCTCGGGCGATCTGCTGAGCGGCGCGCGCGAACCGTTGATGAGTGCTCCCGCGACGCCATCGGCCGAGGACTTGCCGGTTCGCAAGAAACGCTTGAAGCTGCCAACCGGTGGGCCACGCAGCAGCCGCGAAAAGCAACCGACGCTCAAACTCGTGGATGCCGACGCCACGTAATTCCTTCTCGGTCCCGCGCACTCGAAAGACCTCCCCCCTCTCCCCCTCGGGGGAGAGGGGCCAG
>JACRIH010000353.1 GCA_016235885.1 Planctomycetales bacterium | reverse complement strand
CGAGAGCGATTTGACACTCGCGGCCAGGATAAGTCGAATGACTCGGAGCCAACGGTACGTAGCCGTCACGCTCCGCGTGACGAGCCGATTTGGGATTTGACGTAAATTGGCAATTCGGCTCATCACGCGGAGCGTGATGGCTACGTACATGCACGCACCAGGCGAGAACTCTCGGCGAAGATTGTATCATCCGCACGCGGCCACCCATTGCTACGTCCTTCTCGACTCAGATTCCATTCCCAATTCGATGCCACGCACCCCACTGCTCTTTCTCAACGTCCTGATCATCGCCGTCTGTGGACTCGTTTACGAGCTGCTCGCGGGGACGCTGGCGAGTTACGTGCTCGGCGATTCGGTCACGCAGTTTTCGGTGATCATTGGCATTTACCTCTCCGCACTCGGGGCCGGAGCGTGGTTGTCGCGGTTCGTCGGCAGTGCAGTCGCGCGATGTTTTATCGAAGTGGAATTGGGGGTGGCTTTGCTGGGCGGCGTGTCCGCGCCGCTGTTGTTCCTGAGTTTCGCGCAGCTCAGTTTCTTTCGGCTGGTCTTGTTTGGGATGGTGTTCGCGATCGGCACGCTCGTGGGGTTGGAACTGCCGCTGCTGATGCGGATTCTCAAAGACGAACTCGAATTCAAGGATCTCGTGTCTCGCGTGCTGACGTTCGACTACGTGGGAGCACTCGCCGCGTCGCTTTTGTTTCCGCTGTTCTGCGTGCCTCAGTTGGGGCTGGTGCGGACGTCGTTGCTGTTCGGGTTGCTCAACGCCTTCGTCGGTCTGTGGGGAACGTGGCTGCTGCGACCTCTCGTGCGTGGCAGCGTAATCGGGTTGCGAGTTCGCGGACTGCTCGTGGTCGGGCTGCTCGTGGCCGGATTCGTGAAGTCAGACGCGCTGACGTCGCTCGCCGAGGACAACTTGTTCGCCGATCCGATCGTGTACACGAAGACCACGCCGTACCAGCGAATCGTCATCACCCGCAACCGGGCTGGGTTCCAGCTCTTTCTCAACGGCAACCTGCAATTCAGTTCCGTCGACGAATACCGCTACCACGAAGCCCTCGTTCAACCGGCTATGCTTTCCGCCGGTGATTCGCCGCGAAATGTCCTCATCTTGGGCGGCGGCGACGGACTGGCTCTGCGTGAGGTTTTGAAATGGTCCGGCGTCGAACACGTCACGCTGGTTGATCTCGATCCGGACATGACGGCGCTTTCTCGGCGATTCCCTTTGCTGGCCGAATTGAATCAGCGGGCCTTCGATGACCCGCGGGTGATGGTCGTCAATCAGGACGCCATGATCTGGCTGGAGGACCGGGCTGCCGCGCCGCCCAACCGGTTCGATGTGGCACTCGTCGATTTTCCCGATCCGAATTCGTTCTCGCTCGGCAAGCTGTACACGTCGCGATTCTATCGTGTGCTCCAAGCCAGTCTCACGCCCGACGCGGCGGTGGCAGTGCAATGCACATCGCCGCTGTTCGCGCGCCAGTCTTATTGGTGCATCGTGCGGACGATGGAAGCGACGGGGTTTTCGGTGCGGCCGTATCACGTGACGGTGCCGTCATTCGGAGAGTGGGGCTACGCCCTCGCGCGGCGGCAACCGTTCGACCTACCGCGACAACCGCTGGCCGGCTCGCGATTCCTCAATGAAGCCGCGCTCGCCGCCATGTTCCTCCTGCCGGAAGACCTCGGCCCGGTCGATGTCGAAATCAATCGGCTCGATAATCAGGCGTTGGTGCGCTACTACGAATCCGAGTGGCACCGCTTTCAGTAAGCGCGACGTCTACGATGACTTCAAACCACCGACGACAGCGCAGTGGATCAGCGTGGGCACGATCGGTTCGGGCGTGAGGCCGGCGTCTGCGAGCCACTCTCGGAATTCGGCCGCACTGTACGCCCTCCCTTCCGTCAGGCAGAACAGCGCGGCGGAATAGAGGGCGATGGGGAGCGGTCCGTCATGGGTGTCGTTGAGCAGCACATCGTGGATCAGCATTCGCCCGCCGATCGGTAACGCGTTCGTACAGCGCTCGACCAGTGTACGGCACTCAGGGACGTCCCAGTCGTGCAGGATGTTTGACATCAAGCAGACGTCAGCGGCTGGAACGGGATCGCGGAACATGTCGCCGGCGACGCAGTCGAGGCGATCACTCACTCCGTACAATGCAGCCATCTCGCGTGCGATTTTCAGCACTTCGGGCCGATCCCACACGATGGCTCGCAGATGCGGATGCCGCCTGAGCCACGCAATGCTGTAGATGCCCGAGCCACCACCGACGTCGAGCAACGTGTGGATGTTGTCGAGTGGCACCCGCTCGGCCAGCACCGGTGCCACGTTTTTCGCCCGCCCGGCAAGCGACAGCGTGAGCCGCCGCGCTGCGGCTTCGTGCTCCATCGCCGAGGCGGTTCCGTCGCGGAAGATGAACGCTGTCCCTTCAGTCTCGGCCGTAGAACCAGCGGGGCGGTTCGTGCGGAGGCGGACGATCATCTCGCGTACGCCGGGAGAGTCCGCCGCCAGCGAAATGTATCCACTCACATCAAACTCGCCACCGGGGAGCAAATGCTCGCGAGCCAGCGGTGTGAGGTCCAGGCGACTGCCACGGTTGATCGTCAACAACCCCGCCGCACGGAGTGCAGTGATGAGGACGTTGGCCGGACGCGGAGCCAGTCCCAGCTCCGTTCGCAGGTCGTCGAAGGATTGCGGGTTTGACGCAAGACGCTCGAAGACATGGAATTCGACGACGGCCGCGGTCAGCAGTTCGGTGGCGTAGCTACCTCGAAAAAACTCGAAGATTGATGTCGGGTCGAGGTCCGGTGGGGGCAGGGGAATGAGCACGAGGAAGCCTTTATACGGGGACTCTGACGGTTGTAGGTTGGCAGGAGTCGCCAGCGCTCGCATGATCGCTGAACGATCTCCCGAGAGCCACACAGGCGACCAATTCAAGCTGACGGATCCAGCTCGCAATGATCGTCCTCGCCAGATTGTCGGCCGAAACATTGATGACTTCGATGCGCACGAACATCATCACCTGCTCAAACGCCTTCAGTTGAGTTGCTCACAGCCCGGAGATTTTCGACACCGACGCCAATTCCAATGAGAATATCGCTGGCCGCCATGATTGGGCACCGGTATACTTCGCCGAGTTATCAGGCTGGGCGATCGCGTGGACGGGACAACTGGGTCATGTCACGTTCGGAACAGGGTGAAGTCTGGATTCAGAGGCGCTGGCCTCGACAGATCGCCTTCGGCAGTTGGTCAGGATGACGATCGTGAACGCTCACTCTGCTACGGCAGACTTCTTGAACACTTCGACTTCCGTGGAACAGCAACTTTCCGTGGATTCGCGAGACAAAGATCGAGACCGCCCGGCGAATCAGGCCGGGGCGAGGCGGTTTAGCCAACGGACGCGCACGCTGTTGGGCGTGCAAGTGTTGTCGACGGGGGCCTACGTCCCGGACAACCTCATCACGAACGAAGACCTGAAAGCCAAGTTCGGCTTCGATTCGGATTGGATTGTCCAGCGGACCGGCATCCTCACGCGACACCACGCGCTCCCCGATCAGGCGACGAGCGACTTGTGCGTCGAAGCGGCTCGCCGCGCCATGCGGTCCGCCCGAGTCGAACCCGAACAGATTGACTTGGTGGTCGTCGGCACGTTCACTCCCGACTTCACCTGTCCGTCGACCGCGTGCCTCGTGCAGGACAAACTCGGTCTCGATGCGCCGGCGATTGAGGTTCAGTCTGCTTGCGCGGGTTTCATGTACGCGCTGATCACGGCGGCACAGTACATTGCCACGGGTAACAGCCGGATGGCCCTCGTCATTGGCGGCGACTGCAACAGCCGCATCACAAATCCGACCGACCAGAAAATGGCACCGCTGTTTGGTGACGGAGCCGGCGCGGTGTTGCTGGCTGCTGGCGATCCACATCAAGGGTTGATTTGCTACCAAATGGGCGCCGACGGGAGCGGCGGTCCGTTGCTCAGCCGGCCCGCCGGTGGGAGCAAGCGACCTGCAACCGCTGCCGACATCGACAAGGGCCTGCACTATCTGCAAATGGACGGCCGCAATGTTTTCAAATGGGCCGTTCACCTGCTGACGGACACCATCGAACTGGTGCTCAACAAGAGCGGCATGGGCATCCATGATGTCTCGCTTTACGTGCTGCATCAGGCCAACATCCGGATCATCAACGCGGCGATGGAACAACTGGGTGTGCCGGAGGACAAGGTGTTCAACAACCTGCAGAAGTACGGCAACACGTCCGCCGCCTCAATTCCCCTCGCTCTCGACGAAGCGTATCAGGCCGGAAGGATCAACCGCGGCGACACGCTGTTGCTGAGTGGTTTTGGAGCCGGCCTGTCTTGGGGCACAGCGCTGTTGCGATGGTGACCCATTCGTGGCGGACGTTGCCAGCGTCCGCGCCGACGCAAGCTGCGTCGGCCTCGGTATCGTCACCGAATCCAATTCGACCCTCTCCTCGTCTTGCCCATGCCTTGTGACGGCTTATTTGTGATCGGTACCGATACCGGCGTCGGCAAGACGTTCGTTTCCATCGCAATTGTGAGACGCCTGCGGGAGCTTGGTGTCCGAGTCGGCGTTTACAAGCCGGCGGCCAGCGGCGCGGAACAGACATCGGCCGGCCCCATCTGGACCGATGTGCGCGACCTCTCGGCTGCGGTGAACGACCAGTTTCCGCACGACCGCGTCTGTCCGCAGCATTTTGTGGCTCCTGTCGCACCCCCCGTCGCGGCGCGACTTGAAGGAAGACAGGTCGACGAATCGTTGCTGATCGACGGCCTCCGTTGGTGGGGCGGTCAAGTGGACGTACTGATTATCGAAGGCGTCGGCGGCCTGCTGAGTCCGTTGTCGGACAGGATATCTGTGGCTGACTTCGCGGGCCGCGCGGGCTTTCCGCTGCTGATCGTCGGCCGACTTGGTTTGGGAACGATCAATCACACGTTGTTGTCGGTCGAAGCGGTGCTGCGGCGCGGACTACCAGTCGCCGGAGTCGTCCTCAATCAAGCAATCCCGGGTGAACCGGACCTCGCAGCGGCGACGAACCCCGACGAACTCGCGCGGCGCCTTCCTGTGCCATTGCTTGGTGTCATCCCACACACTTCCACCGCTGACTTGCTTCGCCTCGGCTGGTTCCTCAGAATGGACTGGCGCTCGCTGATGAAGCCATCTCGAGCGCAGACAGGGAATACGAACTGAGTCGGAACCAGGTGGAGAGATCTTCGATGGAGTTGACGTGCGGCAATTGTCAGGGGCGTTTTATCGCTGCGGTACCGGGATCGATTGTGGCCTGTCCGCATTGCGGCGTTCACTTGCAGACTCCTGCCGCGGAATCGGCACCCGCTCCCCTTCCAATTCAGACTTTGCCTCCAGCCGCATCCATTCCCGAGCCATCGTCGCCCCCGGTCGTCCTCGATCGTCCCGTATGGCTTTCCGAACCAACTCCGGTGTCGTTGCCGAGCACGGCGGAATCGGTGGCCACTGCACCTGATATTTCGGCAACCATCGTGGAGCCACCGGCGGATACGAATGAACCCGCGTTTGCCGCAGTTCAGATTGACGCGCCGCCTCCGGCATTTTCTCCGGATCACGACTTGACTGTCGTGATGGCCCCATCTGAAACGCCGACTGTTGCGGCGATGACGGAAGCATCGCCACAACCGGCCGATTCCAGCGACGTTCTTGTGACCGCCCCTCCCACGGAACCAGTGTCTTCCAGCGTGCCAGGAATGTCGTGGGTCACTGGTGGATCGGAATCAACGGCTGGCGACGCACCGAGCGCGTTAGTACCCGAGACCTCGCCATCGGTGAGTGTTGAGTTGCCGACGGCGGCGGAAGAATCGCAAACGATCCCTGCGGCTCAGAGCCAGGAATCGAACGCTGTTGTTGAACGCGAGTCGGCTGTACCAAACACGGGCGGGTTGACGACGCCAGCCGACGAACACTTTCCGTTTGGCGGCCACACGACCACCGTCGCGCCGTCCGCAGCAATTCGAGAACCGTTCGAGACGTCGGGTACACGGCCTCGATCAGCCGGCGTGTCCCGCTTCACCTTCATGATGACCCTGTCGTATGCCGGCCTCGTTACGTTGCTGGCGGCGTACCTGTTGTTCCTGATGTGGCGCGGCCACGCCCTGGAAAGTCTGCCCGATCTGGCGCCGCTCGCCACAGGAACGGTGCGGATTCCCGCGCCGAGAGCCAACATGGCTCCGGGCCACACGCTGGCGCTGGGCGAATCGCGAGTCTACGGTTACGTGAAGGTCACACCGTTGCGGGTGACTCGCGGTCCGCTGTCCTTCGAGAGCCACGGCCCAGTCGGCCTCGATAATCCCCGGCCCTCCGGCCCGGTGCTGAAACTGTGGCTGCGATTCGAGAACATTTCTCCCACCGACGACGTCGTGCCACTCGACCGCCAGCTCGTCTTCTTTCGTCGACAGGACAAGCGATTGCTGAGTCGTTACATGACATTCAATTTTCTTTGTTCCCAGGACAAGAAAAAGGATGCCACTCCGCCGCTGGTGTACATGTTCGATCACTCGTCGAACAGCTCCCTCGAATTGAAGGGGCAGAACCTCGAACACAATCTCGCCCCCGGCCGGGCCATTGAAGCTTACATCCCCACGACCGAGGAGGGCTGGAACGACATCACCGGCGCACTGGTGTGGCGAGTTCACTTCCGCAAGGGGCATAATTCAAAAACTCGCGCTGGGATCACGACACTGATCGAAGTCGTGTTCGACAATTCGGCCATCGTCGCCGAATCGCCCGGGCAGGGTTAACGCGTCGAATCCGCGACTTATGGTAGCCGTCTCGTTCTGCGAGACGTGAGCCGATCCACGGAAACCGTTCGACTGTCATGTGGCGCCGGGAGGTTCATCGACTTTCCTCTCGCGGAGCGAGAGGGCTACGAAAGGCTGACTTGGACGTCGTCACCGTTGACTCGCACCTCGTAGACGTCCTGCCGAATGGACGCCTTGGGGTTGTCGAGCCAAAGTCCGTCGCAGATGCCGAATCGCCACGCATGCCACGGGCAGGTGACGCCGCCATCCTCAACGTACCCGGTCGCCAGCGACGCTCCCATGTGCGGGCAGGTGTCGTTGATGGCTGTGAATTTTCCGTTCACCTGAAACACTGCCACCATTCGGCCGGCGACTTGAAACGCCCGCCCCTCCCCTTCGGGAATGTCGCCAACTTTCGCGACGGTGTGAAAATTGGACATCGTTGGACTCGTTTTGAAATTCGGGACGGAGGTGGAAATAGCGACGCGTTTGTTGCTGGAGACAAGCGGGACGTCTGCTCGATGGCGATGAAAGTCGCGGGATTGTAGAAGCTTAAACCGGTGAGATCAAACTTCTGCGGGACCTGGTTGTGGTGTACGCGGCTCGCGTGCGCCCCCCCTCCCCCTCCAAATCAGGCAGCACGCGAGCCGCGTACGCCACAGCAAACTGGTCCATTACCCGGGACGCGGTGTGGCGGCGTGTTGACACTCCACGACAAGCTCGTCGATCACGGCGACGAGTTGTTCAAGCGGTGCAAGTTTTGGCACGACTCGATCAGCACCAGCCGCGAGTATCTCGTCCACGAGATCAGCGGACGGAAGTCCGGCGACGGCCACGACCGATGCGTCCGGTGACCGGTCGCGCAGCTCGACCAGACTTTGTCGTCGAGTCGGCGACCACGGATCGGCATCCCACAGCACGAGTCGACTGTGGCCGGCATTGCGTTCGGGATCGACCTGCCATCCGGTGTCAGCACACCCGGCGGCGAGCATTCGTCGCAGCGACGAATCGAGTGAATCGACCGCCACCGTCAGTTTGGGCTTCGACATTCGACGCGGAGTTGGCAACGCGTACTCAAATTCGAATACCTCATCGCGCGACGCGGTGAACGGCAGCAGATCACCGGTTCTGCCAGAGCGGAGTGAGTTGCATTCGTGTTGGATGCGACGGGCCGCCTGCGACACAGGAATGCGGCTACCGGTCGGCCAGATGTTGCGAGAACGCCCGTCTGACTCGCACCACGGACCATAGCAACACGCGAGACGAGACAACGGAAACGTCGTCAACAGATCGCGCACGTCTACCCCGGTAAACTCATCGGGCCAGTTTTGGAAGACGACAATCAGGTCGGGGAACCATTCGTCCCGATGTGATGCCATCGACGTCGCTACGACAACATCCCGTGCGAAATCCAGAAAATCGAGGGGCACGACTTGCCGCACGGCATCGCGAATCGGTCGCATCTCGACCGGACTCTCATCGCCCAGCACTAGAACGTGTACGTCGCGATCCGTCGCCATCGTATCATTCGCTCACGTACGAGACTGGGCGAAACGGACGCACAGGAATCGCAGGATGTCACGCACCGACAAAATTCCACGCGCCTCACCGGATTCACTAACGACCGGCAGGTGTCGATAACCTCCGAGAGCCATCGCCTGCACGCAGTAGCCGATCGAATCCGTCTTGGTGACGGATTCCGGGTCGGCCGTCATGAATTCTCGAACCGGACGGTCAAGGCGTGACAGATCGGGTGTGATTTTGTTCAGCACGTCGCGTTCGGTGAAAATGCCCACGAACCGGTCGTCGTCCAGCACCATCACACAGCCGATCCGCAGTTCACCCATGTGCTGGACCACTTCGCGAGTGGACGCAGTCGCCTGCACGAATTCCGGCTTGTGTGGGCAAAGCACCTGCACCGTATGCGTCGAGATGCTGCGTTCGACTTCGTTGCCTTTCGATTCGGACGCCGCGAGGGGCATGCCGCAGTCGGCACACAACTCTTCGCCAGGGATATTGTCATGACCGCAGTCGGGACAAATCATCGCGAACCTCCGGTTTCAGAAATGAAAATCACTCAACGACCCAAGTGTCGCCCATGTTGAACAATGCTTCGAGATCACCCTCACCCTGCTTGGCCACGGCGGCGTCGATCTGCGCGTTCACGTCGTGGTCATAGATCGGCTTCTGAACATCACGGAACACTCCCATCGGTTCGGGGAATTCCGGGTGTCGCATGCGGGCCAGCAGGAACGCCAAGCTCGGCTCGGCGAGTTTTTCATCGTGGAACAGGAGATCGTCTTCGGTGATCCCCTTGCCCAGTTCGACAATCTCGGGATTCATGCCGTTGAGACGGATGCCCTTCTTCACCTTTGTACCGAACACCAGCGGCTTGCCGTGTTCGAGGTAAACGATATGGTCACCCTTGATGGACTTGTCCGTGGCGTACTCGAAGGCACCGGAATTGAAAACGTTGCAGTCCTGGTACACTTCGACAAATGCTGTTCCCTTGTGTGACGCGGCCCGTTCGAGTGTGTGCGACAGGTGCTTGATGTCCACATCGACCGACCGCGCGACAAACGTGGCTTCGGAACCGATGGCCACGCTTAGCGGCGTCAGTGGATTGTCCACCGAACCCATCGGAGTGCTCTTGGTCTTCTGCCCGCGGGGGCTGGTCGGCGAGTATTGGCCCTTCGTCAGGCCGTAGATTTGGTTATTGAACAGGATGATCTTGAGATCCATGTTCCGCCGGATCATGTGCATGAAATGGTTGCCGCCAATCGACAGCGCATCGCCGTCGCCGGTGATGACCCACACTTGCAGGTCGGGCCGGCTGATTTTGATGCCTGACGCGATCGCCGGGGCACGCCCGTGGATCGTGTGCATTCCGTAGGTGTTCATGTAATACGGAAACCGGCTGGAGCAGCCGATGCCAGACACGAACACAAATTTCTCGCGGGGGATACCCAAGCCCGGCAGAACCTTCTTCATTTGCGCGAGGATCGAATAATCGCCGCAGCGCGGGCACCAACGAATTTCCTGGTCGCTGGCAAAGTCCTTGGCGGTCAGAACCGGCAAGGAAGGTGACCCGAGTGTTGGTGTTTCTGTGTTCATGATCTATTTGCCTCCCAGCATCTCGTTGATTTTTTCAGCAACTTCGCTGACGAGGAACGGTTTACCCTGAACTTTGTTGAGACCCACGGCATCGACGAGGAATCTGGCTCGCAGCAGGAGCGACAACTGTCCGGTGTTCAGTTCGGGGATCAGCACCTTGCGGAAATTCTTGATGATGTCGCCGAGATTTCGGGGCATCGGATTCATGTACTTCATGTGAACGTGTGACACGGACTTTCCGTTGGCTTGACACTGCCGCACTGCGGTCCGCACGGCACCCCATGTACCGCCCCAACTGATCACCAGCAGTTCACCCGAATCGGGACCGTCGATGTCCTGCAACGGAATGTGATCGGCGATGCCGGCCACTTTCTTGCAGCGGGTCATCACCATGTGATGGTGATTGGCGGGCGAGTAATCGACGTTGCCGGTGACATCCGCCTTTTCCAAGCCACCGACGCGGTGTTCGAGCCCCGGTGTTCCCGGAACTGCCCACGGACGCGCCAGCTTCGCATCCCGTTTGTACGGCAGGTAACCGTTCTGCCCCTCGGCCGTCACACTGTCCGGCGATTGGCCGTTCTTGCCCGACGGGTGCTGCACCATGATCGGCTTCAAATCCTTGATGTTCGGGATCATCCAAGGTTCGGCACCATTGGCGATGTATCCATCGGTCAGGAAGAAGACCGGGGTCATGAATTCAACAGAAATTCGCATGGCTTCCTGCACCATGTCGAAGCAGTCACCCGGGCCGCTGGCCGCGATGATCGGAATCGGACTGTCGCCATTCCTGCCAAAGTAGCACAGCAGCAGGTCGGATTGTTCGGTCTTCGTCGGCAAACCGGTGCTCGGCCCGCCGCGCTGTACGTTGACGATAATCATCGGCAGTTCCATCATGATGCCCAGTCCGATGGCTTCGCCTTTGAGGCAAATCCCCGGACCGCTGCTGGCGGTGATGGCCAGTTCGCCAGCGTAGGCCGCACCCACCACAGCCGACATCGCCGCAATTTCGTCCTCCGCTTGGAAAGTCCGCACGCGGAAATTCTTCATCGCGGCCAGTTCGTGCAGAATGTCGCTGGCAGGGGTGATGGGATAGCCCGCGTAAAACAAGTTTTTCCCGGCGAGCTTGGCACCCGTCACCAATCCAAGTGCGGTCGCTTCATTGCCGGTGATCTTTTTGTATTTCCCCGGCGGCAACTTGGCTCGCGGAACGTTGTAGTGCGTGGTGAACGACTCGGTTGAGAAACCGTAATTAAAGCCTGCCCGCAGCGCCCGGAGATTGGCCTCCATGATCGCGGGCTTCTTCGAGAACTTGTGGGTGATTTCATCTTCGGTCGGCTTGCGATCGCGATCATACAACCAGTAAACCAATCCGAGCGAAAAGAAGTTCTTGCAGCGATCGGCTTCCTTGAGCGACAGGCCAAGGCCATCCACAGCATCTCGCGTCAGCCGAGTCATCGGCACGCGGTGCAACTGGTAATTTGAACTAATTTTCGCGTCGAGCAGCGGGTTGGTTTCGTAGCCAGCCTTTTGCAGATTCGACGTTTCGAATTCATCGTCGTTGACAATCAACGTGCCACCGCGCTTCAAGTCGTTGACATTCGACTTGAGAGCCGCCGGGTTCATGGCCACCAGCGTGTCGACTGCATCGCCAGGAGTGAAGATATCGTGACTGGAAAAATTGAGTTGATACCCCGAAACGCCGGCTAACGTGCCGATCGGAGCACGTATTTCGGCGGGGAAGTCGGGCAAGGTGCTGACGTCGTTACCCAGGATCGCCGACGTATTCATGAACTGACTACCGACGAGTTGCATCCCGTCGCCGCTGTCACCGCAGAACCGGATGACGACCGATTCCATCTGTTCTCGCTTCTTGTTCATGCCCTCGCCGCTTTGTACTTCAGGGGCCGCTGCCGTGGAGGCCATCGGTGTACTGCTCCTCAAAATATGTCCAGATGTTTCGCAATCTGGATCGACCAACTGATTCGGAAAGGTGAGAGGTTCTCTCGGGTTTGCGCTGGCAGGTCTGCTGGCGGGGAAGGATTTTGAGAATCGGACGTGAGCGCTCACGCTCCCTCGCGAGCCTTCGCGTTGAGTTTGGCTTCCGGTGCCTGATTGAAAACGCCAGTGGGGAAAAACTCCACCAGAAACCGCAGCACGCCCTTGACGTCAACAATGCCCGATGGCTTTCCCGCCGCATCCACGACCGGCAAACGCCGACATCCGCCCTGGTCCATCAAACCGACCACCTTCAGCAAATTGTCGTCGAGCGTGACGGTTTGTGGATCGCGAGTCATCACTTGAGCCAGCGGTGTGTCGAGCGGATTTCCACCGCCGATCAACGCCAGGAGATCGCGCTCGGTGAAGATGCCGACAAGGCGTTCCTTGTCACACACCAGCGCGCTGCCGTGGCTGACTCGCCGCATTTCCGCCGCCGCTGTCGCAACGGTCGCGGAAGATACCAGCACGGGAACGTCCGTCAAATCGAGTTGATGGACCCGCGTGGAGGTCAAAACGTCTCGGAGTTGCATGACTCGGGATGACTGCTCAAGGCCAAATGGTGCGCTGCGGCGGGCTATTCTGACAGCTTGCCAATTTCTTGGAAAGGCCCACTTCGGAAAAAAGTTCAACGAACTCGAAGGCTCCTGGCAAACACGACCTCACCCTTGGAATGCCTTTCGAATCCGCAAGTTTTTCAACCGAATCACGAGCCTCTCGGAAGTCAAAAACGCGACCTGCCTTGACGCTCCCAATCGACCCAACTCAACCACGAGATGCCGTGCCGTCGCCGGCAATTGCCGTCCGCATGCGAGTGTCAGCTTGGACATTGTTCAACTCGTAATAGTCCAGCAATCCCAGTCTTCCGCTCCGAAACGACTCTGCGATGGCTCGTGGCACCTCGGCTTCGGCCAGCACAACCTTGGCTCGATTCTCCTGGACCTGTGCGGTCATCTCCTGCTCGCGTGCGGTCGCATCGGCACGGCGGACCTCGGCTTTCGCCTGTGCGACTCGCATGTCGGCTTCGGCTTGATCCGCCTGCAACCGCGCCCCGATGTTGGCGCCGACATCGATATCCGCAATGTCGATGGACACGATTTCGAAGGCGGTCTGCTTTTCCAGCCCCAGTTCGAGCACGGTCTCGGAAATCAATTCCGGCGTCTCCAACACCGTCTTGTACGACGACTGCTTTCCGATCGCCTGCACAATCCCCTGTCCAACGCGAGCGATCACCGTTTCCTCGGTCGCGCCACCGACCAGTTGAGCCAGATTGGTTCGCACCGTCACCCGGGCGCGGCATTTGAGTTCAATCCCGTCTCCGGCGACTGCGCTCAGCGCCTCGCCGCCGGTCCGTTTGGGGTCTGGGCAGTCGATCACCCGCGGGTACACGCTGGTTTGCACAGCGCGAAGGATTTCTCGCCCCGCCAGATCAATGGCCGCCGCCGTGCGCCAGTCGAGTTTGATTCTCGCCCGGTGCGCGGCAATGAGCGACTTGATCACGTCCTCCACGTTGCCGTGAGCCAGATAGTGCGCTTCGAGCGCCTGCGTGGAAATCGGGTACACCTCGGTCAGCCGCGCCTGCACGGCCATGATTTTGCTCCGCACAATCACCCCGGCGTCCACTTTGCGGAACGACATCATGATCAGGTCCACCAGCCCGATCCCCGCACGTGTCGTCACACATTGAATCCACAGACCGAAATATCGAGCCAGAATGGCCACGAAGATCAGGCCCATGACGAAGACGACCAGCCCACCCAGCAGGTACCAACCGTCGACATCACCGATTTGTGCCACGACCCAGCGCATGTGAGCTTCTCCGTGCAGTGCCAAATGTCCTGTTGCTTCTCCGCGAGCTATCGAATCCACCGATGGCAACGCCCCCGGTGTTTAACTGGGGGGATAATCAAAGTCAAGTTGCGACGTGTTGCGGGCAGTTTGGCTCGGCTGATCCACGTCGTCGGACACCGTCGGCGATCTACTGGAATCTCCCTCCGGAACCATTCGCACGACGACGTGGTTCCCCTGCACCGCAATGACACGCACGCGGCAGCCAATATCAATGATGATCCCTTCGCTCTGACACTGCACTCGCTCACCGGCGATCTTCACGATCCCGGCGGGATTGAGTGGTGAAACCGTGTCACCAACCCGGCCGATCAGTTCAGTGAGGTGCCGTCCCTGTTCGACAAATGCCGCGACCTCGTCCAGCGTCGGCGGCTGCAAGATGGCTCGTCGTCCGAGCGGTGTGTGCTGCCAGACCGAAAACGCCCCCGCGACCGCCGCCGGTGTGACGAAAAACATCACACCCAGAAACGCCCAGAACATGGTCGGGTTCGAACTCCACCACGCCGTCCAAGCACACCAGACGGACGCGAGGAGGCAACTCAGCGCCAGCATCGTGATCGCCCCACCCGATGGAATGAACACTTCGGCGACAAACAGGAGCACGCCGATCACGAGCAGCAGAAACGCCCATGTTGACGAATCCATGACACAACCGTCCTTAAACATCGTTTGCACAACGGAAGACGAACCCCGAGCGGAGTGTAACCGTCACCGAAACTGAGTGCCAACCATTCTCAAGCACTCTCCACCGCACCGGACGACCAGTTCTCGAACAGTCGCCGTTTGCGATTGCCCACGTCGGTCTTGCGATTTCTCCCGGTCAACTTGTTCCTGATCCTTGCCACTTCCGGGCGAGTTCGGCATCATCGGTGACCCGGCTGGCAGCCGCGATTGGCCAGCGGAGTTGCCGTCTCGCCATGCGGGCTAGCGAGCCATCATTCGTAAACGAACTACCCCTCCCGATTCGCCGACACGCGAGAACCACCGACATGCACTCAGGCATCAAGTTCAAACTCTTCGTGATGATGTTCCTCGAATTCTTCATTTGGGGAGCCTGGCTGCCGCTGATTTTCGGATACCTGCCGGCGTTGAAGTTCGATCCGACGCAGCAGTCGCTCATTTTGAATGCGTTTCCCGCGGCCGCGATTCTGGCGATGTTTTTCAGCAACCAGTTTGCCGACCGCAATTTTGCGGCCGAACGCTTCCTCGCCTTCAGTCATCTCGTCGGTGGCCTGTCGATCTTCGCGCTGGCCTTCGTGACCGATTTCTGGTCGTTCTTCACACTGATGCTCGTGCATTGCGTGTTCTACGTGCCGACGATTTCGATCACGAATTCGGTCGCGTTCGCCAGCATGAAGGACGCGCAGGAGGAATTCGGAATTGTCCGCATGGGGGGCACGATCGGCTGGATTGCCGCCGCGTGGCCACCGGTTTTCATCCTCGTGGATTGGGCCAAAGTGCCGGCGTTCGGAACCGTTGGCTTTGTGGATTGGCTGGGTGCCGTGCTCGGAGCCGGACTCACCGGTCAAGCACTGCAAGATGCCACGCGCTGGACCTACGTGCTCGCCGGCGCGGCATCGCTGTTGCTTGCGGCGTTCAGCCTTGTCTTGCCGCACACGCCACCGAAGCCAGCCGCTGCCGGGGGCGAATCGCTCGCGTGGGTCGAAGCGATGAGCCTGCTCAAGCATCCGTTCGTGTTCGTCCTGTGGATCGTCACGCTGATTGATGCCACAGTCCACAACTTCTTCTTCAACTGGACGGGACGGTTCCTCGTGAATGTCGGCATCCCCGGCAATTGGGTGACGCCGGTGATGAGCATCGGACAAATCGCTGAAATCCTGACGATGGCCGTGCTGGGCCTGTGCCTGAAAAGCCTGGGCTGGCGGACGACGATGATCATCGGCATTCTCGGTCATGCGGCCCGATTCTCGGTTTTCGCATTCCTTCAAGATCAGAAGGAATTGATTGTCGCAGTGAATATCCTGCACGGCATCTGCTACGCATTCTTCTTCGCCACCGTCTACATCTTTGTGGACGAGTTCTTCCCAAAGGACGTTCGCACGAGCGCGCAGGGACTGTTCAACTTTATGATCTTGGGAATGGGAGCATTGGTTGCCAATTTCGTCGGGCCGTGGATGATCGACGTCGTCTTCAAGACGGGTGACGTGGTCGATTTCCGCAGTTTGTTCCTCGTGCCGGCCGGACTGGCCGTCGTGGCGGCAGTGCTGCTACTCGTGGCATTTCATCCGCCGGCGAAGCAGGCCGACGGCGCCGTTAGGTCCACTGGAAATCGCATCATCCGTCGCGGCGAGTCGAGCTCCAGTTGATCGACCACTTGACGTTCCCTGACCTACGGGTGTGGAGCACGCCGCGATGGCTCACCGTTTGAAATGGAACATGCGCTGGCGATTGTCCGTGCTGTGGTTCCTCGAATGGGGCATCTCGGGAACGATCCTGACGTACCTTCCGATTTATTGGGCCTCGATCAAACTGACCGAGTTGCAGCAGGGACAATTGCTGGCGGTCTCGGCCGTCGGGTTGTGGCTGGCTCCGTTTTTGGTCGGGCAAGTGGCCGATCGCTGGTTGGCCGCTGAAAAGTATCTCGCGCTGAGCCATTTCATTGGCGGGATCACGTTGTTTTCATTGGCGGCGGCGGGAGAAAGATACCGCGATGGCGTTGGCAGTTTTCAGACGCTGCTGTTTCTGTGCGGGCTGTATGCCGCGGCCTACATCCCCACCGTGCCGCTGGTGAGTGCGCTGTGCTTTCGGCATCTGGCAGACCCCGACTCGCAGTTTGGAAAAGTCCGAGTTTGGGGGACAGTGGGGTGGATGCTCGCGGGGGCGTCGCTCTCGATATGGCTCGAACGAGTCGAGGTGCTCGGCTGGCTGAATCAGCGGTTTGCTAATTCAAACTGGGTGCCATCACTGCGAGTCGTGGTCGAATCACTTCCCAGACCGGTTCCGTCTGACTGTTTTCGGATGGCCGCGTTGCTGTCGTTTGCTCTCAGCAGCTTTACCGTATTCCTTCCCGCGACGCCGCCGATCCGTTCGGCTCACGACCGTTTCGCCCCGCTGGCCGTGCTGGGGATGTTCAAACAGCGGTCGTTCAGTCTTTTCATCGCGGCCAGTTTTCTGCTGGCCGTGTTGATCGTGCCGCTGTACAACCTGGCCGTTCCGAGCCTCCTCGCGAAACTTGGCTACCGCCCCAACTGGGTGCCGACGGTGATGCTGATCGGCCAGATTTCCGAATTCCCCGCGCTGCTCCTGCTGTCGTTCTGCCTGAAGCGTCTGGGATTGAAATTCACGTTCGCGATTGGGATCGCCGCCTGGGCCATTCGGTACGGCATCTTTTCGATCGGTACTCAATCCTCGCTCGTGCTGCTGGGTCTCGGGTTGCATGGCATCTGCCACGTGTTTCTTGTGATAGTGGCTCAACTTTACATGGACTCGCAGTGCCGGAAAGACCTGCGAGCCAGCGCACAAAATCTACTGACGTTCATCACGCTCGGAATCGGTTCACCACTCGGTTCGCTACTGGGTGGAGCGCTCCACGAATGGCTGGCGACGGAACCGGTCCTGCTGTTCCTGATTCCCGCCACCGCCGCCGTCGTGTTGCTGATCGTGTTCTGGAAATTGTTCCACATCCCGCCAGCGAACAACGAGTCGGGGAGCGGCTTGCAAAGTGCGACCGTGTGAGGGAGGTGATTTTCGATTTCCGATTGACGATTTTCGATTGGCTCAACTGCCCCCGCCCCCTACGATCCACCATCCACGTCCCACGATCCACGATCCACGATCCACGCCCACCTCAACCCCGCCATGCCCGAGCCTTCCCCCACACAACGTCCAGCCAGCGACGTCTGGACCGTGGGCCGGATTCTCGAATGGACGACGCAGCATCTGAAAACGCATGGCAGCGAGTCGCCGCGACTGGACGCCCAGGTGTTGCTGGCGCACACCCGTGGCTGCCCGCGCATCAAGCTGTACACCGACTTCAACGAAGTGCTGTCCGATAACCAGCGGGCGGTGATG
>JACRIH010000352.1 GCA_016235885.1 Planctomycetales bacterium | reverse complement strand
TAGTCAGGGCGTCTTGGAACTCCGCCCTCTGGACAAATCGGCGATGCTCTCGCGCATCCGAGAAGCTGCCGAGCAGGCCAAGATAAAACTCTCGACAGAAACCGAAGTTGAAATCGCGCTTCCGTTTCTGACGCCGGATACTGAAGGGAGACGAGAAAAAGGAAGCGGAGAAGAACAGCAAGGCTGCCCGGCTATGGATTTCCGGTTTGGAGGCCGTGAATCGCAAGCTCGGTGTTGCCCGCGTCATGGACTTGTCGGCGACACCATTCTTTCTCAGTGGCTCTGGTTATGCCGAGGGGACGCTGTTCCCGTGGACGATGAGCGACTTCTCGCTGATGGATGCCATCGAATGCGGCATCGTCAAACTGCCGCGCGTGCCGGTCGCGGAAAACATCCCCGGCAACGAGATGCCGATGTTCCGCGACCTTTGGGAAAACATTCGCAAAGACATGCCCAAGAAAGGTCGAGGCAGCGGCGGAGAACTCGACCCGCTCAAACTCCCGACCCGGCTCCAGACCGCCTTGCAGGCGCTCTACGGCCACTACGAGAAGACGTTCAAGCTCTGGGAAGACGGCGGCATCAAGGTTCCGCCCTGCTTCATCATCGTTTGCCAGAACACGGCCATCTCCAAGCTGGTTTACGACTTCATCTCCGGTTTCCATCGCAAGAATGACGACGGCACCACGACGCTGGAGAACGGACGCCTCGGACTGTTTCGCAACTTTGATGAGGCCACCGGCAATCCGCTTCCGCGTCCGAACACCCTGCTGATCGACAGCGAGCAACTCGAAGCGGGCGACGCGCTCGACGACAACTTCCGCAACATGGCCGCCGATGAGATTGACCGCTTTCGCCGAGAAATCGTGGAACGCACTGGCGGTCAGCAAACGGCTGAGGACATCACCGATCAAGAGTTGCTGCGGGAAGTAATGAACACCGTCGGCAAGCCGGGTCAGCTCGGCGGTTCAATTCGCTGTGTCGTGTCGGTCTCCATGCTCACGGAAGGCTGGGACGCGAACACAGTGACCCACGTTCTTGGCATCCGCGCGTTTGGCACGCAGCTTTTGTGTGAGCAGGTCATCGGCCGCGCCCTGCGCCGGCAGTCATACGACCTGAATGAAGACGGCCCGGACAAAGGGCTTTTCAACGTCGAGTATGCCGACGTCTTCGGCATCCCGTTCGACTTCACCGCCAAGCCGGTTGTTGCCCCGCCGCAGCCACCGCGTGAGACCATTCAAGTCAAAGCCATGCGACCGGAACGCGACACGCTCGAAATCCGATTCCCGCGAGTCGAAGGCTATCGGGTCGAGTTGCCCGAAGAGCGTCTCACGGCCGAGTTCAACGACGATTCGATCCTCGAACTCACTCCAGATCTCGTTGGTCCGTCCATCACGCAAAACTCCGGAATCATTGGCAAATCGGAGGACATGAGCCTGCAACACTTGGGCGACATGCGACCGTCCACACTGTTATTCCATGTCACGCAGCGACTGCTGTACACAAAGTGGCGCGATCCGGGGGAGGAGCCGAAGTTGCATCTGTTCGGCCAACTCAAACGGATTACCAAGGAGTGGCTCGACAATTACCTGAAGTGCAAGGGCGAGACGTATCCCGCGCTGCTGATGTATCAGGAACTGGCCGACATGGCCTGCAATCGTATCACCGCCGGGATCACGCGAGCCTTCATCGGTGAGCGTCCCATCAAGGCGCTGCTCGATCCGTATAACCCGATCGGCTCGACGAAGCATGTGCGCTTCAACACATCGAAAACCGACCGGTGGGAAACGAACTCGGAGCGCTGCCACATCAACTGGGTCATTCTCGACAGCGATTGGGAAGCGGAGTTCTGCCGCGTGGCTGAGTCGCATCCCAAGGTCAAATCCTATGTGAAGAATCACAGCCTCGGGCTGGAGGTTCCGTACCGCTACGGCTCGGAGATGCGGAAGTACCGGCCCGACTTCATCGTGTTGGTGGATGACGGCCACGAGCCGCACGAAGATGGGACGCCCGACTTGCTGCACCTGATCGTCGAGATCAAGGGCTACCGGCGTGAGGACGCGAAGGAGAAGAAGTCCACAATGGAAACCTATTGGGTTCCCGGTGTGAACCATCTCGGCACGCATGGTCGTTGGGCGTTTTCCGAGTTCTGTGACGTGTACGAGATCGAAGCCGAATTCAAGGCGAAGGTCGAAGCTGAGTTCAACAAGATGATCGAATCGGTATTAGTTCCGGCTCAGCCAGCAGACGCAATTCTCGTGGGAAGCCCCTCATGAAAACCGAACTCATTCACACGCTCACCGACACGTTTGAAGCCCATGCCCAACAAACCGATGGCGGGGTCGAGTTTTGGCTTGCCCGTGATCTTCAGCACTTGCTGGGCTACACGGAATGGCGGAATTTTACGGCTGTCATCAACAAGGCAAAAACCGCCTGCGAAGTCTCAAATCACGCGATTCCTGACCATTTTGTTGATGTCAACAAAATGGTTGACCTGGGATTGGGCAGTCAGCGGAAAGTGGACGACATCATGTTGACCCGCTTCGCCTGCTACCTGGTCGCGCAAAACGGTGATCCCAAAAAGCCGGAGATCGCCTTTGCTCAGACTTACTTTGCCATTCAAACTCGGCGGGCGGAACTCATCGAGCAGAGGCTGCTGGAAGCCGAACGTGTCTCCGCTCGGCGAAAGCTCAGCAACACGGAAAAAGAACTCTCGTCCGTCATCTATCAGCAAACCGGCAGCGACCAGAACTTCGCGCTCATTCGCAGCAAGGGAGATCAATCGCTTTTTGGAAAATCCACACAGGCCATGAAAGCTCAGTGGAAAGTCCCCGATAGCCGACCACTCGCAGACTTTGCTCCGACCATCATTTTGAAAGCCAAGGATTTCGCGACCGAGATCACGATCTTCAACGCCCGCGAACACGCCCTGGCGACCGAGACTGCCATCTCGCGTGAGCACATCACCAACAATCAGGCCGTTCGCAAGACGCTGCTTGAACGCGGCATCCGGCCAGAATCGCTCCCTCCCGCCGAAGACGTCAAAAAGGTCGAACGCCGTCTCGTCTCCGAAGACAAGAAGTCGCTCAAAAACCCGGATTCATTGGACAACTAACGCGGTCGTCGGCCGCGATCAGATTCGTAGGTTGGGATTCCATCCCGACCGGTCGGGATGGAATCCCAACCTACAGGAACCAGCATGGCCAAAAAGAAAACCAACGCCGCGAAGACCGTTGAGACCATCGTTCACGACGATGACAAGCGGAAGAACATTCCCACGGCGGAATATCAGTCGGTCGTGAAGCCGGAGCAGCAGACCCCGATCCGGGTGGCTTACGAACGGCGGAACCGTGATCTCGACCCGCAGCTTGTCTGGCGTGGGAAGGACGAGCAGGACTGGAGCGACCTCGTCGTCCACGCACCGCCGCTCTACCTCCAGGAGAAGATACACCCCAAGGTCCTGATCGACGACCTCCTCCGCCAG
>JACRIH010000032.1 GCA_016235885.1 Planctomycetales bacterium | reverse complement strand
GTAGGTCGAGGCACGAGACCCACCGCTTTATCAGGGCAATGGTGGGTCTCGTGCCTCGACCCACCCTACGAAAAGCTCGCCTCACAACTTCTCCACCGCACCGACTGACAACGTGCGACAGATCTCATCCGTTTTGAACCCCAGGGACATCGGTCGCCGTGTCTGCGGCAACACGATCACATCGTACAGTTCCCGCACGACCCCCTCAATGCGCAGCCAATGCACGACATCGCCGCTCCGCAAATCGACCACAAACAACCCGCACCGTGGTTCGGCCTGACGCGACGTCAGATTGTCATCCAGTGCCAACCCCTGAAACGTGCGGTTCTCGCGTTGCAGTGATGAACCGATCACCGCGTAATCGCCCACGAACGACAATCCTCGCAGGTAGCCGGGACAGAATGCCAGCGGCTCGAATCGCCCGGCCTGTCGATCCACCGAGCCGAAGAACCCGGTCCCCGAATCGAGCAGCCACAGCCTGTCGCGATACACGCGCGGCGAGTGCGGCATCGACAGACTCTTCACGATGATCTCGTTGGTGGTCACGTCGATCACGCAACCGCCGTCTCGCCGCCGGTCGCGCCAGCCATCCGCCACATCGCTCTGACTGACCGCCGTCACGTATCTCGGATGGCCATTCTCCATCGCCAGCCCATTCAGATGGCAGCGATCCTCCGCGGCCAGCTTCGACAAAAACGGCGGCTGCCACAGCGGAGCAAAGCTGTGCCGCTCGCTGGTCGTCGCCAGGCAGCCGAACAACGTGTTGACGAAGACCACGCGCCCGTTCGCATCCACAGCGACATCGTGAATGTCCAGGTCACCGGTGACGTAGCCCACCTTGGGAACGAACAGCCGGTCGTAGCCATTGGCGAACTGTCCCGCTTCGAGCACGTTCTCGAACCGCCAGAGTTGATACAGCGACGACATCCACAGCGTCTGTCCGTCGGACCACAGTCCCAGGCAGCGATTGAACGTCCGCTCGAAAATCGACAGTCGCGAGTCGGGTTGCAGTCCCAACAAAAACAGCTTGCCGCTTTGGTACGTGGTGAAGCCGAGGCTCACCCGCTGCTCGGCCAGCCACGCCGTGAATTGGCGGGACGCAAACAATTCAAACGCCGGCTGGCCAGCGGTTGATGTGTCCACGGGAACAGATACCGGCGACATCAATCAGTCCTCCGCGATAATTCCCAGTGGCTTGCGGTCGCCCGAGCCTTGTGGTTCGGGCGATTGCAAATTGCAGAGTTGGCGCGCATCGTTCAGGCCACAAAGGTCTGGGCTACGAGTTTCGAGGACGCTTCGACGTCGTGCCGCGTGCAACTCCGTCACTTTTCATGTCGATCCACAGTACCGGTCGGGACGAGGTATCGCAACGTCCGTGCGATTCGGTGATTGGTTATCGGCTCCGGTGCGTGATCCGTCATCGGATGCCGGTTGTGAGTGGCCAGTGGTCGGTCGTCGATGCTAAGATCGCCCCCTTCTGACAACGGACCACTGACCACTCACACCTTCAGGACCAACCGTGTCGACCAACCCCATCTCCGGCAAAGATTCCTTCCCCGATCCGGTGTCCCACAGTTCAACTCAGCACGGCGCTGCCAATTCGCCGTCGGCGAAGGATCGCGGGTGGGTTGGCGACTTCTGGGCGCTGATGGGTTGCAACGCCATCGTGTTCGGGGCCAGCATTTGCATCATGGTCATTGAACTGACCGCGTCGCGGTTGATCGCCGTGCATTTGGGCGCGTCGCTGTACACGTGGACGTCGGTGATCGGCGTCGTGCTGGCGGGGATCAGTTTTGGAAATTACCTCGGCGGTTGGCTGGCCGATCGGTTCGCGGCGTCGCAGAAACTGCTGTCGGTGCTGTTTGTGATTGCCAGTGTCCTGTGCTTCTCGGTGTTGTGGCTGAACCAGCAGGCCAGTCACCTCAGCCGGCCGGAAGACATGCACTGGCCGACGTGGGTGATGTTGATCGTCGGGGGGATTTTCCTGTTGCCTGCGATGTCGCTTGGAACGATTTCCCCCGTCGTGGCCACGATGGCGCTGCGCCGCAGTTCAAAAGCAGGCATGACGGTTGGCAACGTGTACGCCTGGGGCGCCATGGGTTCCATCGTGGGCACGTTCTTCACCGGGTTTTATCTGCTCGATGTGATTGGCACGCAGAAGATCATCGTGTTGACATCGGCCGCGCTGGGAGTGATGGGACTGGTGATCGGAATCGGACAATGGGCGTTCCGCAGCGCCGTGATGTTCGGGTGGCTGCAATTTGTCGCGATTGTCGGGATGTATGCCGCAGTGAGTGGGGACGAACTGACTGTCGCGGGTCGCACGGTGGGCCGATTGTTCGCCGGCAATCCCGACAAGCCAGGTCTGAAGGAATTCGAGCGCGATGGCCGTCGGCGGATGATCGATCGCTGGGCCATCAACGCCCACAGGATTGGATCGGGCTTGCACGAACTGGGCCTGGCGCTCAAGTTGCGAGACGACCAACCCGGTGTCTACCGCGACGAGAGCAATTACTACACGATCACGATCACCGACGAAATCGAGGACGGCGATTCGATCAAGGAACTCAAGCTCGACCATCTGATTCACAGTTACTGGAACCCCGATAACCCCACGAAACTCTACTACGACTACGAGAAAGTTTACGCGGCGATCACCGAACGAGCGGCCAGCCGGTGGTCGCGGGACGCGAGTGTCGTCGTGGCGTCAGCGGCCGCTTCCGGTGAGTTCGTCCGCGAGCTACCCGAGCGAGTCAGTTTCGACTCGGCATCGAAAAAACTGACCATTCACGGAGCGATGAATCTCGACCAGTTCCGGCAGCTTCTGAAAATCGGCCCGGACGGCGATTACTGGCTGGCGCTCATCAAACTTTGGGAAGCCTCGAATGCCGGCCGGACCAATGAATTCGTCACTGAGCCGCTCGAACAACTCCCCGTCGGCGTCGAAATCCCCGAGGTGCAGCGCGGGATCGTCCACTACGACGCCCAACTGCGGGCACTCGTCGCATCCAAGCGTGTCCCCCGCGACACGCTGCTGGAGTTGCTGGCGCTCGGCAACCACCGTGACTATGCCTCGGCGGTGATCCAGCTTTACACACAGTCGCGACACGTCAGCACACTGTTCATCGGCGGCGGAGGGTTTGTGTTTCCGCGTTGGATCGAATCGCGGTTTCCGGGGAAGCCGCACATTGATGTTGCCGAGATCGATCCGGCGGTCAAGTTGGCCGTGCAGAAGGAACTCGGTTTGCCGGACGACGGCGAAACCGCGGTTCGCACGCACGTCGGTGACGCGCGCAAGTTCGTCGACGACCAATTGCGGGCAAACCGCAAGGCGACCGACAGTGCCAAGGTCCGGTACGACTTCGCCTACGGCGACGCATTCAACGACTTCAGCGTGCCGTGGCACCTGACGACGCGAGAGTTCACCGAGAAGATCAAGGAATTGATCAATCCCGAGCACGGCATCTTTCTCGTGAACATCATCGACATCTACCCGCGAGCCGAATCGGATAATCTGAGTGAAATACCGCCGCTCCTGACGCCCGCCGTGCTGCCACCAAACACATGGACCGCCGCGCCGGATTCGTTCAGCGACATTGAAATCTACGACGACGGCGACAGTTACCTACTGGGTTATCGCGGAGTAATGTCGGACGAGAGGCACAAGTCGCTGGTCGCTCTCTCGGACAAATCCGAGTTCCGCGAGGCGATTGACGAACTGGCACGTGGGTCGCGATCCGAGCGGGCGGGGAAATTTATCGGCCGGTACGTCGCCACGGTTCGCGAGGTCTTTCCGTTCGTGTATGTGTTCAGCAGCAACGAGGACGCGCCCGGCGACAATCGTGACACGTTCGTGGTCACCTGCTCGATGAACAAGCTCGACCTTGCGAACCTCAAACAGGCCGGAGGCCACTGGGCCGGCGAACCGTTTGCGTGGACCGAGACGGAAAACGGCGAGCGACAGAACCACGGCCAAATGAGCGCCGTGTTGGAACTGGCACGCGGCATGTTTCTAACCGACGACTTCGCCCCGGTCGACAACCTGCTGGCCCCAGTGTTCGTTCGCCGATAGCTCGGGCGATTCTTGTTCGCGGACGATGCTGACACTAACCCGAAACGTAAACGAGGGAGTGCCGTGCGTGCCTCGCTTACGCTTCGGGTTAGTCTGTCACGCGGCGAACGATCAGACACTGACCAACTCGGTCTCCGTCGATTGCTCGTCGCTGATCTCAACGTCACGGCGCTGGACGCGGTACCGCCGACGGGTGGGGAGCAGGAAGCCGCTGAATTGCCAATTCTCGTCGGCGGTCGGGTTGGCGGTGTTCAGCCGCACTGGCATCCAATCCACTGACTGCGAGACGAATTCGCCGAGGTATTGCATTGCCGCGCCGAGAATCTCATCGTGGGGAAGCTGATCCGGCACGCACACGCCCGCGCGGGGGTTGCGGATCATCCAGAAGATCGCGGACAGCACCGAACACGCCACCTGCACCGTCGTCGCATTCTGACCGGGAACCATTCGCCGGGCGGCGTGAATGTCGAGCAGGCTGCCGATCCACCACGACTTGAAATCGTGCCCCATCAGCAGGCAGCCGAGTTCGTCGCGACCGTCGGTGATTTCGTCGTTCATGATCCGCCAATTCAGCGGATGCGGATAGCCTGTGGCGCGTTGTTCGGTCAGCGAATCCAACGCTTCGTCGCAGCAGCGATAGGCGTAGTGCACAGTCGGGCGGTAGATGGCTTCTCCCGCGTCGTCGCACACGGTCAGATAGTCCGACATCGTGAAGGCTTCGCCGTGCCGGACAACCATCCCCTCGATGGGACCGCTCGGCACCCACGATTTGACGATGGTGTTCATGCCAAACCGATCGAGGCAAATCTGATTTCGCGGGCCACGGCGGTGGCGATGTCCGTCGTGCGGCAGCTTGTTCTCGTGCGTGCCCCATCCCATTTCGGCGGGTGCGGTCGCCTCTTCGTAGAACCCCTCAACGCTCCACGTGTTGACGAATTCTCCTTCGTCGCGCCTCTGATCCGTCACCTGCGTGTCCCACTCGCTGATGTGGATCACCTTGACACCCAGCAGGTGCGCCAATCGGGGGAACTCGCGATTGGCGAGGGCCGATTCGAGAGCAGTTCGCCGGCGGTCTTTCGGCTTCTCGGTGAGAATTCGGCCGGCGATTTCGGTCAGCGCTTGCTTTGTGAAGTGCGAGACCAGGCCGGGGTTGGCTCCATGCTCCAGCACGGCCGTGGCACCGCTCCGCTCGCTCCAATTCGCCACCCACTTCCGGATCGCCAGGTGCCGGACGTACAGCGTCCGATCGGTCGCTCGCTGGCGGTCGTCTTCGTACGGATCCCACACTTCGATTGATGTGTTGATGTACAGCACATCGCGATCATGGCACCACTGAAGCAGGTCGACCGTGCCGATATTCCACGCCAGATCGACCAGCATGTCGCCCGGCCCAAGATAGCGCCCCAGCACTTCCGCGTAGTTTTCCAGCGTGATCATTTCCTGCACAAATTTTACTCCGGCACGCATTGCGTCCTGGAGCACATCGCGGCTGTCGACCATGTCCAAGACCGTGACCCGGTCCTTGGGCATGTCGAGATGACGCAAAACGAGAGGCAGCGTGCAGCGTGCCACGCTGCCGCAACCGAGCATCAGAATCCGTCCCTGGAATTTTACGGTCCGTCCTTTGAGCTGGCGTGTATTCATGCGGAACAACTCCCGGACTTCGTCGTCACGAAATTGGCTCTGCGATGGAAATCAACCCGCCGCGTCGGCGGGAACCATCATGGTTGTCGAGAGAGAAAGCTAGCGCTCCATCCGAACGTGATTGGCCGCCCGGGAAGATGCGTCTCCAGGACAGCGACCGATCCAATGTTCAACATCGCGACTGCGGGCAGATTATGCCAACATCGGCTCGCGATGGCTATTCAATGCCCACCACCCGGGCCAAGTCAAGACCGTTGAAGGTCGAGGCGCTGGCCGAAGTGTATGCACCCATTGTTGGGACGAGCAGCAGCTCGCCAATCTCCAGGTCGGGAAGCAATTGGTTGCGGCAGACCACGTCACTCGAATCGCACGTCGGACCGGCCACCACGCACGGACCCAACCCGCGCCGTTCGGCGTCTTCCGCCATGATCGGGTATTCGACGTGATCGAACACCTGCCCCGAAAACGAACCATACAAACCGTCGTCGATGATGTACCACGTCGTCCCGTTGCGCACCGACTTGCCGAGCACCTTGGTGATGAGCGTCGCCGTGTCGGCACAAACTCCGCGGCCGGGTTCGGCGATGATCCGGATCGGCAGGTCGCCGAACGTCACATCGAGGGCACGGGCCAGCGCCTGGCAATACACGTCCAGCGTCAACACCGCGTCGTCGCGGTAAGGAGCCGGGAATCCGCCACCGACGTCCAGTACTTCCAGTTCGATTCCCACTTCCGCGGCAGCATCCCACACGCGCCTGGCCTGCCTGAGCGCCGGTTCGAAATCTTCCGGCCGGCGGCATTGCGACCCGACATGGAACGACATGCCCCGCACGTTCATTCCCGCTTGTCGAGCCTTGAGCAGCAGCGGAACCGCGTCGGCTTCGAACGCGCCAAACTTGGCCGACAGATTGATGTGGCTGGACGATGACGTGACCGCCAGCCGCAGGATCAGGTTCGCGTCGGGAGCGTGCTCCGCCATCTTGTCAACTTCGTGCGCGTTGTCGTACACAAACCAACGCACTCCCTCGGCGTAGCATTTGGTGAGGTTGCTGATCGTCTTGCACGGATGCGTGTGCAGCATGTTTTCCGGCGCAAAACCGGCTTCGAGTGCCGCCAAGAGTTCGCCATACGAACAGACGTCCACCGAACTGCCCGCTTCGCACAGCGGCCGCAGAATCTGCTGGGCGGGATTCGCCTTGGCCGCGTAGAACATTTCGACGCCGGGAAGTCCGTCGCGAAGAAGTTGATAATTGCGAATCACCGCGCTCCGCGAAATCACGAGCGTGGGCGAACCGAATTTTTCCGCCAGCGTTCGCGCTTCGTCGAAAGAGACCACCGGATTGGCTGAGCGAATCGCCGGGGAAGATTCGATTTCGCTGCAACACGTCGACTCCAAAACTGTTGACATCTCAGGATTCTCCTAACGAGAGAGAAGAGTGAGAAGGTTTGGGAGAACCACACCGGGTGCCGGGTTATCTCTTGCGCCCACAGGGTAAGAAACCGCCAACTCAAGCTGAACGTCGTCCAGAAACACACTTGCGATCTTGTCGAGCCGGGCAAATCCCTGCCGGCAACGGGATCACAGGTATCAAGCCAGTCGAAACATTCCGAGCAATTGAGCCAACAAGCTGCCCAGCGTCCGCCCGAAACGGGCAGAGAACGGCAGGAGGCACGAGTGTGGAAGCGAAAGGGCCACAGAGACTGAAGAGGGAGCAAATCGTGGAAGATCCGTCACCGCGTCCCATCGTGCGCCGCGCACCAGCAAATTTCGCGTTCCGAGCGAGTCGGAACAGCGGAGAGGTGCGATGCGGCGATGAAGGGAGTTAGGTTGCTCAACCATCTCAGTGCATAAACCACCCAAGGGTGATGACGTCTTTGGGAAAATCTTCGGCACATTGTAAAAGTAAACTGTTGTGCGTCCAGTTTGGTTTGGGGACTTTTTCCAAAATGCGTGAAATTCCTCCCTGCCTCCTAGGACTTGGAGGACAAGGTTCGCAATACCAGGCAATTTCGGATACGTCCAAGTTGGAGTCCTCACACGCCTGCAGCAAACCAACGCAGCGACTCACTCGACATATTGAACGCGGTCGGTCGATGGTCGTGATCGGAGCGTGGAAGAAGCGGCTGAATGTGTGCGATGGCCCAGGAATGACGGATTCCGGCGGGGAGAGGGAGTTATTTGTCAATTCTTCTCAAGCTGCCTTGCCCGTCAGCCGTTCAAGTCGTTGAGTTTTCCGAGGTGCGGAATGTTCTCCTCCATCGCGACGCCTGATCTCTCACCCCTAACCTCTCCCGAAGGAAGAGGGACTGCGTCGCTCGCCGAGTTTGACGAGTTCGCTCGTGGGTACAGTCAGCTTGGTGGTTTGCTGAGCCAGCATTCGGGGTCGCTCCCCGATTGCCTTTCGCAAGTGTGGATATCGTGGTTTGTTCTGGCGCGTGACTGGACAGCAACCGATCGGTCTCAGCGCTGTGCTCAACGGCCTACTTCGCCAACGGTGACTGGGCGAGTTGCCACGCTCCGCCCAACCTCTTTCCGAATCCGCCCCGCCCCTACGATTGGTGGGACGTGATGTCCTTCCGCAGCCGCCACACCGGCGGGGTCCATTTTTGCTTGGCCGATGGTGCTGTGCGATTCAGCAACGAGAGTATTGACCACTCGCTGTACCGGAGCTTCAGTACCAGGAACGGCCGCGAGGCAATCCACTTGACGTGAGCCACAGTTGAAGGCCGGACGGCTGCGAGGTTAGCATGGTCACCGTGGGGCCTGCCACATCTCGGTCTGTTCTCGAAAGGAACCAGTCCATGCTGCGTCTCACTTGCGTCTCGACCATTGCATCACGTCACTCCCAGTGGTTGGTTACCGGCCTGTGCCTGAGCCTCGCGGTCCTCGCCCTTGCCGCGAATTCGCGGGCGATCAAAAAACCGACGTACGATCTGAACGCCAACGTCGTCGAACTGTTCGACGGCATCGAACAAAAGGTGCTCGACGTGACGGTGATCGCGGACAACGATCTCTCCGTCAACATCTTCTTCGCGAACAAGACGGATCGTCCCGTGACCGTGAAGCTGCCCGCTGCCGTCGCCGCCGTGCAGGTGTTGAAACAGCAACCAGGGCTGCCCGGACAACCGGGAGCCGCCAACGGAGCGGGGCCGGCGCAGAACGGCGGACAGCAGGCTCAGCCGGTGGGACTGGGGCTTGGTCAGCCGGGGCAAGGCAACAACCAGCAGGGGCCAGGCGGCAACAACAATCAGCCGCGCGGCAACCGGGCGTTGTTCTCCATCCCCGCCGAAAAAGTGGTGCAGCTTTCCACGAAAGGACTGTGCCTCGCGCATGGCAAACCCAACCCCCGTCCGCGTCTGACGTACGAATTGGCCCGCTTGGAAACCGTCAACAACAATCCGGCTCTCGCCGAAGTGATCCAATCGTACGCCCGCAATGACGTGACCTCTCCAGTCGCTCAAGCTGCGGTGTGGCATCTTGCCGACAGCCTGAGCTGGCAGAATCTCGCCGCGAAACAGAACAATCGCCTCGGTCGTCCCGACACGCCATACTTCACCCGTTCGCAGATTGATGCCGCAAAACAGTTGATCGAGAAGGCAAAGGAACGGGTCGCGAAACGCGAGACGAGTGCGCCCGCTGCGGTCAGCCAGCGCTGATGACCCTGATTGTCCGTCCCCGCCGCGCGAAGGAGTTGATGGAGTGCGTCGCATCTGTGTCTTCTGCGGTTCCAATTCGGGGATGAAGTCGGAGTACCGCCGCGCGGCCGAGGATGTTGGTCGGTCTCTGGCCGAGCGCGGGATCGAACTGGTCTACGGCGGCGGGAACGTCGGGCTGATGGGCGTCGTGGCTGATGCGGCGCTGGTGGCGGGAGGGCGCGTGATCGGCGTCATCCCGCAGGCGCTCGCGAGCAAGGAAGTGGCGCACTGGGGTTTGACCGAACTGCGAGTCGTGGAGTCGATGCACGAGCGCAAGGCGCTGATGGCGGAATTATCGGACGCCTTCATTGCCCTCCCCGGTGGCATCGGCACGATGGAGGAGTTCTTTGAAGTCTGGACGTGGAGCCAACTCGGCTACCACGCCAAGCCGTGTGGCCTCATCAATTCGGCGGGCTACTTTGACGGACTGATCTCGTTCCTCGATCACATGACGGCCGATCAATTCCTGCGTGCCGAACATCGCTCGATGCTGATGGTCGCTCAAACGGCAAGCGAACTCCTCGACCGTTTCGTCACGTTCCGCCCGCCGCAGGTCGAGAAGTGGATTGACCGCGACGCGACGTGATGAAGGCTCGTTTATTGGGACTCAGGTTGATGTTTGCGATGATTTTGGGATTCCTCGTCAGCGGCAGCGCTAGCCGCCGGTCTGTTCAACAGACCGGCGGCTAGCGCCGTGCCGCTCACAAGTTGGCTAGCGCGAATATCAAACTGACGGTCAATAAACAACGTCGTTGCAATCCGGGCGTGGTTCCATTTCAATCGCCGCATGTCCAGCCAGTTTGAATTCCATCTCGATCACATCGACACAAAATCACCTGCACGAGTCGGGCGCTGGGTGACTCCGCATGGCGAAGTCGAGACGCCAGCGTTCATGCCGGTGGGGACGATCGCCAGCGTGAAAGGACTGCTTCCGGTGCAGCTTCGGGAAGTCGGCGTGCAGCAGATTTTGGCGAACACGTATCACCTCGCGCTGAGGCCCGGCCCGGAAGTGGTCGCGGACTTGGGCGGGTTGCATCGGTTCATGGCATGGGACGGGCCGATCCTGACCGACAGCGGTGGGTTTCAGGTGTTCAGTCTGGCTCGGCTGACGAAGCTGGACGACGAGCAGGTCGTCTTCCGGTCGCATCTGGATGGGAGCTTGCTGGAACTGTCGCCGGAGCGGGCGATCCGGATTCAGGAACTGCTCGGGGCCGACTGCATTATGTGCCTCGATGAATGTCCGCCGCATGATGTGCCGGTTGAGCGGATGCGGATCGCCGTCGATCGCACCACACGCTGGGCGGCTCGCTGCCGCGAAGCGCACTCCCGCGACGATCAGGCTTTGTTCGGGATCGTGCAGGGGGGAACCAACCTCGCGTTGCGCGAACGGTCGGCAGAGGGGTTGCTGCCGCTGGATTTCCCCGGCTACGCGGTCGGCGGGCTGAGTGTCGGCGAGACTCCGGGCGAAATGTATTCGACGCTCGACGGTGTCGTCCCCATGCTGCCGACACACAAACCGCGGTATCTGATGGGAGTCGGCCGGCCGATCGACCTCGTCGAAGCCGTGCTGCGTGGAATCGATCTGTTCGACTGCGTCTTGCCGACTCGGAACGGAAGAAACGCGATGGCGTTCACAAGCCGCGGTCCGCTGCGTTTACGAAACCTCAAGTTCCAGCGAGACGAATCGCCGCTCGACCCCGATTGCCCATGCCCTGTCTGCCGGACCTTCAGTCGGGCCTACCTGCGGCACCTGTTCCTCGTCAACGAGATGCTCGGCCCGATTCTGGTCTCGTGGCACAACGTCGCATATTACCAGACGTTGCTGCGGGAAATGCGGCACGCAATCCGGTCGAATTCGGCGGTCGAGTTTCGAGCCACTCAGCTTGCCCGCTGGGGCGAGGCTGTCTAAGATACGCCCCGCGCCGAACCGCTCCGCCCGGCCGAACGAGTGGTCGGGCGTCGTCGTTTAACCCGGTACGTAGCCGTCACGCTCCGCGTGACGAGCCGAGTCAGAATGCGACGTCGATTGGCCATTCGGCTCATCACGCGGAGCGTGATGGCTACATAATGATGGCGTCAACTTGGAAAAATCGGATCACTCTCAATGACTCATTGGCTTCCGCTGGTTCCCGTCATCTTGGCTGCTGGCGACGCACCCGAGCAAAACAATCCGTTCGGTGCGATGTTTATGCTGTTCGCTCCGATCCTCGTGCTGTACTTTTTCATCGTTCTGAAGCCGCAACGCAAGGAGCAGAAGGCACGGCAGTCGATGCTGTCCGCGTTGAAGAAGAACGACCGGGTGCTGACGATCGGCGGGATTATCGGCACCGTGTCGAACATTTCGGCGGACGGGGAAGAGGTCACGCTCCGAGTCGACGACAATGCCAAAATCCGATTCACCCGCAGCAGCATCCAAAAGGTGCTGAGCGCTGGCGATCAACCGGCCGATGCCGGTGGCAGTGACAAGACGTGAATCGCAGGGTGCGACGGGCGAAGTGCCGGCCCACCATTAGATTGAATCAAGTTGAGAATGCCCAACGGTGGGCCTGCACTCGCTTCGCGAGTTGGTCCCACCCTACATCGAACGCAACACGGCGGCTCGCCGCACTCCAAAGGGATTGGATTCCATGACTGAATTGATCCAGTTTGTTTACGCCATCGCCTGGGTATTCGGGCTGTTTGTGGCACCGTTCCTGGTCGGTTCCATTCTTGGGAAGACCCTGCGGGTGAAGGACCTGTCGTTCAAGATCGGCCTCGTACTCTGCATGATCGTGCTGGCAGTGGCTCCCTTCGTCTGGCGGATGTTCGAAACGGAACAGACGGGCTACCGGGACGCGGCCGGCGCGTGGGTCTCGGCCGAGAATGTGAAGAACGGAGAGATCACCAAGACCGGCGAGAAAGTCCAAGCCGTTGCGTTGAGCGAGAATGAAGTAAAGTCGAAGGACGGTCGCTACGTGTTGGAAGGCAAACACGAGGCGGACATCGTTGTCGACCACAAGTCCACATTCGAATTCGGCCGATGGCAGGGCGCACTCAAGTATGGCATCGACCTGGCCGGCGGGACCAACCTCGTGTACGAGTTGGAGGAAACCGAAGCCAACAAAATCGAATCGGACACCATGAAAAAAATGGTTGGGGCGATCAACCGACGCATCAACCCCTCGGGCACTAACGAAGTGATCGTGCGGCAGGTGGGACGGAACCGGATTGAAGTCATCATCCCCGGCGCGAACACGGAAGCGGTCGAGGCCACGAAAAAAGCGATGACTCGCCTGGGCAGCCTCGAATTCGCGATCCTCGCCAGCACACTCAAGCCAGAGCACAACCAATGGATTCAGCAGGCGAAAAAAGACGCCAAGGCAAAGGACGTCCGCGTGGCGATGGGCGAGGAAGGGAAGACGGTCGTCATCGCCAGTTGGAAGGCCGTCAAGCAGAAACCCGGACCCGACGGAAAGATGATCCCCACGCGAGAGTTCTCCGAATCTGATCCGGAAATCGCGGTTCGGCCAGTCGCGGGAAGTACGACCGGGCAAATGGAAGTTTTGGTCATCGGCGAACCCGATTCCGAAAAGCGGATTACCGGAAAACTCTTACGCCGGGCAGACTCCCAACGTGACCAGTCAGGTCGTCCGGCCGTCGGATTCCATTTCAACCATGAAGGGGGCGTGCTGTTCAATCAACTCACGACGCGCTACCGCCCGCAAAAGGACGGCTCGCGGTTCCGACTGGCGATTCTGCTCGACGACCAGATTCAATCGGCCCCGTCGATCAAAAGTCCAATCGGTGCCGACGGCATCATCGAGGGCGACTTCACCGAGGCGGATGTCACGGAGCAAATCAACGTGCTCAACGCCGGTGCGCTGCCCGTGCCGCTCAAGAAAGACCCGATCAGCGAATTCACGATCAGCCCCACGCTTGGTGCCGATGTGCAATCGAAGGGGAAGCTGGCTCTGGTGGTGTCGGCGGTCGCGGTCGTCGCCTTCATGGGCATTTACTATCTGTTCGCCGGTGTCGTGGCTGACATCGCGATGCTGCTCAATCTGTTGTTCATCGTGGCGATCATGGCGGTGATTGACGCGGCGTTCACTCTCCCCGGCCTCGCCGGTTTGGTGCTGAGTGCCGGCATGGCCGTTGATGCCAACGTGCTGATTTACGAACGCATTCGTGAAGAATTGCACCGCGGTTCGAGCTTGCGAATGGCGATCCACAACGGATTCGACAAGGCGTTGACCGCGATCATCGACTCGAACCTGACGACGGTCATCACAGCTGTCATCTTGTACGGGATTGGCACCGAACAGGTCCGCGGCTTCGCAGTGACGCTGTTCATCGGCCTCATCATCAACATCTTTACCGCCGTCTACATCAGCCGGCTGGTCCTCAACATCGCCGAAAAGAATCGCTGGACGAAACTCAAGATGATGAGCGCCATCGGCGAGACGAAGCTCGATTTCGTCGCCAAGCAGAATCTGGCGATTGGTGCCTCTGTCGTCCTGATCGTCGCGGGTTTGGTTACGTTCTTCGTTCGCGGACGGGAGAATTACGACATTGACTTCACGGGCGGCACGATGGTGAGCATGCAGTTCACCCAGCCACAGGAAACCGATAGTGTGCGGAAGGCTCTGGAACAGTCGTTTGGCGGAGACATCACTCTGGAAGAATTGACTCGGACCGGAGAAACCCAGCGCGGGTTGCGGTTCCGGCTGCGGACGACCGATCAAGATGAACAGGGTGTCGAGAAGAAAATCAACGACACTTTCCCGGACAAACTCGCCCGCGTCACTCTCGACACCATCACGTTTGGCCAGCCCGAGGTCGCAGTGAGTGACGACAAGGCAGTCGAAAAGCCGGTGGTCACGAGTGACTATCACGTCGATCTGGTGTTCAGCGCCGACATCGCTCCCAGCACGCTTCTCGAACGGGTGGCGAAGCATCTCGACGCGAACAAGTACCCGAATGCCGAAGGCTTGCTGGCTCTTGATGAACGCAGTTCGACAGCCATCAAGGCCGCCAAGCCCACCACGCAGAACCAATCGGGCTCGGTGAAGCTGTTCAATCAGATGCGATTCGATGTCCGGAGCTCGCTCGCGCAAGCCGATCTCGAAGCCGGCCTGAAACTGGTTCAGAAGGACTTCTCCGAAAAGCCGGTCTTCGAGGAAGTCAACAGCTTCGAGAGTTCGGTTGCCGCGGAAACCAAGCAGTCGGCAGTCCTGGCAATTATCGCCAGCCTGATCGCAATCATCGTGTACGTGTGGTTCCGGTTCGAACGGGCGGTGTTTGGCATCGCGGCTGTGATCGCGCTGGCTCACGACGTGCTCGTGACGCTCGGCATGCTGGCCATGTGCTCGTATCTCGACGGTACGCCCATCGGGTCGCTCTTCATGCTGAACGATTTCAAGATCAACATGGCCATGATCGCCGCGTTTTTGACCATCGTCGGCTACTCGATCAACGACACGATCGTGATCTTCGACCGTCTGCGAGAAATCCGCGGCAAGAATCCGCATGTGACCCGCGACATGATCAACCTGGCCGTCAACCAGTGCCTCGGCCGCACGATCCTGACGGCGACCACGGTGTTCCTCACCGTGCTGATCCTGTACATCCTCGGCGGCGAAGGGATCCACGGGTTCGCATTCGCGATGGTCATCGGCAGCATCGCCGGCACGTACAGCACGGTCTACATTGCCAGCCCGCTGGTGCTCTGGCTGATGGACCGCGAACAAGCCGCGGCCAGCAAGGCGAAAGAAGGTCGCCGTTCCGGATCAAACGGTGGCAAGTCCGTTGTGCCCGGTGCAGCGTGATCTGGGGTTCCAATCTGTCCGAGGCACCTACAGGTCAGTACCGCACCAGTGACTTGTCGATTTCAGTCGCCCACTCATCGATTCCCCCCGCCATGCTTTGCACGCGGGAAAAACCCTGCTGGCGCAGCCATTTCGTAACTTTGAGACTTCGGCCTCCGTGGTGGCAATGGACGACGATCTCGTCATCGCGGGTTGCTTCGAGTTCCCCCACGCGCTGCATCAACTCGCTCATCGGCAGCAACTTCGCTTCGCGAATGCACACCAACTGGTATTCATCCGCCTCGCGGCAATCGAGCAGCAGGAATTTGTGCCCGGCGTCGAGTTTCGATTTGACGTCGTGACAGGAGATTTCGAGAGGTGCCGTCGTGGGTGAATCAGGCATGGATAATATCTCGTCGGTAAAAGCCGCTGGCGGAGTGGTAGGATTCTGACAATGTGAACCTCCGTAGTCCTGACCAAGGGGCCGGACTACGTCTATCAGATCGCGGGTTGGTAGAAGTCGCGGCAAGCGTTGTTCAATTGGAAGTCGGTGGTGATTCCCAGCGTGGATTCGGTCTCTCCGAGGACGAGGATTCCGTCGGGAGCCATGCTCTGCCGGAGTCGCTGGAACAGTTCGGTTTTTGATGACGGCTCGAAATAAATCAGCACGTTTCGCAGGAAGACGATGTCCAGCGGCGGCGCGAGTCGCAGGAATGAGTCCAGCAGGTTGTGCCGGTGAAACGTGACGCGGCGGCGGAGAGTGTCGGCAATCTGCCAGCGATCGCCGGTCTTGGTGAAGTACTTCGGCAGCATTTGAATCGGCAGACCGCGTTGAATCTCGAATTGGTTGTAAACACCGTTGCGGGCCTGTTCGAGCGCGCGTTCCGAGATGTCGGTCGCGACAATTTCGATGTTCCAATCGCGAAGCTGAGGGCACTGTTCCAGCAAGGTGATGAGGATTGAATAGGGTTCCTGGCCAGTGGCGCAGGCACCGCTCCAGATTCTCAGGCGTCGTTGTGACGACCGCGCTCGTTGCAGCACGGGGACCGCGACTTGAGCGAGGTTGTCGAACAGTTTTTGTCCACCGCGAAAAAAACTGGTCTCGTTGATGGTCATCCCCTCGGCCACCGCTTCAATCAGGCGGCGATCTTGAGACTGTCGGACCCGGTCGATCAAGTGGCCGACATCGCGACAATCGAACATCGCCGCGATGGGAATGAGCCGGTTGACCACGAGGTACTGCCGGTCGATCCCCAGGTCGAATCCGATTTCCTTGCGGAGCAGCGTCCGCACGAATTCGTAGTCCGGGGCGGAGATCGTCGCGTCGGAATAGCTGCTGGACGACGGCGAGTTCGATGGCCGTTCGGTCATGCAAGCAGCCCCACAGTACGCAGCTTTTCGCGCAAAATCTCTTCGGTAAACGGCTTCATCACATACTCGTTCGCGCCGGCGGACAGTGCGGTCACGATGTTCTGAATCTCCACCTGAGTCGTACACATCACGACCATGCACTCGCGAAATGCTGGGTCCGCACGCATGGTCTGCAAACAGGCGATCCCATCCATTTCGGGCATATTGACGTCGAGGATGATGCCGTCGGGGACGCCGTGCTCGCGACAATGATTTAAACACTTTACGCCGTCTTCGGCTTCCTCGACAGTCACCTCGCACGCCTCCAGCATCTGCCGTATGACACGGCGAATGACTCGGTTGTCATCAACGATCAAGATGCGTTTCATAATCTTCCCTCTTGCACGCGGCGAAGGATGTCCGCGGCAATTTTGTCGATTGGCAAAATCTTCGAGGCGAACCCGGCTCGCGAGACGGCTCCGGCCATGCCCCAGATAACGCTAGTCGCCTCGTCTTGAATGACCACACGGCCACCGGCGTTCCACACCGCTTCGCAGCCCTTCAGGCCATCCTGTCCCATGCCGGTCATCACCACGACGAGTGCCTGATTGCCAAAATCCGTCGCAGCGGATCGGAACAACACATCCGCAGCAGGCCGGCACGAGTTCTCCGGGGGACCGGCGTTTGTGATCGCATAACAGCGAGTGTCTCGCCGCCGAACTTGCAGATGAAAATCTCCCGGAGCGATTAGAGCGGTGCCAGGTTCCAGCGTTTCGCCGGACTGAGCTTCGCGGACGCGAATGGCACACTTTTCTCCCAGCCGTCTGGCGAGCTGCTTCGTGAAGAACGGTGGCATGTGTTGCACGATGGCGATGGGAACCGGGAAGTTGGCGGGCAATGCGGTGAGCACCAATTCCAGAGCCTCTGGTCCGCCGGTGGACGCGGCAAAGCAAACGATCTCGATGACGGATCGCTTGAGTGGAATCTTCACCGACGAGGAATCCGCTGGGGCTGGAGTCGCCTCAGAATACGGACGACGTCGAATGTTGCCGAAGGCTTTGATCTTGGAGAGGAGTTGCTCGCGGACCAAGGTCATAGCAGTGTCCGCACTGGCGGTTTGCGAGGGCTTCATAACAAAGTCAGACGCTCCTCGCGACAGAGCCTCAATGGTCACGGCCGCCCCGTCCTCCGTGTGTGAGCTAAACATGATGACGGGCAGCCGAGGGGCACGGGCACGCAGCTCCGCGACCGTTTCCACACCGTTCATCCCTGGCATCTCGACATCCAGAATCACGACGTCCGGGCGCAGGGCATCCAACTTGTCCAGCGCCGCCTGACCTGACGATTCCGCTCCGTCGATTTCCAACAGAGGATCCTCGCGGATCACCTGTTGCAACATGAGCCGCACCACGACCGAGTCGTCCACAATCAGCACGCGAATCCGATGGTCCGCCACGGTGGACGTTCCTTTCACGATTTTCGCGCGTATGCTTTTGGCGAGTTGGGGGCGTTAGCCTCCCGGTTTGGACGAACGATTGACATGTCTTCCGATCAACCGGGGGGCTAACACTCCCTGCTCGCCTGTCTGGTTGCGGCTTGGCCGCGTTAGGAATGTGAGCACATTCGGAAGGCCGTTGACGCGGCGACCATTTTACGCACTCTTCTCGGCGGAATCGAGCGGGATGTCGCGACGGCGATGGATCAGTTCCTGCAGTTCGGACGCGGCGCGTGCTGTAGACCCCGCAGCCCGCAAAGTTCGCTCGGCACCTTGCGACGTTTTTCGGGCCGCGTCGGCCACGCCGGTGATGTTACGCGCAATCACGGCGCTCCCCTGAGCGGCCTCGGCGATGTTGCGGCCGATGTCTTGAGTGGCGGCGGTTTGTTCTTCGACCGCCGATGCAATTCCCGTTTGCAGACCGCTGATTCGATTGATGATGGTCCCCACTTGGCCGATCGTCGAGACAGCGGCGGAGATATCTTTTTGAATGGTGCCAATCCGCTGGCCGATTTCTTCAGTGGCTTTCGCGGTCTGCTTGGCGAGTTCTTTGACCTCGTTGGCGACCACGGCGAAGCCTTTGCCCGCCTCGCCGGCGCGTGCGGCCTCGATCGTGGCGTTGAGTGCCAACAGATTGGTCTGTTCGGCGATCGAAGCGATCGCCTTGACCACGCTCCCGATGCTACCACTGCTCTCGCCGAGTTTGGCCACGGAGGTATTTGTCACGAACGCCATGCGGACTCCCTCCGTCGCGACGCTCGCCGCTTCCGTGGCTTGCCGGGCCACATCCTTGGAGTTGCTTTCCATTTCCCGGCAGGAACTGGCCACCATTTCCACATGCCGACTGATCTGGTCGGCGGCCGTCGCCACCAAGTTGGCCTGAGTGGAAGTCTCTTCGGCACTCGCGCTAAGCTGCTGGCTCACGGCACTGAGTTCTTCGGAAGAATTCGTGAGTTTCGGTGTCTGAGCTTCGACCCCCTTCACGAGCTCCGACAGCTCTCGCGAACTGCGATTTACAATTTCCAATTCGGTCGCGTTGCGTGTCCGGCCAACAGCGAGAACAACTCCCAAGCCGCCCAGCGATGCCAGCACTCCCAGAATGGTTGCCAGTTGCCAAAGCCCTGAGCGTTGCTGAGCCTTGATCGGTTCCAAAGGCAGACTGACTTCGAGAACCCCGCGAACGTCTCCCTCGCGCCAATCGGTTTTGGGAGAATCGGGATGCGTGTTGTGACAGTCCACGCAAGCTTTGCGCATCAGATCGGCAGTGGCATATCGGAGGAACGATTTCCCGTCGATGATTTCCTCGCGCTGAAAGGCTTTTTTCGGTTCGCGACTCAGAGCGTTCCAAGCTTCCTCCGCAAACGCATCGGGAAACTCACCGACTCGGCCGCGAAACGGGAAGGGGTACTTGCTGTACAAGCTCGCCCTGATGCCTGAACCTTGCTCGCCGATCTGCTGCGCGAGGATTTTCGTCAACGTGGCAGGCAAGGGGATCGCCTTTTCCTTTTGATCGAAATCGTGCGTGACTTCCAGCCCGTGTTTCTTCGCGGTGTTGACGACGTTCGCCGTGTAGACCGTCCGAAACGTGGCCAAGGCTTCTGAGTAAGCTTGCGCGTCTTCCTCGGCCATGAACTTGACCATCTCGGACTGAAATCGCCATTGCTGCCACATGATGACCGCCGCTCCAATCACGAAGAGCGACACCATGGTGGTCACGGTGCGATCCTTCCAGAAGAAACGCGACTGTTGGGTAAGAGGCATCATGGAGACCCTTAATCACACAGTGCTAGATCCTCCCGCCACCCCGCTAGTCGGGGTGGCTCCCGCGCTTTTGCACTACGATTTGCGGTGGTCTAGCGGTAGTGCAGAAGCGCGGGAACCACTGCGACAAGCCCAGTGGCGTGATTTCGCTCTGTCGGTTTAACCACACTTGAAATGTGCCACGAGTTCACTGAGTTGTTTCGCCGCACGGGCCAGATCGGCCGAGGTACGTTCGGTTTTGTGAGCGCCTTCCGAGGTGTTGCGTGCGGCTTCGGCGACTCCCGCGATGTTGCGAGCGATTTCCGACGTGCCGCGAGCCGCCTCGGTGAGATTGCGGCCGATCTCCTGAGTGGTCACGGTTTGTTGTTCCACCGCGCCGGCAATGGCCGTCTGGATGCTGCTGATCTGCTTGATGACGTTGCTGACTTCGTCGATGGTCTTCACCGTGGCAGTGATATCGTTTTGAATCGTCTCGATGCGCTGACTAATCTCGTCGGTGGCTTGTGACGTTTGCTTGGCGAGTTCTTTGACCTCGTTGGCGACGACGGCGAAGCCCTTACCGACCTCACCCGCACGAGCGGCTTCGATCGTCGCGTTGAGGGCCAAAAGATTGGTCTGCTCGGCGATCGTGGTGATCACCTTGACCACGTTGCCGATGTTTTTGCTCCCCTCACCCAGCTTGACGACGTTGGAGTTGGCGACATTCGCCAGTTGCACGCCATCGGTCGCGACGCGCGCCGCCTGATGCGCCTGGCGAGCGACTTCGCGGACGCTGGTGGCCATCTCTTCGGAGGAGGTCGCCACCGTTTGCACGCTGCGTGAAACCTGCTCGGCGGCGGCGGCCACGACGTTCGATTGCGTGGCGGTTTCCTCGGCGTTGGCGCTCATCACATGACTGGCGGAGGTCATGTCTCCGGAAGCATGCGAAAGGACTCCGGCGTTGTTGCGCATCCCGTCGATCGCTTCGCGAATGCCGCCGACGGCTTGATTGACCGCCAGCGCCATCCGTCCCAATTCGCCGTTCCAGGAAGTGGGCAGTAGCGTCGTCAGATCGCGTCCGGCCAGCGATTGCAGACCTGCCATGCAACGATGAATCGGAATGGTGATGCTGCGAGCGACGAAGAAGACCAGCAACAGCGACACGGCCAGAGCCGCCGCGGTAAGAGACAACGCCCAAGTCCGGCCCATTTCGTATTTCGCGAGCCGGATTGCCAGCAATCGGTCGAGTTCCAAGACGGTCGCATCCCACAGGACGAAACTCGCCTCGCGCGCTCGCATCCCCGCAGTTACGAGTTCATCCGGCTTCGTGGACTTCGTCTCGGATTGAGATGCCGCCTCCAGCAGCTTGAGGAACTCGTTGGTCTCGGTCTCATATTTCCGCAGGACCGGCTCCAGGTTTGTTTTGAGCGTGTCGCTGATGCCGTTGAAATTCTCATCTTCCGCCAGCGCCGTGTTGGTGCTGCCCACGACGCGGACAAGGTCCATCTCGCGCAGCAAGCCGGCGTTCACCGCCAGTTGAATACGCTGCTCTGTCGTGAGCTTCTCTTCTTTCAAAGTTCGATACCCGTTGCTGATGATCGACGTCAGACGGTCCTGAGTTTGTGGCAGCGCCAGCAGCGTGCAGTCCATCAGGTAGTAGCTGTCGAGATCCGGATCGAGGATCAGATTCGAGGTATCGCCGGCGTGCGTGATCATGACCCGGACGTCGGCGATCACCGCCGCGTGCTGCTTGTCACTCTCATCAGCCGTCAGTTTGGTGAGTCCTTTGCGGAGTTCCTCCCATTTGGCCTTCACTTTGGCGACTGTGGCGTGTTGCCGATTCCGTTTCCCCCCCAGCCCCGCCTCGGTGAATTGCAGGTCCGTGCCCACCGACTTATCGACCGCTTCCAAAGCAACGAACGCCTTGTCGATCGCGTTCGACGTGCCCTGCAATTGCGCTTCGAGCCCCGCCTGACCATCCTGTTGGCGCATGGCCAACAGTTGGTGCCGCCCCAACTCGTCGAGCAGTTGCTCCAACGGCCGCTGGTACTTGTTCCCCATCTCCTCCAGCGAACCAAACAGGATGTTGGCGTTAATCGTGCTGACGTAGAAGTACAGCAGCACCGCGATCGGGAATGAAAAGGCCAGGCTGATGACCGTCAGCTTGTGGCTGACCGAGATGCGTTTGACGATATTCCAGAGCATGATGTGGGCTTCCCGGATTAACTCACTTTGGTGGTGGGTCTGGTTGTTGACTGTGAGGCATCCAGTGCCAGAGCGCGATCCAAATCGAGGTCCAACAGGAGACGGTTCGGCAATTGATAGGCTCCGCGGATCAGTTCCCGCGCGGCCCCCTTCAGTGTCGGCGGGGGAGCGTCCCGTGTGTCTGTTTCCACGACGACAACGTCGCCGATCTGGTCAACCAGCAGGCTGACCAATCCATCCTCCGTGCGAATCACAACATTCATCGGTAGGTCATTTGTCATTCGATCCGGAAAGTCCAGTCGGCGACGCAAGTCGATTGCCGTCACGATCTGGCCGCGCAGATTCATCAATCCGCGAATGACCGGCGGAGCCAGTGGCACGGGAGTGAGACCCAGATGTCGCACGATTTCCTGCACGCGATCCACGGCAACACCGAACCACAGGCCGTCGAGCGTGAACGTGCAGAATTGGACGATGTTCGCAGTCATGTTTTCGCTCCTGCCGCAAGCATTTCCGCCTCGGACGCGGAGATCAGCGAGGCAACATTCAGGACTTCAGTCACCTGACGTTGAACCACCGCCGTGAACAGGACGTGCTCGCGAGCGGAGCTGGATCTGACGAGCAGCGGGTCGGTCACGATGTCCAGAATCCGACCGACAACCAACCCCACGCGGCTCGTGCCGTCGGTGCAGACCACGACCTGCATCCGCAGTGATGATTCTGATGGCGTGCCGGAAGGCCGTCGGTCCAGCAGACCCAGGACATCCACCAGCGGCAAGATCTGATCGCGATACTGAATGACTGGCCGCGTGCCCGTCCATTCGATTTTCGTCGCGGGAAACTCCTCCAACCGAGCCACCGCGCTGAGCGGAACCGCCATCCGTTCGCCGTGCGGTCCTGTGACGAGCACCACTTGTTGCGTGTCTTGCGGCGTTGTCGTGACCTCCGGGACCACATCGGCAATCCCCGCCATTTGCTGGCGCACATCCCCGACCGCGCGCTCTGCGACTCCCGTCACATCCAGAATGAGAGCCACCTGACCGTCCCCCAAAATGGTGGCTCCCGTGAAACACGAGATTCCACGCAGCAACTTGTTGAGCGGCTTCACGACGATCTCTTGCGTGTCGTTGACGCGATCCACGATCAAACCGAACTGTTGCTGGTCTGCTTGCAGAACCACGATGTTGACGGACTCGCCGTCGTTCTCGTCCGCGCCCCCCAGAACCTGAGTCAGCGACACCAGCGGCAGCAGCTTGCCGCGATAACGATGGACTCTGACACCGTGGATGCGCTCAATGCCGGTCTTCACCCGTTCGCCGTCCAGACGAATCAGTTCAATCATGCTGGTCTGCGGAACGGCATATCGTTCTCCGGCGCAGGTCACCAGCAGGGCATGAATGATCGCCAGCGTCAACGGAATGCGGAGCTTGAAAGTCGTCCCGACTCCGAGAGTACTTTGGACATCGACCAAGCCGCCGATGCGCTCCACATTACTTTTCACCACGTCCATGCCGACCCCGCGTCCGGAGAGGTTGCTCACGGCATCGCGTGTCGAAACACCTTGCAGAAAAATTAGCGACAACACGGATTCCTCGGAGAGACTGTCTGCCTGCGCAGGCGTGAGCAGGCCGCTTTCGCGGGCTTTGAGTTTGACCCGTGCGCCGTCGATTCCCGCACCATCGTCGGAGATTTCGATGTGGATATGTCCGCTCTCGTGATACGCCCGCAACCGCAAGCATCCCTCGGGCGGTTTGCCGTGTCTCTGTCTCGCGGCGGGCGTTTCGATACCGTGGTCGATCGCGTTTCGCACGAGGTGCATCAGCGGATCTTTGATCGCCTCCAGCACGGATTTGTCCAACTCGGTGTCAGCCCCTTCCATCACAAGCCGCACACGCTTCCCGCATTCCAGCGACAGATCGCGAACCACTCGCGGCAATGTACCCCACACGTTGCTGATGGGCTGCATCCGCATCTTCATCACGGACTCTTGCAGCTCGGACGTGATCAGATTCAAGTTGCGAGCAGCCACGGCCAGCGACGAATTTGTTTGGACCACCGTGTGCTGCATGATCTGATTGCGGGACAACACCAACTCCGTCACCAGATTCATCATTTTGTCCACACGATCGACACCCAACCGAATCGTGCTGTCGGCCACTTTCGAGCTGACGGACTGCGGCACAACGATCTCGCTATCGGTGTCATGCGATTTGACAATCACATCCGATGCCGTCTTGGATCTTGTTTTTCGAGAGGACTTGCGCGCTGGTTGCGAGTCCGTCAGCGATTTCTGGACGGGAGACTCAGGCGCATTCAGCAGGAAGGATTGAGTGTTGGCGAGATCCACCGATTGGTCTCGGGGCGTTACAGGAAGTCCGGCGGTCGCGGCCGGCAACTCTTCGTTGGCCGTCAAGGCTCTCAGACGCGCGATCAACTCGGAGTATACCTGCTCGCCGTCTTGTCCGGTGAGTTCGATCGATCGCAGCATCTCACGCACGGCGTCCACCGTGGCAAGCAATGCCGTGACGATTTCCACCGTGACCGCCAGCTTACCGTCGCGCAGCCGACTCAGCAGGCTCTCCGCAACGTGTGTCAGCGATTCCAATTTCTGGAATCCCAGAAATCCCGCACTCCCTTTGAGAGTATGCACCGAGCGAAAGACACTGCCTAACGTTGCCGATTTCGCTTCGCCTTTTTCCAGCGCGACCAACTCAATATCCAAGCGACCGAGACTGTCGTGAGTCTCGACCAAGAACTCTTGGATGATTTCGCTGGGCAACGGCATCGCAGACCCCAACAGCGATCACGCGGAGTATCGCTCGATCGCCAACAACTGATAATTGCAGACCAACACGCGAATGATGTCCGTGCTGTTTTCCCATTTTAGCTGCCTTGCCGAATGACATCTCATTCAGATTATCCATTTCCCCGATCCTTCCGTGCTATCAGAGACTTGTTGGCCGTCCTGTGTCAAGCAGTGAGTTCAGGATTCCAGCAACTGATTGCGGATCGAACACCTTGGGGCAAATGGCGCTAACACCTGTGCGGCGTGCATCGTCCAAGCACGTTTGATCCGTTTCGCTGGTAATCATCAACACGGGAACGTGCTGGTGGCGCGGGTCACGACGAATGTGCTGAGTCAATTCGAGACCGTCGCACTCTGGCATGTGCCAGTCGGTCACGATCAGGTCGAACTGGTCATTTACCAAGAACCTGATCGCCTCGCTGCCATCAACCGCCTCGGTGATATTCTCGCCACCCAAGTTTTCGAGAACTCGCCGCGCATGGCGGCGTGCGGAACGACTGTCGTCAACGACCAGCACTCGCAACCCGGTTAACTGAAGATTGTGCGCTCGCACCGCGTGGGGCGAGAAATCAACGGCCGCCATGAGCGCTTGCCGCAGCGAAGGCAGGTCAAACGGCTTGGGAAGAATGGCCGCTGTTCCTGATTGCCGCACGGGTTCGAGGAATTCGTAGTCCGTCTCGCTGGAGATCAAGACAAACGCCGTGTCTTTCACGTCGGGATGGCTGCGAATGCGACGGACCAAATCCGCCCCGGTCATATCCGGAAGATGCATCGAACTGACGACCACATCCGGGCATTGGCTCAGCATGGCATCCCAAGCCTCCTGGCCTGACGACGCGGTGCGGATCATCTCGACGCCCATTTCTGCCATCTGCTCCGAGATCATTCGTGTTTGCAAACGCGACTGTTCCACGAGCAGAATCGACACTCCTGCCAATGCCAGTGAACTGGCCGACATCAAAGTCGTCGGCCCGACCTCCATCGCCGAGTCGTCGCCCGAACCGTCCAACAATGTCGAGTTGACGGTCGGATCGAGCGTGTCGGGAAGCTCACAGGATTCCAACGCTTCAACAACCTCGGCCATTGAGCCAAAGCGATCGGTGGGAAGCGGCGCGACCATACGCTGATAGATTTCTTCCAGTTCCCGTGTCGCGTCTGGGCGGATGGCCTGAAGCAACGGGCGTGGTCGATCACGATGCGCGATCATTTGCTCGAGCATTCTTCCTTCACTGAAGAGCACTCGACCGGTCAACAAGAAATACAGCGAACAGCCCAGGCTGTAGATGTCCGCGCGGTGATCGACCTCGTTGGGTCGAAACGCTTGTTCGGGAGGCATGAAGCTGGCCGTCCCGGCAATGGCGTTCTGATTTGCTGCTCTCTCACCACCCAACTCCAGTGGCGACGCATTGTTCAACAGCCGAGCCAAACCCAAGTCGGTGATTTTCACCGTGCCATCCTGACTCAGCAGCATGTTCGCCGGCTTGACATCGCCGTGAAGGACTCCCTGAAAATGCGCGTAATGCAGGCCACGTGCCGCCTGTGCGATGTAGTCCACCGCACGCCGCAACTTCAGCGGACTTCTCTTCTTGATCAGTGTCGATAAGTCCGAGCCTCCCACGAACTCCATCACCAGGTAGGCCCCCAGGTCGCATTCGTCCGCGTCATAGGCCGTCACGATATTCGGATGGCTGAGTTGCGCCATCGTTTCAATTTCGCGTTGAAACAAATCGACCCTTCCGCGACTGTTTACTTTTTCCCGCGACAGAACCTTGATGGCCACGTGCCGCTTCATCCGCCGATGGATCGCCTTGAAAACTTCCCCCATCCCTCCCGCACCAATTCGACTGACGATGGTGTAGCTGCCGAGCACCAGATCTCCGGAGCGGCCTTCCCCGACTCGCTGCCGCTGATACGCAGTAAGCCGACCGCAATCGGCCAGGCGATCGAGAACTCGATCGGTAGTGATCTCTCCCCCAATCGCGGAAAGTTCACTGCATGCGGACTCGAAATCGAGATCCGAAAGCAGGCCCGCTCCCCGCAGGGAATCCGCGAGTTGTTCGATCCCAATCCCCATCAGGACACCTCAAAGTGCAGGTCGCTGACCAGAAGCATATCTCGCATGGAATATCAAAAGTGCTTGGAAACCGACGTGCCCGATTCTAACTTTCGACCAGACGGTTCGCCACTTCTCTGTCAGCGGTGACCGAAATCGCCCAGAATTGGATCACGACCACCGCGCAAAACAAAACCGGCCGGAAGCCTGAAGCTTCCGGCCGGCGGTTCGGCTCTCATTGGGGATCGCATCGCGATCAGTTGCCGCACGCTTTGCACGGTGTCTGGCAGCAGGGATTGCAAACCGGCACACGCTGCACAACTCGACGGGGAACCATCCGGCAAACTTGTACGTCCACCACACGCTTCACTTCGTGAGGCACCATTACAGTGAACCGTTCTTCCTTCTGCTCGGACACGCACCGGTGCTCGACGACCTCCCGCGTTCGCTGCTCCACCTTGGGCACGCACACCGTGAACTCCACTTCCTTGCTCTTCTGTTCCGTGACCAATCGGCACACCCGCACGGTGGACTGACGCGTCTCCGGCTTGCACACCGTTACGTTGTACTCGTACGGCTCCTGCGAGTACTCCATTTTGCAGTACGTGTATTCGACTGCACGCTGCACGATCTTGGGCACCCACACGCGGCAGGTCCGTGGGGGACAAGGAATCGCACAACAGTTGGTCGGGCAGGGGCTACCGCAGGGATGTCGCTGAAGTGCCGGTTGCATTGGAGTCGGAATGATCCGCTCCTCCCAATGTCCTTGATCTTCGCAGACAAACCGCGTCGCGCGAGCCGTCACCGGTTTGCACACGGTCCGCTGACCCTGCCGACGCTCGATATGTGGCACCATGACGGTGAAATCCTGCACCTTGTCCTCCCAAACCTGCCGACATTCGGTCCATGTCTGGGTCTGACGGCGCACTTCCGGAACCATCACCGTGACATTGAATGGAACCTGTTTTCGATCTTCCACTGTCCGGTAGACCGTCACCTGCCGAACGCGCACTTCCGGTTTGCACTCAGTCGTGGAGACCGTTCGCCTTTCGGTTGTCATCTGTGTCTCGTAGACAACGGTTTCCACATCGCGGAACTGTGGTCCGCACTGCGGTACCGATACCGGAGCAAAAGCGACTTGGGGACAGCACGAGGTGGCCGAACCGCACGGACCGCAAGCGACACACGGAGCCGGACAGACGCCGCAGACTTGCGGACCACAACGATCCGCCCGCGCCTCCACCGTCAGCAACAGTAGGCCCACCGACAATAGAATGGACTTTCGCATCTCGTTCCCTCGCTTTCCGAACAGGGCCAAATCATGTCAGGCAATGTCTATTGGAATTTGCTGCCATGAATGCTGCAACAACAGAATGCACTGACTGGATAGATTAGCGAGGATTGGAAGATTTTCAATTCTGTAGCGGTCGTGGCGAATCTGATGGCGGTCCTCCGTGCGTCCCGACCCACACGGCCTCGCCGGATAATCGGTTACAACTCATGTACTATCAGTATACTACGCCGTTTTTGTGCCAGATTGTCTTCCCTTGGGGAATCCAACCGTGACCATTCGCGAGAACCGTCATGACGGCTCATCGGCGGAAGAAGAGCCGTCAGCCGGCCAGTTTGCGGCGTTGCAGTAGGGTGACGCCTGGGCCGATGGGCCCGAAAGCCGACCCGTTCCATTGGTGTCGGGCGACAGCGTCAAGGATCTGGTCGGCGACTCGCATGGCGCGCAGGGCTTGTGTGCCATCCACGACGGGCGGCCGATTGTCTCGCACCGCGTCGATGAAACTCGCCAACTCAACGGTGAGCTGGTCGTGAGGTGTGACGGTTGGCCGGTCCACTTTCAGGTACTTGCCAAACACGTCCTGTTTGAGTTGCTCGATGTTGGTTCCCGGCTGACGGGCCTTTTCGAGTGGCGACGTACCGAACCGCAACAAGTCGCTCGACGAGTAGCAGACCACCTCGCACTTTGCGAAGTTGATTTGCACACATCCATCGGCGGACCAGACTTGCATGTCGCGCTTTGTCTCCGGGCTGACACGATTCGCGGACAAGTCGGCGATGCAACCGTTCTCGAATCGCAATCGCACTTGCACACAGTCCTCGTGCCCTCCAAGGATCGTGATGCCGAACGCCTCGACGCCACCATCTTGTCTCAACGGGGAGTCCACCAGTTGTAACACGAGGTCCAGATCGTGAATCATCACATCATGGACAACGCCGATGTCGGTCGAACGGAATGCGTACGGACTGTAGCGCTCGGACCGAATGTACCTCGGTTCACGAATCAACTCGCTGGCCGCCTGGAACGCAGGATTGAATCGCTCGATGTGTCCCACTTGCAGCAGTGCGTGATGTGCGTCGGCGAGTTCGACGAGTTGCAATGCCTGCTCCAAATTGGAGGCCAGCGGCTTTTCGACCAGCACGGGGATGCGTCGCCGTAGAAAATCGCTCGCGACTTCCAAGTGGGAAAACGTCGGGACCGCGATCACGGCCGCGTCTATTTGTTCGGCAAGCAAGAGTTCTCGGTGGTCGGTCACCCACCGCGTTCGGCAGGTTTCAGCGACGGCTTGGGCCGATGTCTCATTGCTGTCCGCGACAGCGACCAACTCGACCGCTGCGTTCTGCGAAAGAATGCGGGCATGATGTCGCCCGAGGGCACCGGTCCCGACCACAACCATCCGCAACCGGTTCATGCTGCTCTCCGTAGTTCCTGGGTGCCTTCGGACGCCGCATCCACACCGGAATCCAAAGAGTAAGTCTGGCCGCGCCGTGCTTCACCAGCGCGTCCTTTGCGTCCATCCTTCCGTTCCTCCAGAAAACTCAGCAGGTTCGTGAGTTCGAACGGAAGTAAATCTCCCAACTGGCCATGGAAGATGCCGCGGACTTCCGTGACCGCTTTGCACTCACGAAACAGCAGGCGATGTGCCTGCTTAAGGAGTACGACGGTCGAGTCCGGTATCCCATTCCGCTGCAAACCGACGAAGTTGATCGTACGCACCTCGCGAATGTCGCAACCTTCGTACAGCATGTACGGAGGCACATCGGCGTGGACCTTGCTGGATCCGCTCACGAAACACATGGTTCCCAGTGTGGCAAAGTGGTGGACGACCGCGTTGCCGGACACAATCGCATGATCGTGAACGCGCACGTGACCACCCAGCAGCACTCCGTTGATCAGCACGACGGCATCGCCGATCTGGCAATTGTGGGCGACATGCGAGTTGGCCATGAACATGTTGCGGTGGCCGATGCGGGTCACGCCGTCTTCCTTCTCGGCCCCGCGATGCACGGTGACCCCTTCGCGGAAGATGTTGTTGTCGCCGATCTCGACGCGAGTGGGCGAACCGCCGTAGCTGTAGTCTTGTGGCTCGTCTCCGATGACGCTGTTTGAGTGGAACCGGTTGTGGCAACCGATGGTCGTGTGCCCAACGAGAACCACGTGCGAATCGAGCTTGCAGCCCGCACCAAGCCGCACGT
>JACRIH010000359.1 GCA_016235885.1 Planctomycetales bacterium | reverse complement strand
CGCGAGACCTCCCCTCTCCCCCCCGGGGGAGAGGGGTTGGAGGTGAGCGGGCGCGGTGGCTCTGTGGTTGGAGTCCCGGCTTCAGCCGGCCGACTGAAGGCGGGACTCCAACCGGCCCCCTCACCGTGACCCTCTCCCCCGGAGGGGAGAGGGAACTTTCGCACTTCCCTCAATCCGAAAACCACCAACGCAACCACCAGCATTCCCGGCAACACCGTGAGCATGAACAGCGTGCGCATCTGATCCGGCCAGAGCCACAGAAACCCCGCCGCCAGCAGCGGACCGATCGCCGCGCCGAGATGATCCATCGCCCGATGAAACCCGAAGGCACGGCCGCGGATCGACGGATCGCACGAGTCGGCGATCAACGCATCGCGCGGCGAGGTGCGCACCCCCTTGCCAATCCGGTCGCTGAGGCGGATCGCCAAGAGCTGCCACGGCGCGGTCGTCAATCCGATCACCGGCCGAGCCAGCGCGGCCAGCGAGTAGCCGAACACGATGAAGTCTTTCCGCCGTCCCGCTCGATCAGACCACCCGCCGGACCACAGTTTCAAGACGCTGGCGATCGAATCCGCCAGCCCCTCGATGATCCCCAGGTAAAACCGATTGCCCCCCAACGTCGTGAGCAGAAAGCCGGGAAGCAGCGGGAAAATCATCTCGCTGGCGACGTCGTTGACCAGACTACTGAGCGACAGCACTTTGACGTTTCGCGGAAGCGATGGCGGCGGATTTGTCGGTTGGTTCATAGTTTTGGTTCCCCTCTCCCGGAGGGAGAGGGGCGTCGCACCATCATCCGCAATGAAACGACACCCGACTTCACACTGCCGACGACTTACCGGCTTGCGGACCGACGAACTTCGCCAGGATCAGCCCGGCGATGACCCAGAACAGGAAGTCGTAGCCGGCCTGATACAGCTTCCAGTTCGCGGGCATTTGCCACCAGACGATTTCCCCACCGTCGATGAAGAACGCGGCGATGAAGCCTGCGAAGGCCACGAATTTCACGCGGTCAGCGTACGTCGGCAGCGCGGTGGAACAGCGGCCGAGCAACAACGCGATCAGCACGATCACGATCAGGTTGGTCGCAAAGCCGGTCACCATGATGCTGGGTTCCATCGCCGCCCGGCCTTCGACACGCAGCATGTGGACGAACGCCACCGGCCCCCTGCGCATGGCATGATCGACGTCCTCCGGCTTGCCGGCCGTGCTGGGGACGAGGTACGTGCCGTTCTCCGGAAACTGTTCGCGCAACGCCTGAGCCGCCGCGTCGTCACTGCGAGCCTGCTTCCAGATCAGGCTGGGATACGGACCAAGTCCCCACCAAATGAAGCCAAAGAAATACAACACGACTTGGGCGATCACGATGCCGACGACCGTTCGCTTCATGGATTGCTCGCTTTCTTGGATGGAGGTTGGTTTCGAGTCGGTCAGAAATCGGGAATCTCTTCGCCGCCGTCTCGGGTGAACAGCGCCCGCAAGGTTTCACGATTGATGTCGAGTTGGATGTAGCGCACCGTCCCGTCGCACATCAGGACATTACCACCATGCTCGTGAAAACTGGATGGACGGCGACCAGCGGAATTGCTCGGGCCGGCAGACGCCTCTTCAAAGCTCAAATCGTACGGCGCCAGCCACGGTATCCCGGCATCTCGAACTTCGACCACAAGCACCGTGTTCGACGTGCCGTCGGTAATCTCGCCGATGCTGACAGGGCTTGCCCCAGGCCAAACAGTCTCTGTCCCAACGACAGCCACGTAGTTTGTCGTGGTCGGCGGCACCTTGCCTTTAGCTGAGTGGCAGCGAAAGACTTCGGGACAGCGTTTCAGCAACTGCGAATTGTTGGGGCCGTTCCACGGTTCGTCGAAGCGGTATGCTTTCGCCAGATCAGTTTCCTCTAGGAAGGGCAAGACAAGGACTCGCCAACTGTGCCACGGTTTGCCATCCGGTCCGAGCACGTATGCTGGTGGAAAGCTGTGATAATTATCGTGGTAGTTGTGCAGTGCCAAGCCGATCCGCTTGAGATTGTTCTTGCAAACAGTCCGAGTTCGTGACGGATCACCAGTATTGGGCAACATCCACATGCCCAGTGACAACCCGAACGTCAGCAACAAAACAAGCGGTAACCATTCGCGGGTGCGCGGAGAAACGACTTTCCAGTGAAAATCAGGGGGGTTGTCCATCGCGAAGCAAGCAAGCGTTTGTCAGGCGGTAAGGATCGAGACTCAGAATGTTTACTGGTGCCATTCCCCCACGAAGGGTGTGTAGTATCGCTGGTAGATGCGGTTGTGCCACGTCGGGGCCGACGAAAATCCTTCTTGACCGAGGGCGTCCACGGCGGTGACCCAGTAGCGGGCGGCGTTCTTGCCGGCTTCGGGGTCGGTAAATTGCGTCTCGGTGATCGGCGATTCCGTCAGCCGGGCGATTCCCCAACTGCTGAGCTTGTTCGGGCCGCCCATGCGGTAAACGCGGTAGCCTTGCAGGTTTTGTTCGGGGTTGGCGGACCAGCGCACATGGCAGATGGTGCCGTCTTCCTTCGAGAACAACCACTGCGGAGCGCTCGGGATCGTGAGGCCATACGGCGATGGGCCGCTGGTTTCGCTACGCGAGTTCACGGCGCGCACGCGATACGCGAACACGGCGAAGTGGTACGGCTTGCCGTCGGCGTGGAGTTGGTCCTTGTGGAACTGCCGGGTGGGCGTCGCGTCGTCGCCGAGCGGTTCTTTTTTGGTCAGGTCCACGCCGGAGTCGGTGAACGTCGTGGCGGCGATCGGTTCGGCGGTCAGTCGCTGGAACGGGGCGATCGCCTTGACGGCTCCGACGCTCGGTTCGTCGAGCGGCGTGCATTGATCGCGCAGGCGATTGAGTTGGTCGTCGGAATAGACATCGACCGGAGCGCGTTCGACCACGTACCGCAGTTCGCTCGCGTCACCGGCGGGCGGTTTCCATGCGAGGTGGATTTCGCGAGCCGATCGCACGGAGACTGTCACGTCTTCGACAATCCACGGCTGCTTGCGAACTGGCGGCACTGTCGCAACCAGCTTGTCGTCGCGTGCATCGGTCTTGGTTTCCGTGAGTCGGTACGTCCAGACTTGCTGTTCCTTCTCGACGCCAGGCACTTTCTCTTGTGGGCTGACCCACGCTTCCATCAGGCAGACGTTGAGGTCCGGCAGCGCGGTGATGCAGCGGCGGCGGTTGCCCCAGCCGTCCGGTTCGCGATTCGGATTTCGTTTCGTCCAGACGTTGCGGGCGCTGTCAAACGTCCACGTTTCGAGGTGCCCCGCCGTGATTTCCTGCGGGTTCTTTTCGTCCGTCTTGTCGATCGCCCGGACGACCGCGACGATTTCGCGACTGGCCGCGTCGTACGTGAGCATGGCGTCGTTGCGATCGGTCGGTGGCTGCACGGCCGGGCGGAGGTCTTGCCATTCGTTGCGTTTCAGATCGTAGGCCCACGTGTGCGGATCGTTCATGAACTGCGCACCGAACAAGATGTGCAGTTTGTTCGCCGCGTCGTACGCCATGTTGCCACCGCTGCGGAATTCGGGTTGTGCGAGTGATTTCGGCTTCATCCGCGTCCACTCGTTCGTGTGCGGATCGTAGACCACCGTCCCCTCGTGGCTTCCCTCGCCGCCGAAGACCACGGCCACGTTGTGATCGCTATCCCAACTCGCACAGCGCAGCGGGGCGGTGACGGGGGCCGGGTGAGGCCGCAGGTCGCGCCAGGTGTTGGTCGCGACGTCGTAGTTCCAGACGCTGCTGTTGCTCAGCGAGATTTCGCGAAACGATTGCCAGCCGTGATTCCCACTGAACGCACCGAACCGTAGAAAACGACCGTGCGACGGATCGAACAGATTCTGTTGTCCGCAACAGACTCCCGGCGGCGAAGTGTTCGGCTCTCGCAGCTCCCACTTCATCGTCAGCGGGTCGAGCAACCACAGTTCGGCGTTCTGTTCACCGCCGCCCCCCTGATTGTGCCCGCCCCACCGAATCACGCGCCGAGCCTCCGGGTCGTAAGCCAGCGTGGTCTCGTAACCCATGTTCGGCGACAGAGGCGCGGTCGCCAGCGGACTGCGTTTGACCCACGTGTTCGGTGCCTGAGAGATACCACTCTGTTCCGCTGCGAAAGCCACCGACGACAGCCAAACGAAACCGATCGTGAAGGACGTGCGAAACATGGTTTCCTCCATCAAGATGTCAGACCGAAAACTTCACCCATGGAAAGTCTACCCAATCGTGACGCGCAGAGAACCTGATCTCCCTTCTCATTTTTCACCACAGATGAAACACGGATTGGCAAGCCCCGGTCGAAGTGCTTCGTCCCTTCGTGTTTCATCTGTGGCTGGCTGGCCGTTGTGTTGCAATAGCAACAGTCCAATCGCATACTTCTGACCGTACCTATTACAGGTCTGAGTTCCCTAATCACGAAAGGTCGTACCATGAACCGAGCGCGAAGTGGATTGTGCGTGGTGTTGGGATTGCTGGTGGGAGTGATGTGGCTGGCGGGGACGTTGCCCGCAGATTCGCCGAAGGGTGCGGCGGACTTGTTGAAGAACGTGCAGACCGGCAACCCCGGTTTGAAATCGGTCGGGACGATCAGTTTCGGACCGCAGGGATTGTTGCTGGTGGCCGATCCGCAATCGGCGGGATTCGTCGCCATTCAAACGGGTGATCTCGGGCCGGTCGTGAAGCTCAAGAAGAAAGTCAACGACGTGCGTGGTCTGGTCGGTTCGGCGATGGGAGCGCCGCCGGATGGGATCGACATCGCCGACATGACCGTCAATCCACTCAGCGGGAAAATTTATCTGGCCGTGACGCGGAAGACAGATCGCCAGGCGGCAATCCTCACGATTGACGCCGACGGCAAGGTGGCCGACCTCGCGCTGGCCAACGTGAAGTACGTGCGCGTGTCGTTCCCCGAAGCCGACCGCGCCAAGCTCCGCAACATCACCGACCTGGAAGTCGCCAGCGACCGCGTGATTCTGGCCGGCCAGAGCAACGAAGAATTCGCCAGCCGCGTCTACTCGGTGCCGTTTCCGCTGACGCACGATGGCAGCGGCAAGATGCTCAGCACCGAAACATACCACGTCGCCCACGGCAAGTGGGAAACGCGGGCACCGATCCAGTCGTTCGTCCCGTACGAAGAGAACGGCCAGTCGTTCGTCGTGGGGGCGTTCGCCTGCACGCCGATCGCCAAGTTCCCGCTCGCCGACATCAAGAACGATGCCCAAGTAAAGGGGACCAGCGTCGTCGAACTCGGCTCGGGCAATCGGCCGCTCGACATGTTCACGTACGAAAAGGGTGGCAAGAAGTGGCTGGTGACGAACACCTACCGCATGCACTTCGCCAAGAACCTGTTTGGCCCGAGCAAGTGGTGGGGCGTGCGAGTGAGCATGGACTACATGAACGCTCAAGACGTCAACGAAAAAGCCGCACGACGCGACTTGAAGGAAAAGTCCGGTCCGAATGGGATCGAGATCGTCGATTCACTGTTCGGCGCCGTCCAGGTGGCGAAGCTCGACAACGACCAGATCGTCGTCCTCCGAGCCGACCCGTCCACCGACACCGACGCCATTTTGTCGCTGGAACTGGCTCAACTGCCGTAGAAAACGTCTCCTCCCCTCTCCCCCCCCTCGGGGGAGAGGGGCCGGGGGTGAGGGGCAAGCGTCCCTGGACCTCCAATTGGGCGTCTCCATCATGTCGCCTCGTCTAACTACCGTGCTCGTCGCGATGAGCTTCGTCGTTGCCGTCGGCTGTTCGGCGTCGAATGCTCAGCCGGCGAAGCATTCGGCTGCGACGTTCACGGTCCGAGTCGAACCGGACGACGGCGACGATCGCTGGATCACTGTCCGTGTCGAGTCGAGCGACCCAGCCGTGTGGTCTCGATTCGCGGCGGTCGATCTGGCTCGGGCGGTGAGGTTGAATGTCGCGGGAACCGAAACGAAATCCGACAGCGCCGGCGTGCTGGGATCGGTTGAAGTTGACGGCAGCGAGTTGCGGTTTCACCCGCGCTACGCGTTGTTGCCGGGGACGACCTATATCGCGACTTTCAGTCCCGCAGTCGTCAGGGCATCGGGTAGTCCGATCATCAGCCGCTACGAAGTGGCCTTGCGACCGGCCGAACCGCCGCGCGTTGTGGCACTTTACCCGACGACCGACAAGCTGCCGGCCAACCATCTCAAGTTTTACCTGCACTTCTCCGAGCCAATGGAACGCGGCGACATCTGGGATTACTTTCGAGTCGTCGATAAAACGACGGGCGATGATGTGCCGAGTCCGTTTCGACACACCGAGCTGTGGTCGGAAGATGGCCTGCGACTGACGCTGTGGTTTCATCCCGGCCGTCAGAAGACTGGAGTGAACCTCAACGTCGAAATCGGCCCGATTCTCGAAGAGGGTCGCCGATACACCTTGGTCGTCTCAAAAGCGTGGCGTTCGCAGGCGGGGCAACCGTTTGCCGAAGACATCCGCAAATCCATCTTCGCTGTCGCCCCCGACCACACGCAGCCCGATATCGAGTCGTGGACGCTGACCACGCCGCCGGCAGGATCACGCGAGCCGCTCGTCGTCGATTTCCCCGAACCGCTCGATTGGGCGCTGCTGCAATCGCAGCTTCGAGTGGAAGACATGAACGGTCGCCAGGTACACGGCGTCATCGTCACCGCGAACGAAGAGCGCTCGTGGCAATTCATACCCGGCGTGCCGTGGTCCGCGGGTGGGCATCGTCTCGCGATCGGCACCGTGCTGGAAGACCTCACCGGCAACAATCTGCAACGACCGTTCGAAGTCGATCTGACCACGAAACGACCGGTGGACTTGCCGCCTGTTGTGTACCGAGTATTTGAAGTCATCGAGAGACAACCGCAGCAACGGGGGCGTCGACGAAAGGAAAATCCGGTCATCACGAAAAACACCCCGGCTGCTGCGAGCAGCCGGGGAGTTGGGTTTCGGTTCGACCGATTCAGGTCGGGCTGAAACCCAACCTAACTTTGAGATCAGACCAATTCGGGGATCGTGTGCCCTTCCTCGACCATGTTCACCGGCCGACCCTGCGGGTTGGTGAACTGCGTCTTGGTGTCGATCCCCAGCACATGGAACACGGTGGCCATGAGGTCTTGCGGGCCGATCGGTTTTGATTTCGGTACGTCCAGCTTGGCCGACGATTCGCCGACCACCTGACCCATCTTGAGGCCGCCCCCCGCCAGGGCCAGCGTGCTGAGCGGCGCCCAGTGATCGCGTCCCGCGTTCTTGTTGATCCGCGGAGTTCGTCCAAATTCGCCAGTGATCACCAGCAAAACATTTTCGCTCATGCCACGTTCGGCGATGTCTTGCACGAACGCCGCAACCGATTGATCGAGTTCCGGTCCGCGACGTTTCATGGATTGCTCGATCTGGCCGTGCATGTCCCAGCCGCCGTAGTTGATCGTCACGAAACCGCACCCCGCTTCGCACAGACGCCGGGCGACCAGCATCTGCTGACCCAAACCCTTGCCGTAGCGGTCCACGGTCTTCGCGTCTTCCTTCTTGAGATTGAAGGCTTCGGGGGCGCTGCCGAGGATCAGGTTGAACGCCTGCGATTCAAACGCCGACAAGCCGTTCATCAGGCCGCTGGCGTCGGCATCTTTGCGGAATCGATCGAGTTCCTTCAACAGTTCGCGACGATCCCCCAACCGGTCTTCCTTGGTCGTGAGCGTCAGATTCTTGCTCGCCTGTCCGTTCGGATCGAACGGGGCGAACGGAGTGCCCAGGAACGCCGGGCCGTCAGCGCCAATGTTGTTCAACCGGACGTAGGTCGGCATGCCGGTGACCGGGTGATTCGCGCCGCGCACGCGAGCGGTGATCGCACCAAGAGACGGTCGCGTCGGCAGTCCGCCGTTGTCGATCATCCGGTTGTCGTAGCCGGTCATCAACCAGTGCGTCCCCCCGCCGTGCCCGCTGTTGCGATGCGCGAACGACCGGACGAACGCCATCTTGTCCGCCACGGCCCCCATTTTGGGAAACGTTCCACCGAGAGTCACGCCCGGCAGCGAAGTGGCCACTTCACCCGTGGCACTGCGCAGTTCGCTCGGAGCGGTCATCTTCGGGTCGAAGGTTTCAACGTGCGTCGGTCCGCCACCGAGGAACAGCCAGACAACCGAGGTGTCCTTGATCGCTTTTCCGTCCTGTGCGGCGTTTGCTCTGGTGGCGAGCAACTGTGGCAACGACAGACCGGCCAAGCCGAGAGACCCAACTTTGAGGAAGTCGCGACGAGTTGCCCCATCACACGACCGCGAACGACGACCGCAGTTGACTTGCAGCATGACCCGACTCCTTAGTTTTGTTGTCTGCGAAAGCGAACCTGACCAAGCCCAGCCGCAAAACTTCGCATCAATTTACGCCGATCCCAGCCCAGCGTCAAGAACAAGGAAGTTTGAGTGGCTCGGAACGTTGGATGGCTTTTGTCATATCGGTTGAGATGCCGGGCGGGCTAAAGAACTTATGGTCCCGACACGACGTCAGCCGGTGTCATTTCATCTTGTGTCGCCGTATCCTCTCGGATGTGCCTCAAACCAGCGCCAGGCGCTGGCCACGATTTCGTCCAGGCTAGTGATGGAGGGTGCCCAACCGAGTTCCTGACTGATCTTGTCCGCGCTGGCAAACAGCGCCGCGGGATCACCCGGGCGCCGCTCGCCAAATCGGATCGGAATCGCCCGCCCGGTCACTTTCCGAGCCGACTCGATCACTTCCCGCACGGAATATCCGCGGCCGATGCCGAGGTTGTAAAACTGTGCCTTGCCCGGCGAGAGCGAATTCATGGCAATGAGGTGCGCCGCGCACAAATCCTCGACGTGAATGTAGTCACGGATGCAGGTGCCGTCCGGCGTGGAATAGTCCGTGCCGAACACGGTCACGCCGTCGCGAAGCCCGAGCGCGGCTTGCAGCACGATTGGGATGAGATGCGTCTCGGGGGAATGATCTTCGCCGACGCTGCCGTCGAGAGCGCAGCCAGCCACGTTGAAATATCGCAGAGCCACGAACGCGAACTCGGGATCGGCGGCAAGTTGGTCGCGCAGAACCCATTCGGCCAGCAGTTTCGTTCGGCCGTAGGGATTGATCGGTGCCTGCGGCATGGTTTCGACGATGGGCAATTCGGGCGGGTCGCCGTACGTGGCACATGTGGAACTGAACACGATCCGTTTCACGTTCGCCTGCCGCATGGCGTCGAGCAGACTGATCGTCCCGGTCGCGTTGTTCAGGTAGTAACGCAGCGGATCGGTGACCGATTCGCCAACATAGGCCAGCGCGGCAAAGTGCAGGACGCATTCGGACTGGCTTCGTCGCAGCACATCCGCCAGTGACGCGGTGTCACACACGTCGAGTCGATGGAACTCCACATGCGGCGGGACGGTCGTGCGATGTCCGCGCACGAGGTTGTCTACCACCGTCACGCGATGCCCGGCGGCAACCAATTGACGCACCGCGTGCGACCCGATGTATCCGGCTCCGCCGGTGACGAGGACATTCATGGTGGTGATCGCTGGTTAACCTGTTGAATGATTTGCGGGTGATTGTAGGCACGGCCGAAGTCGTGTCGCCAGTCGCAGAATTTCTCCTCGCATTGGACAACCCCAGCAGGTGTCGCCAGAATGAGACCTCGCCTCAAAAACGCCATGTTCACCGACCGTTGAGACCCATGCCGTACGAACACCTCGCTGATTTCTTGTCCGAATTGCAGGACGCCGGGGAACTCGTCCGCATCCGCACCGAGGTCGATCCGGTGCTGGAAATCGCTGAGATCACCGATCGAATCAGCAAGGCCCCCGATGGCGGACCGGCGCTGTATTTCGAGCGCGTGAAGGGGAGCTCGATGCCGGTCGTGATCAACCTGCTCGGCAGTTACAAACGGATGTGCAAAGCGCTGGGCGTGGCGTCGTTCGAGGAGGTCGCGGACCGGATCGCGGGTCTGGTCAAGCCGGCGGTACCGGACGGGTGGCTGGAAAAACTGAAGATGGTGCCGCAGTTCGCACAGCTCGCCAAGCTGCCGCCGAAAATCGTACGCTCAGGACCGTGTCAGCAGGTGGTGAAGATCGGGCGCGATGTCGATTTGTTCGAACTGCCCGTGCTCCAGTGCTGGCCACTCGACGCCGGACGCTTCATCACATTTGGTCAGGTGTTCACGAAGAACCCGACCAGTGGTGAACGCAACGTCGGCATGTACCGCGTCCAAGTGCGCGACAAAAATTTGTGCAGCATGCACTGGCACCTGCATCACGACGGGTGTCACAACTTCATGGAGTATCGCAAGGCGGGGGCGGCTCAGATGCCGATCGCGGTGTCGCTCGGCGGCGATCCGGTGTTCCCGTACATGGCGACGGCACCGCTGCCGCCGAACACCGACGAATGTTTGTTCGGTGGCTTTCTGCGAGGACAGAACATCGAACTCGTGAAGTGTCGGACCATCGACATGGAAGTGCCGGCCAGCGCGGAAATTGTCATCGAGGGCTACGTGGACCCGAACGAGCCGTGGGAAACCGAGGGACCATTCGGCGACCACACCGGCTTTTACAGCCTGGCAGATCAGTTCCCGCTGTTTCACGTGACGGCGATCACGCACCGCGCGAATCCCATCTACCCCACGACCATTGTGGGCAAGCCGCCGATGGAAGATTTCTGGATGGGCAAGGCGACCGAACGCATCTTCCTGCCGTTGATCAAACTGTTTGTCCCCGAACTCGTGGACTACAACCTGCCGCGCGCCGGAGCGTTTCACAATCTGTGCTTCGTCAGCATCAAGAAGACGTACCCGCAGCAGGCGCGCAAGGTGATGAACGCCATCTGGAGCATGGGCCAGATGATGTTCTCGAAAATCGTCGTTGTCGTGGACGAACACGTCGACGTGCAGGACGAAGAGAAAGTGTGGTTCCACGTCGGAGCCAACGTCCACCCCGGCCGCGATGTGGTGTTCAACGAAGGCCCGACCGACATCCTCGACCACGCCGCCCCCGTCTGCGGCGTCGGCCACAAAATGGGAATCGACGCCACCCGCAAATTCCCCGAAGAAGGCCACCCGCGCCCCTGGCCACCCGAAATGGTCATGTCCCGCGAGATGAAAGATCTCGTGACCGGCCGCTGGGCGGAATACGGCTTGGGGCACGTGTTGCCGGAGACTTGGTGACGTGAATACGACCCTCGACAAATCCGAACAGCGCATCCGCGAGATGTTTGGCGAGATCTCGCCGCGCTACGATTTTCTCAACCACTTTCTGTCGGGCGGGACGGATTATTATTGGCGCTGGCGGACGATTCGGCTGGCTCCGCCGCGTGGCGACACGCCGATCCTCGACGTTTGCACCGGAACCGGTGATCTGGCTCTGGCGTACTGGCGAAGGGGACGCGGACAGATTTCCGTCGTCGGCAGCGACTTCACTCCCGAAATGCTGGTGATCGCGGATCGGAAGTCGGGTGCTCAACGAACGGCGGCTGAGCAATCGGGCCGAACGTTCGCGTTCCTCGCCGCCGACACGCAGGAGCTTCCGTTTCCCGACGACACGTTTCAGATCGTGTCGGTCGCGTTCGGATTGCGAAACGTCACCAGCACCGAGCGCGGTCTGCGCGAGATGGCCCGCGTGTGCCAACCGGGCGGGCGCGTCGTGGTGCTCGAGTTTTCGATGCCGACCAACCGCTTGATCCACGCGGTGTACGGCTGGTATTTCCGCAACGTGCTGCCACGACTCGGACAGTTGCTCGCTCGCAACCAGCAGCAGGCTTACAATTACCTCCCGGCATCGGTCGCGGAATTTCCGCAGGGTCAACAACTGGCGGACCAGATGCAACGCTGCGGATTATCGCATGTGATTTGGAAGCCGTTCACGTTTGGCGTCGCGACTTTGTACATCGGCACAAAGTGAGTTGAATTGTAGTGTGGGTCGGGGTACGAGACCCACCACTTGGAGTCGAACATGAAAGACCTCGTCGTTGCGATCACCGGAGCCAGCGGGGCGATCTACGCCGTTCGTTTGCTGGAAGTGTTGCTGGCCGCCGGACGAAACGTGCATCTGACGATCAGCCCGTCGGCAACGATTGTGCTCGAACGGGAACTCGGCTTGCGGGTGGACCTCGATCGGTTCCAACGGTCGCAACTCCTGCCGTCCGATTCGCAACTCGCGGAGGACAGCAAACTGAAAATGCTCCGGCAGGGATTCGGTCCGGTGACGGATGGCAGTTCGGTGTTTAGCGATGACACTGTCGTGCCGGTCACTGGCAAGCTGATCTATCACCACGTCCGGGATTTCATGGCGGGCATCGCCAGTGGGTCGTTTCTGACGGGAGGCATGGTCATCTGTCCGTGCTCGATGGGAACGCTGGCGAGCATCGCCACGGGCCAATCGGACAATCTGATCGAACGGGCGGCCGATGTGCATTTGAAGGAGCGCCGCAAGCTGATCGTCGTCCCTCGCGAAACGCCGCTGGGAAGCATTCAACTCGAAAACATGAAACGTCTCGTTGACGTCGGTGCCATCGTGTTGCCGGCGATGCCGGGGTTCTATCACAGCCCGACGTCGATCCACGATCTCGTGGACTTCATCGTCGGCCGAATCTGCGATCAACTCGGCATCGAGCACAGCTTGTTCAAGCGGTGGGGTTCGACATGACGCCGATTCCCGTGACGTTGCCGGACCTCGGAGCCTCCGGGCAACCGATGCGCGTCAGTGCGTGGTTCGTGGACGTCGGCGACGACGTCGGCGAGGGCGAGCGCCTGCTCGAAGTTCTCGTATCCGGAATCACCTGTGACGTGCCAACGCCTGTCGCCGGCCAGGTGATCCAAATCGAAAAAGACTTGGACGACCAGGTCTCTCCCGGCGACATCCTGGTCTGGATCGAACCGGCCGATGACGAGGATGAGACGGAGATCTAATGGAGGGAGACCACGGAAGACACGGAAAGGCATGAAAACAATTGGTCTGACACAGACACGGCTGACTGCGTGACACCGCGTTCCTAATTCTCATTTCCTTCCGTGTCATCCGTGTCTTCCGTGGTTTCATTCACTTTTTAATCGCAGAACGGAACCGATGGCCAATCTCTGGGACACCCTCATCGGACACGACTCGCGGCGCGAGATGCTGCGGCACGCGATCGCGAAGGGGCGGCTCGCGCACACGTTTTTGTTTGTCGGTCCGCCGGGGATCGGCAAGCGAATGTTAGCGCACGCCGTCGCGCAGTCGTTGCTCTGCGAGCGGCACAGCGCAGCGGACCTCGACGCCTGCGGCCAATGCTCCGGCTGCAAGCAAGTGGCTGCGGGGACACATCCCGATCTGTTTCAGATCGGCCTGCCGGCGGGAAAACAATCCCTCCCCATCGAACTGTTTCTCGGCCCGGAAGAACGTCGCGGCAAAGAGGGGCTGTGCTACGAACTGTCGCTCAAACCAATGGCAGGCGGCCGCAAGATCGCGATCATCGATGATGCCGACTCGCTCAACGAGGCGAGTGCCAATTCGCTCCTGAAGACGCTCGAAGAACCGCCGCCGCACTCGTTGTTGATCCTCGTCGGCACGACCCCCGATGCCCAATTGCCGACGATTCGCTCGCGCTGCCAGAAACTCCAGTTCGCCCCGCTCACGAGCGAGCAGGTGATCGAGATCCTGATTCGCGACGGCATCGCCGACGATCGCTCGCAAGCGGAAGCGGTGGCCGCGCTGTGCGACGGCAGCGTGCAGACCGCATCGGAATTGCTCGACCCGCAGGTGCGGTCGCTACGCGAGGCGGTTTACAACTTACTCGCCGCCGATGGTCGCCAGCGATACGAACTCGCCGGTCAAGTCGTCGAAGCTCTCGAAGAAGGCTCTGACACCAGCGAGCAACGGAAACTCGCCGGCTGGGCGATCCGGTTCGCCATCGAATTCTACCGCGGCACGATCTGGCAACTTGGCAACGACGGCGGCGCGGCAACTGCCGATTCTCCCTCCTCCATCGTCCTTCCTCCACCGCAAGTCACCCGGTTCACAGCAAAGTTTCCGAATCGATCTCTCGACGACTTGGACCTCGTGGGCGAACTCTTGGAGCGCGTCTTCCAAGCCGATTCGCACTTGCAGCGCAACATGTCTCCCAAGCTGTGCATCGAAGGCCTGTTCGACGAACTGACCCGCATCGAACGCAGCCGTCGAACACCAGCGACCGCGGGTTCGGCTCCTCGCTGAACACACACTAACCCGCAGCGTCAGCGAGGGAGTGCCAACCGCACTCCCTCGCTGACGCTGCGGGCTGGTACGGTCGGGCGCGAGCCTTCGCGCTATTTCTTTTGCGTGAGTTCCTTGTACACGAACTCGATGTTCTCGACCCGTTCGCGCACGGAGACACCGGCCCATTCCTCATAGAACGGCAGGTCGATCGTGTTCTTGATCTCGTCGAGGCTCTTTCTCTTCGCAATCGCGTCGCCGATGGCCTGACGCAGCTCGACAAAGTAGCGGCGTTGCGTGGCGAGCAACGAAGCGTCGGACATTTCTCCGTGGCCGGGACAGATGCGTTTCACCGGGAGCTTCTGCATTTCGGTGAGGATGCCGATCCAGCTTGCCGTGTTTCCGTCCCCCGTGTAGTTGAACGCGCCGTTCACACACGCATCCCCAGTGAACAGGATGCCCTGTTTCGGCAACCACGCGACGGCGTCGCCCGCCGTGTGGCCGTGGCCGAAATGAATCAACTCGACGTGCTGCGTCGCATCCTCGATCACCAGTTTTTTCGGGAAGTACAGATGCGGGTAGCCGTACTTGAGCGACCCGTATTCCTTGGCCTTGTCCTTCTGTGCCTGCTGGAACCCGGCAATTCCCTTGGTGTGAAACAACTCGCGGCTCGGCTCCGACGCAATCGCGCTGGCTCCCTGTTTGATGAAGATCGGATTCCCATCCGCATGGTCGCCGTGATAATGCGTATCGAACACGTAGCGAATTGGCTTGTCGGTCGTCTTGCGGATTTCCTTGATCAGTTCCTCGCCCTGATTCGGGAAGCTGGCTTCGATGACAAGCACGAAGTCCTCGAAGATGATCCACCCCTGGTTGCAGCCGATGAATTCCGGTTTCCATTGCGTCTTGCGAAAGAACACGCCGGGAGCCAGTTCGGTGACGACGGTCTCCTCCGGCTTGAACCAACCCGATGCCCAACCGCCCACGCCGGCGAGGATCAAACCAGTCAGAAACACGACCACCATCCGTCGAGCCACCATCAATCGTCGCATACGAAAGTCTCCTGGAATGAATTCCGGTTTGCGCCTCCCCAACAATATCGGCTGGTCAGCTTACCGAGCAGACGACCAGATGTCAGCCTTCCCCCGCGACCTCCGCGCCTCTGCGTGAGCACATTTCCAGAAAAGTATCTCACGCAGAGGCGCGGAGGGCGCGGAGTTGCTTGTCGAACACGTGCAACTTTGTTTTGGGACTCAATCGCAAATCTCAAATCGCAAATCTAAAATCCCCCCATGCCCCGCGACTTCACCACCGAAAGTCTCTCCCACGACCCGATCCACGGGTACATCCCGTTCATCGCCCGCAGCGGATTGCCCGCGGGCGAAGTGTCCGAGCAGGAGATCATCGACCATCCGTGGGTGCAGCGGATGCGCCACATCCATCAGCTTCAAACCGCGTGGTGGGTCTTTCCGACCGCCGAACACACGCGGTTCCAGCACATCCTCGGCGTGATGCATCTCGCGTCGCTGGCCATCGACCACTGGTACGATTCGCTTGTCGAATCGTGTCGCAATGTCCCGTCGCGAGCGTACGTCGAAAGCCTGTGCCGGCTGGCGGGTCTACTGCACGACGTCGGCCACGGGCCGTTTGGGCATTTCTTCGACGATCAATATCTCGACCAGTTCAACATCACGCACGAAGACCTCGGCGTGGCGGTGATCAATGGAGATTTGGCCGACCTCATCCGTCGCGTGCGTCGCAATCCGGGCGGCAGGTTGCAGCCGCTGGAGGAACTCGACCCGGCGCAGATCGGGTTCCTGATCCGTCGGCCACAGGGAAAGGCCGCGAAAGAAGAGGGGCATCCCGACTGGTTGATGAAACTGCGGTCGCTGTTCTGTGGCATCTACACTGTGGACAACATGGACTTCGTGCTGCGCGACAGCTACATGTCGGGCTACAACACGAAGGCGTTCGATCTGTCGCGGCTGCTGCACTACAGCTTCTTCACTCCGAGCGGGCTGACGATGCACGTGCGCGGGCTGTCGTCGCTGATCCATTTCATCGAAGTCCGGGCGAATCTGTTTCGCTCGATCTATTTTCACCGCACTGTGCGAGCGCTCGACGTGGCCTTGGAAGACGTCTTCGGCGACACGCTCCGACACTTGTTCCCCGGCAACCCGCTGCAACACCTCGACGCCTATCGCCAGCTAACCGAGGCGTCGTTGATGGTCGATGTTCAGCGCTGGCCGCAATCCGACGACCCGGCCAAACGCAAACTGGGCGAACAGTGGCAGGCGATCCTGTCGCGACAGATGCTGTGGAAAATGGCGGGCGAACGGACGATGTACTTCCACAGCGGCCAATCCGAACGCACGTCGATCTTTTCGGAACCCGACCTCGTGGCCAAGCGCCTGCGAAAGAAACTCCCCGCCGCGTGCCGCGACCTGCCGCTCAAGATCGACGTCGCCAAGCACTATCACCGCCCGAGCACGAAGCAGCCGGCCGGCGGACAGAATTTCGTTCTCGATCCCGCCACGAGCCAACCGCAGGAACTCAGCGACTCCGAACTCTTCCGCGAACTCCCGCTGAGCTTCGCCATCTGCCGCGTCTACTCACTCGACCACCAGCACGACGCCGAGATCAATCGCGCGCTCACGAGCATTCTCGGTGACGCGGGCGACGCGAAGACGAATATGTAGGCGTTGGAGTCCCGGCTTCAGCCGGCCACGTTGGAAATGCTGGTCACGGTGCTTCAGAAGCCGCCTGAAGGCGGTACTCCAACCGTGTCAGCAGGTACGTCACGTCGGGCGAATCGTAGCCGGGGAGCGGGAACTGCTGCACCCGTTTCAGTCCCACCTTTTCCATCACTCGCCACGACGCAACGTTCGACAGCAGCGCCGACGACACAATGCGTTTCGCGTTCAATTCGTCGAACGCTTTGCGGACGATGGCCCGCGACGCCTCGGTCGCATAGCCTTTTCCCCAAGCCGCCTTGTGCAAGCGGTAACCCAGTTCCAAATCGTCCGGTCCCCAACCCGACAGGTGCGCGAACATCCAATCGCAGCCGGGTCGCAGGCAGAACCAACCGAGGAACGCTCCCGTTGATTTCTCAACCGCTGCCCAGATTCCCAGCCCGCGACCGGTCGAGTAATACTTGTCGATCCACGACCGAATCTTCTGCCGCGATTCGTCGACATTTTTGGGCATGAACGGACCGATGAACCGCATCACGTCGGGATCAGTATCGAGCGCAAACAGCAGTTCGGCGTCGTCCTCGGTGAACTCCCGCAGGGACAGTCGGTCAGTTTCGAGGACGGTCGGCATGGCAATTTCGGAACTCTATCGGATTGCAGGATTGCAGTGGTGATTGTTCGGCTGTTTGCCGCGTAGCGGCGCTTGACGGTAGTCGTGGGCTTCAGCCCACGGATTGCTGCACACCACAAATCGAGTTTGTCGCGTAGCGACAATTGAAGAGACAATTGAAGAGCATATTTCGATCAATCAATTGTCGCTACGCGACAGGCCCGGATTGGTCTGCTGCTACCGTGGGCTGAAGCCCACGGCTACCTTCGGATGCCGCTCCGCGGCAGACACTCGCCATCCGGTCGTGTCAGGCAACCAAACTTTCACGCAACACTGGTTGATTGAATCTGCCTGCTGGCGACCTTATACTCCCGCCCGTTTGCGCGTTTTGCATTCCGACGCCATGCTCTGTGGCGAATCTTTGCAGCATCCCCGACTCTTTCTCGCAGGAGATTGAAATCAATGTCCGGAACCAATGCCACCCACGAACCCGATTTGTTGCCCTCGAACGCGTCTCGATTGTTGTGGGCCGGGTTCATGGCGATCCTTGCCGCTGGAATCGGGTTTTCGATTCGCGGTGGTTTTCTGGACAACTGGCGGGCGGAATACGGATTCACGGACAAGGAAGTTGGCGACATCAACGGCATCGGGTTCACCGGGTTTTGCTTCGGCATCATCATCGGCGGGATCATTTGCGACAAAATCGGCTACGGAAAGCTGGTGATCACGGCCTTTGCTTTGCATGTCCTGTCAGCGGTCATCACGTTTGCTCCGAACCCGGAGATGAGCAAGGAGACCGTTGGACAACTGCTGACGGGCGGATCATTTCTCTTCGCGCTGGCCAACGGAGTCTTGGAGGCCGTGGCCAATCCGCTCGTGGCCACGCTCTTTTTCAGCAACCGCACGCACTACCTCAACATCTTGCACGCAAGCTGGCCGGCGGGGCTGGTTCTGGGCAGTGCATCGGGATGGGTGCTCGATGACATCTTCCACGTCCATTGGAAAATGCAGTTCGCGCTGTTCTTGATTCCAACCGTTCTGTACGGGCTGATGTTCTTCGGACAGCACTTCCCAAAATCAGAGGCGTCGAAAAAGGGCTTGAGCCTTGGCGAGATGTTCAAAGACGTCGGCATTCTCGGTGCTCTCGTGGTGAGCGCGTTGCTGGCGATGTTCTTCAGCAGTGTGCTGACCCCCATCATCACTCCCGCCGGAGCGACGGCGGATCAGGCGACGGCGGCGGCAAGCATGGCGGCCAACATCGGGTACGTCGTGGGTGGCGCGTGTTTGATTGCTGTGGCCGTGCTGACGAAATTCTCTTTGGGATCGTTGCTGCTGTTCACGCTGTTCGTGACGCACGGTTTGGTCGGCGCCGTCGAACTCGGCACCGATAGTTGGATTCAAAACATCACCGGCAACATTCTGACGTCGCAGGAAGGCAAGTGGCTGTTCGTGTTCACGTCGATGTTGATGTTCGGCCTGCGGTTCTGCGCCGAATTCATCGAAAAGAAAATTGGATTGTCTCCGGTGGGAATCCTGCTCGTGTGTGCCGTGCTGGCCTGCGTCGGACTGAATCTGGCCAGCGGCATCGCGACATTCGGCGGTGCTCTGGTCGCACTGACGGTTTACGGAATTGGCAAGACCTTCTTCTGGCCCACGATGCTGGCGGTCGCTTCGGATCGCTTCCCGCGAACCGGCGCTCTTGCCATTTCGATCATGGGCGGCGTCGGCATGATGTCCGCCGGTTTGATCGGTGCTCCGGGCTTGGGTTATGCGAAAGATCGATTCGCCGGTGAGGCGTTGAAGACCTCCAATGCAACGGCTTTCGACACTTTCAAAGCCGACAAGGCGAGCAAGTTTCTGGTCTTCGATGATGCAATCGGCTTGGATGGCAAGAAACTGGGTGATGTGCAAACGAAGCTCGCAGCCGCTCAAAAGGAACTCGATGAGGCGGGAAATAAAGATCCGCAGGCGGCGCTGCAAAAGCTCGGCGCAGACGAACGTGCGGTCCAAGCAGCCAGCATCGACGGAGATCGAAAGACATTGGTCGCCGATTCCGCCATCCCGGCGACAATGGCGGTCATTTATCTCCTGCTGCTTCTCTACTTCAAGGTGATCGGCGGTTACAAGCCGGTTCACATCGACGCCGGAAATGAAGCCCCGAAGTAACCCATTCGACGTTCGCGGTAGCGACGTGTTCGCTACCGCGACTCGAACCGGATGACCAGCTCTCCCCGCTGGCGGCGCGCTTCGCCGCCGCCGGGGAGATGCGTCGCGCGGCCATGTTCCGCGACGTCGGCCAAGTGGTCCCAGTGGTCGAACCCCATCTTCTGACGGGGCCAATCCTGCTGTCTCCAGAGTTGCACGAACAGTTCGCGAACCACCGGTCGCGGCTGGTCGCGAAGCGTTGCCACGTCGAGGCGGACTTCGTGCGGGTCTCGATGCCGGACGGCCAGATGCAGGAGATCCCGAGCGATCACTTCAACCAACTGGTGCAGTTCCGCTGCCTGACGGCCGAGCCGCCGCAGAGCGTCGTCGATTTGCGGATTGAATTCCGTTCGCAATCGAGGAAGCAGATCGAGACGGATGCGGTTGCGAGTGAATGTGGCATCCAAGTTGGACGTGTCGTCGCGAAACGTCTGGCCGAGATCGCGCAGGAATTCGATCACGGCGGACCGCGAGATGTCGAGCAGCGGTCGGACGAGGATTACGCCGCCTGGCAGATGCCGATGCCATTTCATCCCGTGCAGACCGGCCACGCCGGTGCCGCGCAGAACGTGGTGGAGGATGGTTTCCGCCTGATCGTCCGCTGTGTGCGCGACGGCGATGTGCGTGCATCCGGTTTCCTCGGCGACCTGTTCCAGCCACCGATACCGCGCCCCCCGCGCGGCCTCTTCGATCCCGATGCCGTTCGCCGCCGCTTCGGCCGCGACGTCGAGTTCAACCACGCGAACTGGCACGTCGAGCTGTCGGCAGAGCGTCTCCACCCAGGCAGAATCCGCAACCGATGCGTCGCCGCGGAGGCGATGGTTCATGTGCGCTGCCGTCACCGTCAACGAACATGATTCCCGCAGATTCAGCAGCCCGCGCAGCAACGATACACTGTCGGCTCCGCCGGACACGCCGACCAGCAGCCGAACGCCCCGCAATTCGCAGCGGGCGAGGCCCTGTTCGAGGTGTTCGAGGAAGGGGGACATGTGTCGCGCGATTCCCAATGGAAGAGTTGTGGTCCGGACGCCTTCGTCCGGACGAGGGAGTCCGGACCACAGGCATTTCGACACCATTTGGCGGCTGCTTGAGACTCGGTGTCGGCTTTGTTAGGATGCCGCCCGAATTGATTTTCGGTGCATGATACACACCGAGACCGTCCGGGTCTTGCTGAACCGGAGGGGTGGCGGAAAGCGGGTCGGGTTCCCGATCTGTTGGCCGCAGAGTGGTTTTTGGTCACGTTTCGTGGGCGCTCCGACAATGCAGCATTCTATCGCGGCGTTGCTGGCCTTTTGGCACTGGTTCCAAACTTGGGCGATCGGCCCGGGGGATCAGTCGGATACCCCACGCTGGCAGAACCTCGACCGGTCGGCCCATTCGGAGACCGTGTTGGTTCTGCTTCCCGGCAGCATGGCCCGCCTGTTTGATTGGCTGCGTCCATGCTCGTTTGGCGACCGTCGCACGGTGACAAACCGAGCGCGGTCCCGATGGGTTTCACTTCGTCTCTTCTGTTGGCTGGACATTTTCTCGCCCTGCGGTTTCTGGCTGGTTCCTCAGCCGGTGGCGTGTCGGGTGCATTCCTCCCTGCGAAGGACCGGCTCGGCCGGCACGTCGGTTGATGACGTGTCACCGATCCGTGTGTGGCCCCGGCGTTGACTTGTCGCTCTGCTGCCTGAGTTCGCACGCCGGCCCCACGGGCCGGCCGACGAATTCATTCCGATCCCGCCTCCCCCCGCCGTTCCGCATCCGGCCGGCTCTCGTGACCTCTCAACACGAAGGGACGCGCGCAATGATTCCAAGTTATCTGCTGTTCCCCCTGGGCTTCATCTTCGGGATGGCCCTGGTGTACATCCTCGAACGAGCCATTCGCGGCGCGGCGTTCAAACGTCGCGACGAAATCATCAAACAGGCCGAGCACGACGCGGACAATGTCCGCCGATCGCAGGAACTGGCCGGCAAGGAAGAGTTGCTCAAGCGACGCGAAGAGCTGGACACCGAGAATGAGAAAACTCGCGACGACCTGCGCGACCAGGAGCGGCGGCTGGAGCGCCGCGAAGCGAGCGTCGTCGAGCTTCAACAAGACATCGCCAAGAAGGAGCGAATGGTTGAAAACAACCAGCGCAAGCTCGCGGAGAAAATGGAATCGCTCGAAGCCCGCGACGCTGAAATTCAGCAGCTTCTGAAAGACCAGCGCGAACAGTTGTTCAAAATCAGCGGCCTCGACCAGTCATCGGCCACCGACATGCTGCTCAATAAACTCCGCAGCGACCTCAAAAACGAAACCGGCGGGATCATCCTCAAGCATCAGTCCGAACTGAAGGTGACGTGCGACAAGATGGCTCGCGAGGTGATCGGCATGGCGGTGCAACGCTACGCGGCGGCGCACACGTCGGAGACCACCGTGTCGTCGGTGGACATCCCGAACGATGAAATGAAGGGCCGCATCATCGGCCGCGAGGGACGCAACATCCGCGCGTTCGAGAAGGCGACCGGCGTGGACGTGATCGTGGACGATACGCCCGGCGTCGTGATCGTGTCGGCGTTCGACACCGTCCGTCGCGAAACCGCCAAGCTGGCTCTCATCAAGCTGATCCAGGACGGCCGCATTCACCCGACGCGAATCGAAGAGGTTGTCGCCGAGACGCAGCGGGAAATGGAAGCACACATCCGCCAGCTTGGGACGGAAGCGGCCGAGGAAGCGGGCGTTCACGGTCTGCACGAAAAGATCATCGACCTCATGGGACGGCTCAGCTTCCGCGTGAGCTACAGTCAAAACGTGTTGCGGCATTCGATCGAAGTCGCGTTCCTGACGGGAATGCTCGCCGAACAGTTGGGGCTGGACAGCAAGATGGCGCGCCGCTGCGGATTCCTGCACGACATTGGCAAGGCCGCCGACCACGAGATGGAAGGAGGCCACCCGGCCGTCGGTGCGGAGTTGCTCAAGCGGTACGGCGAGCGACCCGAAGTCATTCATGCTGCCGCCGGTCATCACGATGACATCCGCGTGGACTAGCTCTACACCGTGCTGGGGGCCTCCGCCGATGCGATCTCCGCCGCCCGCCCCGGCGCCCGCCGCGAGACGTTGGAAAAATACGTCAAACGATTGGAAGAACTCGAATCGCTCGCGTGCGGTTTCCCCGGCGTCGAACAAGCCTACGCCGTGCAAGCGGGCCGCGAGATCCGCGTCATCGTCAACTCGGGCCAAGTCGGCGACCGCGAAGCCGCCACGATGTGCCGCGACATGGCCAAGGCCATCGAACAGGCGCTGACCTATCCCGGCGAAATCAAAGTCTCTGTGCTGAGGGAAACGCGAACGGTCGAGTTTGCACGGTGATTCGTCCACGGAGATAGATTCACAATTGGTAAGGGTCCAGCCCCGAAGGGGCCAAGGCATACAGCCGTGGGCGTCAGCCCACGGAAATGACGGCAATAAGGATTAAGCCCCGGAGGGG
>JACRIH010000351.1 GCA_016235885.1 Planctomycetales bacterium | reverse complement strand
TGCGATGGCGGCCTCGGACGAGTTTTTCTTAGAGACGATCCACGTCAACTTCAACTGTTCCGCGACTGCGTCGATAGGCACCGGAATCGCCTTGAGTTCGACGAGGTCGGCCCCCCTAACCGTAAATGGTGCGGGCGGAAGCATTGTGAGTTGATTAAATTTCTGCATGGTCGTCAGTTCGACTTCGCCTCCGGATAGAATCACCCAGTGCGCAAAACGACGATGGGGATCGGGAATCTTTCCAAGATTCGAATCTGCCCCCACAGTGGTCGATGACGCATTTGCCGCGGGTGCGATCTGAGGCTGTGGGAGTGCAACTCCAACAGGTATCACTTCCCAAAGCGAATTTGCTTGCGTTGCAGCATCGTTTTGGAGGATCGTAGTTCGGCTGCCGGGGTTGATCGCCAGCCACCGCGGTCCTTCGATACCCCCGCGATTGCGGAATCGGTTGATGCCACCGGTCAGTTCAACCCGCTCCCAATTCGTGCCGCTCAACGACAGATCGCTGAGCAGGGACGTTTTGGCACCAACGGTGTCGCCGTCCAACCATAGCGAGTCGGGGCCTGGCAGCACACATTGCAGTCGGTCGTTCCCACTCGTCGAACGAATGAGTTCCCAAGTGGCACCACTCAACTCCGGGTCGCTGACCAGCCGCACGGTCGGTCCGCTGGCAGGTCCGCCCGCCAGCCATTGTTCGCCGCCCGTCACGGCCCGACTCTTGATGCGGACCCGCGAAGAAGAGCCCATGAGGGGGAGAGCTGAGGGGGCCGGTCCAATTAGAGGTGTAATTGAATCTGTCTGCTTTTCGTTCTGTGCGGCCAGTGGAGTTGCGTTGGAACTGTTGGGAGGAGACGAACTGGCGTTATTCTCGCCACTGTTCTCGTCGCTTCGCGTGCTGGCCAAATACGTCGTGAAATACCAATCCGTGGTGTGATACACGGCAAGGCAGATGACAGTGAGGAGAACCACGTACTGGATGAGTTCTTTGGGTTCGATCAACCGGCCGGCGACGTCGTAGTAGGTTTGCGTCTCTTGGAAGTTGGCGACGGCTCGCGCGGGGTGGTTCTTTTCGAGGTTGCGGAGCAGTCGCTCCAGCTTCGGACTGTCCGGCTTGAGCTTCAGGTAGCGCTCCAGCAGCGAGCGCAGGCGGCTGTACTTCTTGCGTTTGAGGGACTCGTCGATGTCTTGCCGCAACAAAAGGCACTCTTCGTACGAATCATTCGCCTGCGACAGCAGTTGCCGAACCTCATCGTTGCGTGCTCCGGCGGGGATCAATTCCACAACCTGAGCCGCTCCTGAGTAGTCGTATTTCATGAGCAACCAGCGGGCCTTCTCGCAGGCTTGGGCGGACTGGTCGCGAAGTTTTTGTTGCTTCTCCTTCGTCGCGGGCAACGTTGACTTTGCCCAAGCCACTGTCTCTTGGAACTGCGTTCCCTTGAGGTCGCCCAGTTTGGTGAGGATCGGAATCGCCGCGTCGTAGTTGTGCTCGGCGAGCAGTTTTTGCACACGTTGTTTCTGCCGGGAGATGTCGTCGGGCGTCAGCGTCGTGGACTTTCTCGCGGCGGTGACTTTGGGTGCGATGGGGACGAGGCCGCCGATTGAATCCTTGGTCGGCTCAGCACCGGGGTCGTGGTCCGGACCCCTTGGTCCGGACGAGAGGTGGGTTGGCATGCTGGGGATGTTGGCCGTCCGTACCCGGGGGTCCGGACCACTGGACGACGTCATCCAAGTTTGCAATTCGCTGGCCACGTCCGCCATCGAGCCGTGCCGATCCGCGATCTTCTTCGCGAGCATCCGGCAGCAGATGACGTCCAGTCGTGGATCAAGTCCCGGTCGGAACGACGACGGTAGCGGCGGCTCCTTGGTGGCGATCTGTGACAGAATCGTCAGCACCGAACCTTGAAACGGCAACTGGTTGGTCAGCAGTTCGAACAGCAACACGCCCAGGCTGTAAAGGTCGCTCCACGGGCCGATCTTGTCGATCTCGCCGTTGGCTTGTTCGGGAGACATGTACGCGGGCGAGCCGATCAACATACCCGCCTGTGTGGCTCGGCCGTCGCCGGTGGAGTCGGCTCGGCGAGCCAAACCGAAATCCATCAGGATCGGTTCGCCTCGCTCGTTGACGAGAATGTTCGCCGGCTTGAGGTCGCGATGGATGATCCCCTTCGCGTGCGCCTCCACCAACGCGGAGGCCAGCTTGCGGACCAAATCCACGCTCCGTCTTTCGTCCTGAAAGTGGCCGGGAGCGATGTAGTCCGACAGCGGACGACCTTCGATGAACTGCATCGCGATGAAGGCCGTGCCTGCTTCGTTGCCCACGTCATACACGCGGCAGATATGCGGATGATCGAGGCTCGCCGCCGCTTTGGCTTCGCGCAGCAATCGCTGCACGACGTCGGAATCTTCCGCGCCCGTGAACCGCGGCACTTTGAGCGCGACCGCCCGCTCAAGCTGCGTGTCCCATGCGAAGTAGACGGCTCCCATCGCGCCCTGCCCCAGCAGGCGTTCGACGCGGAATCGTCCGAATTGAGTCGGCAATGTGGCAAAGGGGACCGACGGGACCGATGCGGAATCGGCTGCTCCTCGCGGAGGGATTGTCTCAGCACTGCGCAACGATTGATTGGCCCGCTGATCCATGAGGAATCACCTGGGGGAGAACAACGCGGTGGGATGGTTCGTTGACATCGCGTCTCCTTGGATTGTGTCAGCGGGAACGGGCCGGCTGAAGCCGGGACTCCAGCGCTGGAGTCCCGGCTTCAGCCGGCAGGCGGACGAGATTCCTTGCGTGGTGAATCGTCGCGCGCGGAGTGTAAACGAACTCGGAGCCGTTTGTCTTCCGTGCCAAACGGTGGCGTCTCCTACCAATGTCGGCGAGCCAGGCGGCGTCAGCCCCTGGACTCATGCGAAGCGCAGAACAGTCCGAGGGCTTACGCCCTCCGGCTCGCCTGATTTCTGTTTTTTTTCGGGCACGTCAATGATGGCGTGGTGAGTCTTGTTTCGCGATGATGATGCCCAAGCTGTTTTCGCAACCACACGGGAGTATCATCATGCCCATGAACCGTCGGAGATTTCTTGCGGCCGGAATGGGAGTCGGATTGCTGACGCACAGGGAGCACCACGTGAACGCTGACGAAAATGTCGACAGAATTGATCCGACAAAGCTCACCAAGTCCAACGTGCCGACGCCGGCGTTGTTGCTCGATCTTGATTTATTCGAAGCTAACGTGAAGACGATGGCTGAGCACTGCCAGCGGGCCGGACGCGGATTCCGGCCGCATGCGAAAACGCACAAGTGTCCGGAGATCGCCAAGCAGCAGATGAAAGCCGGTGCGCTCGGAATCTCCGTGGCGACGGTGCCCGAGGCCGAAGCGATGGTCGCGGCGGGAATCACGGGGGTCCTGCTGACTTCGCCGATCGTCGAGCCGGCGAAAATCGCACGCATGGTAGCTCTCATTCAACACGGCGGGCAGGTGATGCTGTCGGTGGGTCATCCGCGTCAGATCGAATTGCTGGCCGAGGCCGCGGGCGCTGCGGAAGTCAACGTCGATGTGTTGGTCGATGTGGACATCGGTGACCGCCGCACGGGAATCCTGCCCGGACAGCCCGCAGTGGAACTGGCTCAACTGATTGCGAAACAGAAGCGGCTGCGAATTCGCGGCGTGCAATCCTATGCCGGACTGGCGTCGCATGTCGTGGGCTTCGAGGCGCGTGACAAGGTCTCGCGCGAGGTGATGGCGAAGTCTGTGGAGACTCGCGAACTGCTGAGCAAAGCCGGGTTCGATGCCAGCATCCTCTCCGGCGGCAGCACCGGCACGTACAACATCGACAGCAAGATTCGTGGTGTCACCGAGCTGCAAGTCGGTTCGTACGTGTTCATGGACTTGGATTATCGCCGCAACGGTGGCAAGACGAGCGGTGAGAATTACTCGGACTTCCACCACAGCCTGACCGTCCTCGCGACCGTCGTGAATGCCACGCACGCCGACCGCGTGTCGGTCGATGCCGGAACGAAGGCGCTCGACACGACAACGACGTACAAACCGGAAGCGAAAAGTTGGCCGGGTCTCACGTACAACCGCGGCGGCGACGAGTTCGGTATCCTCACGGTCGAACCTGGCGAGAAGCTGCCGCGGATCGGTGACCGCTTGGAATTCATCGTCCCGCATTGTGATCCGACGACGAATCTTTACGACCGCATTTACGCGACACGCGGTGAGAAGGTTGAAGCGGTCTGGCCGATTGCTGCCCGCAGGGAACGTGTGGCAGGTTTGTGAGGGGAACGTTGGCGTAGTAACTTCCTCCCCTCTCCCCTTTGGGGGGAGAGGGGGAATTCGAAACCGGGAATTTTTTCCGTGCGCGATCCTCAAAGGACTTTCCCCAATGCCGCATGACGAACTTGCGTTTCTTTCGGCCGTTGAACTGGCGGCGATGATTCGGACGCGGAAGGTGTCGCCGGTCGAGGTCACCAAGGCTGTGCTGGCGAGGATTGAGCGGCACAACCCGGCGCTCAACGCATTCGTCACGATGCATGCCGAAGAAGCCTTGTGCTCGGCCGCCAAGGCCGAGGACGCGGTGATGCGCGACGCGCCTGTCGGGCCGTTGCATGGAGTGCCGCTGCA
>JACRIH010000348.1 GCA_016235885.1 Planctomycetales bacterium | reverse complement strand
CATCAATCCCAACGACGTCTTCGTCACCAACGATCCCTATCGCGGCGGGTCGCACCTGCCGGACGTCACCGTTGTGACTCCTGTCCACGATCCCGTCACGCGCGAACTGCTCTTCTTCACCGCCAGCCGCGCTCATCATGCCGAGATTGGTGGCATCGTCCCCGGCAGCATGCCGCCGTTTTCTAAATGCCTTGGCGAGGAAGGGGTGTTGATCCGCAACTTCAAGCTGGTGGACGCGGGCCAGTCACGCGAAACCGAATTGCGAGACCTGCTGCAATCGGGACCGTACCCGTCGCGGTCGGTGCGAGACAACCTCGCCGACATCGCCGCGCAGGTGGCTGCGAACAACAGCGGCGTGCGGCGGCTGACCGAACTTGTCGAACGGTATTCGCTGTCGGTCGTGCAGGCGTACATGCAGTTCATTCAACAGGCCGCCGAGCACAAGATGCGTCTGGCGCTGGCAGACATCCCCGACGGACGCTACGCGTTCACCGATCACTTGGACGACGGGTCGCCGATTGCCGTGACGATCGCGATCGCGGGCGACGAGGCCACTGTCGATTTCACCGGCACGGGGCCGGTGCTGGCGGGAAATTTGAACGCGAACCGAGCCATCGTCACGGCGGCCGTGTTGTACGTGTTCCGCTGTCTCATTCGCGAGGACATTCCGCTCAACGAAGGTGTGCTCGCTCCGATTCGGATCGTGCTGCCGGAGTGTCTGCTGAACCCGCCCGAACATCCCGACCCGGCGAAGTGCGCGGCCATTGTGGGAGGCAACGTCGAAACATCACAGCGAGTCGTCGATGTGTTGCTCGGAGCGCTCGGCGTGGCGGCGGCCAGTCAGGGGACGATGAACAATTTCACGTTCGGCGACGAAACGTTCGGTTACTACGAAACGATTTGTGGTGGCAGCGGAGCAACTGCCGACGCCGATGGTGCGGATGCGATTCATACGCACATGACCAACACGCGCTTGACCGACCCGGAAGTTCTCGAACGCCGCTACCCGGTGCGTTTGCTCGAATTCTCGATCCGCCGCGGATCGGGCGGAGCCGGCGCACGGCGCGGCGGTGATGGCGTTACGCGCCGCGTTGAGTTTCTTCGTCCAGTGCGACTCTCGCTTCTGACTGAACGCCGCGGTCCATATCCACCGTTCGGCTTGCACGACGGCCAGCCCGGCGCGTTCGGCCGCAACACGTTGCACCGTGCAGGATCGGACACAGCCGAAGACTGCGGCGGGAAGATTCAGACAAAGGTTCAGCCCGGCGACGCCCTGACGATCGAAACTCCCGGCGCTGGCGGCTGGGGTGTCGGTGGGTAATGTAGCCCGAGCCCTTGTGGCTCGGCGAATTGTGGCTTTCGAGCATTTCGCCCAGGCCACAAGGGCCTGAGCTACTTTGGCGTCAACTCCTTGATCCGGATGTTGCGAAAGTCCACGCGGTCGCCGTGGCCCAACCAGCCGAGGTGTCCCTTCTTTCGTTTCAGACCGGGATGCTCCGCGCCGTCCAACGTTTTCGGTGTGGCGGCGGCATGGATGTCGGCGTCGACGATCGTTGTGCCGTTGAGCACGATCGTCACCTGACTCCCGCGCACGGTCACTTCCTGCGTGTTCCACTCGCCGACCGGTTTCAGTGAGCCGGGTTTCGCGGGGACGATGCCGTAAACCGAACCGTGGAACTGATACGGCTTGATGTCCTTGTACTTCTCGGCCTTGTCGTCGAGGATTTGAAGTTCGATCCCGTCGAGATGCAGGTTGCCCTGCGCGACAAGCGGACAGCGGATGCCGAGGCCGTTGTTGGCACCGGCCGTCAGCTTGAATTCGAACCGCACGACAAAGTCCGCGTATTCGCGTTCGGTCAGCAGGTTCCCCTTGCCTCCGGCGACGCACACGATGGCACCGTTCTCGACCACGTAGTCCTTTGAGCCGGTCCAACCGGCAAGCGTCTTGCCATCGAACAGCGACACGAAGCCCGCGTCTTCCGCGACAACGGGACCGATGACGAATCCGAGTGCGACGCACAGTGCCAAAACCGATGTGATCGAACGACCGCTGCACATGATCCACCTCCCTTGCGAGTTGATCGGGAACCAAGAGCGCACAGCGTATCGGGACACACGGCGAGTCTCAATCGACTGCGCCAACCCAGCGGCAGAAATCACTGGGCCTTATCAGACCGACCGCGAAACTCGTCGGCTGGGTACTTGCGGGCGTTTTTTTCCAGCTTCCGCAGGACGGCGTCGGACAGGTCGAGTTCCATGCTGTTGGCCAGGCTGAGCACGTAGCAGCAGACGTCCGCGATCTCTTCGGCGATCTTTTCGCGATGGACCGGGTCGAACGCTCGCGCGTGCGATTCAGCGGAGTCCACCCACTGGAAATGTTCCATCAGCTCGGCCGCTTCGATGGCGATGGACATGGCGAGGTTTTTCGGCCGATGGAACTGCCGCCAATCGCGCTCGTCCACGAATTGTTGGATGCGCTGGCGAAGTTCGGAGATCGTTGTGCGGTCGTCGGGCATGGGCCGAAACACTCGTGATGTTGTTTAACCCGGAGCCAACGGCGACGGCGGGAGCCGATCAGTGAAACGCAAAGTCGCAAGGACGCGAAGTCGCAAAGACAAATCAAGGCTGACAAGCCACAGGTCAGACAAATCCACACTTCACAACTTGAGAAAACTATTTCTTCGTTTGCGCCCTTGCGACTCTGCGTCTTTGCGTTTGCCTATTCGCCACCCTGTTCGGGAAGGTGAACCTGTCGCATGTAATGTTCGCCGAGATGCACTAACACTTCCAGCGCGAGCAAGTCGGCTCGGGTGACGACGTGCCGCGTGCTGCGGTTGCCGAGGCCGCGGATCAAATGCTCGACGCGGTCCAGATGCAGCTCGAGGGCTTCTCGCGGAGTGAGTCCGGTGGCGGCGAAGACTTCGACGAGTTGCGCGATCTCGACGCCGAGGTTGCCCGCCCCCATGATCACGTACGTTCGCAAGAGTTCCTGATAGTGTTCAATGACGACTCGTGGAAGTTTGGTGCGCCACGCTTCGGGTTCATCCCACGGTCTGGCGAGGCTACTGATCCGGTCCTCCGCTGGTTCGGTCTCGTCCGATTGCCGAGAGTCGAATCGCTGCACTTCCTCCAGCATGCGACGTTGCTGGCCGAGCAGTTGCTCGGCTTCATCGTGTTCGCGGGTGGATCGCTTGCGGTCGGCGAGTTCGAGGCGGTGATTCGCCCGCTGCAACTCGACGCGGGCCATCGCCCGTTTGATCGTCGTCACGAGTGCCAGTGACTCCCAGCCGTTCGGGGTCACGAGCAATTCGCACTTCGCGCGGTCGGCCTGGCTCCACAATTCATCGCTCTGGCTGCGCACCACCAGCACCACCGGGTCGTCGCAGCCACTGGCCCGGATCGCATGCACGAAGTCGAGCGGACTGGCTGCCGGTGCATGCGCCGTGACCGCTTCGGCCTGGTTGACGACCAAACAATCGAAGCTCGTTTCGCGGAGCAGCGCGAGCGCCTCGGACGAACTCGACACCCACAGAAACTACGGTTCGAGGCAACCTTCGGCGTCGAGTTGCAACGTCAGGCTGACCCACAACGGTTCGTCCGGGCCGATGCACAACAATCGCAGTCGGGGCGGGATTTCGATCGCGGGCCACCGATCGAACGGTTCTGAAATGGGAACCGAAAGTGAAGTCGGCGAGGTCAAGTCATCCTGACGCAGCATGGCGTGGACCGTCCGTGACGGATCGGAGTGGATTGATTGCGACTCGAATTCTACTTCACACAGCCGGACTCGACACCAACCCGAAGCGTAAGCGAGGGCGTCCGTCGCCACCAT
>JACRIH010000355.1 GCA_016235885.1 Planctomycetales bacterium | reverse complement strand
TGGGCCTGCGCTGCGCTGGTCCCACCCTACGAAATCGTCCGATGACTGGGTCCGTGTCGATGACGCCCACCGCTACGGTCGCGGCGGCCTGCTGCCGATGGCGGTCTTCCTGACCGAGAACTCTCCGGGCCTGCGTACGAGTCCAGTGAAGCGCGGCTACTGGGTTGTCCGGCGACTGCTGGGAGAGCACATCGCTCCACCACCGCCAGAGGTGCCCGAACTTCCCAAGGATGAAGCGACGCTCGGCGATCTGTCGTTGCCGCAGCTTCTGGCCCGGCATCGCGACCACAAAGCCTGCGCGGGATGCCATCAGCGTTTCGATTCGATCGGTCTCGTGTTTGAAGGCTACGGCCCGATTGGCGAACGGCGCGATAGAGACCTCGGCGGCCGGTTGATCGATGCCAAGGCAACTTTTCCCAACGGCAGCGAGGGAACGGGACTCGACGGCCTGCGCCGCTATCTGGCCGAGCAGCGTCAGGCGGAGTTCGTCGAGAATTTGTCTCGCAAGCTGTTATCGTATGCCCTCGGCCGCAGTTTGCTGCTCTCGGACAAGGCAACCATCGAAGAGATTCGTGCTAAACTTGCCGCCAACGAATACCGCTTCAGCAGCCTGGTCGAGTCGATCGTGATGAGTCCGCATTTCATGAAGAAACGTGGCCGAAACGAACTTCGCGAATGAGACAACCCTTCGGAGTCCAATCCATGAATCGCGACCTCCCCCGAATCAACCGGCGCACCGTGCTTCGTGGTGCCGGAGTGGCGATGGCTCTGCCGTGGCTTGAATCCATTCCGGTGTGGAGCGAGGAAACGTCGTCGAACGACGGGTCTGGCAAGAGTGCCCAATCTACTTTTCCGAAACGCTTCGCCGCGATGTTTATGGGGAATGGGATTAACTCGAAACATTGGTGGGCGAAGGGGGCGGGCGCGGAGATGGAGTTGAGCAAGAGTCTGGAGCCGCTCGCGCCGCTCAAGACGAAGCTCAATGTCGTCAGCGGTCTGTTCAACAAGCATGCCACGGGAGTCGGCATCCATCCGGGGCAGACGGGCAACATTCTGTCGGGTGCGGCACTGCAAAAGGGAGCGGTGCTGAAGGGTGGCATCAGCGTCGATCAAATGCTGGCCAATCGGTTCGGCGAAGAGACGGCGATGCCCAGCCTTGTGCTTGGCTGCGAGCAACCCATCACCGGGTACCACGAGACCAACTTCTCGATGGCTTACAGTTCGCACATCTCGTGGCAGGATGCGAACTCGCCAGTTCCGATGGAGGTGTATCCGTCGCTGGCGTTCGACAGCCTGTTTGACAACCAGGGGAGCAAGCGGACCAAGAGTATCCTGGACCGCGTCAAGGAGCACGCCACGCAACTGAACGGACAGATCAGCCTCGCCGATCGAGCGAAACTCGACGAGTACCTGACCAGTGTTCGTGAAGTCGAGAAGCGAGTCGAGAAAACACGCGCGATGAAGGACCGCGCCGACGACAACGCCGCGAATCCCGGCCGTTCGGCGATCACGATGAAACGTCCCGACAACGGCCTGCCGGAAGACATCCGCGAACACATGCGGCTCATGGGCGATATCATCGCCCTCGCCTTTCAGACCGACAAAACGCGAGTCGCCACACTGCTGCTCTGCCGTGATCTCTCCGGGCTTTTCTATCCGTTTCTCGATGTGCGAACCGCACACCATCCCGCTTCACACGACGACCAATCCGATGCCTACGAGCGTGTGTCGCGATATTACGTCAGTCAACTCGCGTATCTTGCGACGCGTCTGGACGCGATGCAAGAGGGGGAAGGTACGGTGCTCGACAACTCGTGTCTGATGTTCGTCTCCAACATGTGGTCCGGCAGCCAACACGACTCGACCAAAGTCCCGCTCCTGTTGGCCGGTGGCTTGGGAGGCACTCTGGAAACCGGCCGCGTTTTGGACTTCACCAAGAGCGGCGACGACAACCGCAAGTTGTGCAGCCTGTACCTTTCGCTCGCAGATCGCATGGGAGTCAATCAGGATCGCTTCGGCGACGCGACGACGCGACTCGCTGGACTGTAAACCCAACGACCCCGATCAACCGAAAACATCCGCTCCTCGCGACTCGTCAAGTTCTTGCGGAGAGTGCCACGGGACGTAGAAATGAAAGGCGCCCCCGGCAGGAGTCGAACCTGCGACCGACGGATTAGAAATCCGTTGCCCCGTTTCCACAACGTCTTGTCGTGTTGTGCCATCGGACGAACCGGGCGAGAAGCGTGGCCCTCAGTGGGACCATGAAAGTCGAAAAACTTCTGAAATCGACCCCGAGTTGGCGCGGCTGATCGGGGTTTGGGCGGACGTGCCGGAGCATGTTCGGCGGACGATTCTGGCGCTGGTCGATTCGTTGGCTGTCCCTGCCGCTCAGCCGAAGCGAACGAAGGCTAAACGCTCCCGATGACCCGAGAGACTGAACACCATGCCATACGCCAACGCGGACACGAATCGCGAGTACCAACGCGAGCACAAACGGTTGACCCGCGCGGGGGATTGTCGAACCCCGTGTACAACCCGGCTGCCGGGGGAATTCCGGTTGCGGACGGCTCGCGACGTGTTGGAACTCTTGGAGCAACAGGTTGACGCCGTGCGGAAGGATGCCGACGCCAGCACGCTCGAAAAAGCGCGGACCGTGGGATACCTCGCGGGCATCTCGCTCCGGGCGATTGAGGCCGGGGACTTGGCCGCGCGGTTGGAAGCCGTCGAATCCGTGTTGAAGCAACGTCGGGAGAATCTCGCATGACCACGAACACGCTCTGCAAAATGTACAACACCCTGACGGCTACTGAACGCGGCCCGCTGTTGCTCGCGGCCGTGGCACGGGGGGACGAAGTGGAGCGGCAACGGGTGTTGGACGCGGCGACGTGGAAACACTGGCGAGTGACCGACACCTACGGTTTCACTGTCGGCGTTGGATTGGTGTTCAGCGACTACGTGGTGATGCAATGGAATCACTTGGCGATGCACTTTTTCGCCCGCACGCATTGGATGTACGCTGAAGTTCTCATCACGGCCGACGTGGAGCTACTGAAACGCGAATTCCCCGACTTTGACCCGGACGCTGACGACCGGCTCGATCTTGAAACTTGCGACTTCATGGCCGATGTCTCAGCGTACAAGTTTTGCGTCACTGAAACCGCGTGGGCGCTGTTCCGTGACGAACTGCGCATCGGCCCGGACGTGTTGCCGATGGATGACGTGCTGTTTGAAATGGCGGTCAAGCGCCTGCCGAACGAAGCGCCGTCTGCCGACGAACTGTTGGCCCGTTACCCGGATCGGTTCCCACCGCATGACGATGGGACGCCGTTCAAACCGGTCACGCCGGCCGACGTGTGCGACGGTTGGCGGGAGTTGTTGAACAAACTCGTTGACCAATGGGAGTGACACGGACGGGAGCTACAGAGACGCATGGCTGACACGCTGGCGAATAGGCACTACCAATTGATTCTGGGGGCGGGTTAGAATCGTTGGAATGTGTGGACGTTTCACTCTGAGAACTCCAGCGGACGAACTGTCCGAACAGTTCAGCGCAACCTTACGCGATGGGCTTTTGCTCTCGCCACGGTACAACATCGCCCCGTCACAGCTTGTCGCCTGTGTTCGGCAGCCCCCCGATGGGCAGCGGGAACTGGCGGCGTTGCGGTGGGGACTCGTTCCATCCTGGGCGAAGGATGCCAAGATCGGCTACAGCCTCATCAATGCGCGTTCAGAAACCGTCGCCACCAAGCCCGCGTTTCGTTCGTCGTTTCGTCGCCGACGATGCCTCATCCCAACGGACGGGTTTTTCGAGTGGCAAGCCGTTCCGGGCAGTAAGGCGAAGCAACCGCACTACATCACACTACACGGTGGAAAGCCGTTCGCATTTGCTGGATTGTGGGAACGATGGATCGGTCCAGACGGCAACCCGCTGGAATCGTGTTCGATTATCACCACCGAACCCAACGAATTGATGAAAACGATTCACAACCGGATGCCAGTCATCCTGCCACCCG
>JACRIH010000354.1 GCA_016235885.1 Planctomycetales bacterium | reverse complement strand
CTCGCCCTCACCCCAGCCCTCTCCCGGGGGGAGAGGGAGGACGTCGTCACGATCACCACGCCGTCCGGAAAAACGGCGACAGGCTCAGCAGAGGAACTCGTCTCGCGGCTCGGCAATCCCGAATGGGGCGGGTCGTACTTCACGTTCTCCACCGAGAACAACGAGACGATCTGGACGTTTCTCAAGAAGTGCCATCAGCGCGGAAAGATCTATCGCGGGTTCGACGTCATGCCGTGGTCGGGACGCGGCGGGTCGGCGTACAGCCAGATGGAAGTGGCGGAAGGGCGCAAGCTCACCACGCACAAGTCGATCTTCGTCCGCTTCCCGCTGCTCGGCCGCGAGAACGAATTCCTGCTCGTGTGGACGACGACGCCGTGGACGCTCACCAGCAATGTGGCCGCAGCGGTGAATCCGAATCTCGACTACGTGCGGCTCAAAGCGAAACGCGATGGGGCCGTGTACTACTTCGCCAAGGACAACCTCGAATTTCAGCGGCTGTCGAAGGAATTCAAAGAAGGTTTCGGGCGTCCAGAATGGTCGTGGCCAAAGGGCGTGGCCAAGTTGAAAACGATCGCCCAGCTTTTCAAGGAGCAGGGAGGATACGAAATTCTCGGCACGATCAAAGGGTCCGAGATGATCGGCTGGCGATATGCCGGGCCGTTTGATGACTTGCCGGCGCAGAGTTTTCCAGGAGGGTTCCCCGAAAACGAAGCGGTCAAGACCGAGACGGGCGTGTCGTGTCACCGCGTGGTCGATGGCGGCCGCGATTCGGAAGGCAATCAACTTGTGGTAGCGGGCGAGGGGACGGGCATCGTCCACATCGCTCCCGGTTGCGGAGACGTGGATTTCGTGCTCGGCAAATCGCTGGGGATCGTCGCCATCGCGCCGCTCGGAGAAGATGGCTGTTTCCTCGACGGTTTCGGCACGTTCACCGGCCGCGAGGCGATCGACAAGGCGACACCGGAGCTGGTGTTCGAGGAGCTGCGCCGCAAAGAATTGCTGGTCGCAGTCGAAGACTACCCGCACATCTATCCGCACTGCTGGCGCACCGGCGAGGAACTCGTCTTCCGTGCGGTGGACGAATGGTTCATCAACATGGACTGGCGGCAGGAGATCATGGACGTCGTCAAGCAGATCCGCTGGCTGCCCGACAGCATCGACGGCCAGACGCGCGAGGTCGAGTGGCTGACGAACATGCGTGACTGGATGATCTCGAAGAAACGATTCTGGGGCCTCGCCCTGCCGATCTGGGTGGACGACGAGACCGGCGACTTCGAAGTGATCGGTTCGCTGGCCGAACTGCAACAGCGGGCGGTCGAAGGCTGGGACGAATTCGCCGGGCACACGCCGCATCGGCCGTGGATCGACAAGGTGAAGCTCCGCAATCCGAAAACCGGCAACCTGATGACCCGCGTCCCCGATGTCGGCAACCCGTGGCTCGACGCGGGCATCGTTCCGTTTTCGACGATGCATTACAACTCGAACCGTGACGAATGGCGCAAGTGGTTTCCAGCGGACCTCGTGACCGAATGCTTCCCCGGCCAGTTCCGCAATTGGTTCTATTCGCTGCTGTCGCTGGCAACGATGATGCGCTACGACGAAACGGACGACGCGGTGGAAAAGCGTCCGTTCAAAACCCTGCTCGGCCACCGACTGGTGACGAACCAGGACGGCAAACCGATGCACAAGACGGATGGCACGGCGATCTGGTTCGAGGAAGCCGCCGAACAACTCGGCGTGGACACGATCCGCTGGTTGTACCTCGCGCAGAATCCGGCCAGCGACTTGCGCTTCGGGCTGCGCCACCCGGACAAACCAGTCACGTTGCAGACTCCCGACGGACCGATCTCGACGACGAAGGAAGGTGCCCCGACCTGCGAAGTCACCAGCAAGCCCGCCGACGAAGTGCGACGGATGGTGTTGATCCCGCTGTGGAATTCGTACGCGTTCTTTGTGAACTACGCGCGGCTGGATGAATTCGATCCGACGCCGGTGCTTCGTAGGACGGCTCTTCCGAGCCGTCCGGACGGCTCAGAAGAGCCGTCCTACATTCCCGTCGCCGACCGGCCAGAAATCGACCGCTGGGTTCTATCGAATCTCCATGTGCTCATCGAAACGGCTCGCCGCGAGATGCAGGACTTCAACGCTCCCGGATTCCTACGTGAAGCGGCGCACTTCATCGACGACCTGTCGAACTGGTACATCCGCCGCAATCGACGTCGATTCTGGAGATCGCGTGACGCCGGAGACCAAGACAAACTCGCGGCCTATCAAACACTGTACGAAGTGCTGATCACGCTCGCGAAACTTCTGGCTCCGGTCGTACCGTTTGTGGCGGAGCGGATGTACCGCAATCTAGTGGAGACGCGTGTGGACCGCGCGGGGCACCCCTCACCCCCGACCCCTCTCCCCCAAGGGGAGAGGGGAGAAGAAGTGTTTCCTCTCAACTCTCAACTCTCAACTCTCAACTCATCGGAGAGCGTTCACCTTTGCGACTACCCGGTTGCCGATCCAGCGATCATCGACCACGCGCTCAGCGAACGCATGGCGTTGGCCCAATTGCTGGTCAACCTTGGCCACGGACTGCGCGAGCAAACTGGCCACCGTGTCCGTCAACCACTGGCCGAACTTCGTTTTGCATGCGGCTCGCCCGCGCAGCGCGAAGCGATTTCGAGATTGGGCGACGTCATTCAAGAAGAATTGAACGTCAAGCAGATCACCGCCTGCGAGAACCTCGATGACCTTGTGTCGTACAACTACAAACCGAATTTGAAAACGCTCGGTCCGAAGTTCGGCAAGGCGCTGGGAGCCATCGGGCAGGCGCTGGCGACAACCGATGGCAAGTTGCTCGCTCCGCTGCGTCGTGGCGAAACCGTCACGCTTTCGGTTGGTGGTGCCGACTATTCGCTCGCTCCCGAAGATGTCCTCGTCAGCACGCAGCAAGCCGCTGATTGGGTCGCGGCCGACGATCGCGGCGTGCAGGTGGCTCTGTCGACCGTGCTCACTCCCGAACTGATCCAAGAGGGCCTCGCCCGCGACTTCGTCCGGCAGGTGCAGCAATTGCGGAAGGATGCGGATCTTGAGATCGAGAACCGCATCCGGGTCTTCTTCCACTCGGAAAGCGTTCAGGTGACGTCAGCGATCAATGTCTGGTTGAGTTACATCGAGTCCGAGACACTGGCCGACGCAGTCCAAGAGTCGGTGACCGTCCCCGCAACCGCATCCGAAGTGTCGATTGGCGACGCTCAAGCGCGGGTGTGGATCGAGAAGGTCTGAGCGATCGGGTCAAGCTGGTTCCCAGTTGACGCTACGGAGACGCTTTGCCCACACCCCCGCCCCCACACCCCCAAAGGGGGGGGGGGGGG
>JACRIH010000350.1 GCA_016235885.1 Planctomycetales bacterium | reverse complement strand
TCTGACTGATCGCCAGCCCCTTCTCGTAAGACCCCAGCGCCTCGGTCACCTGCCCGGACTGGAGCTGCACGTCGCCGAGCTTCTCGTATGAGATGGACAGGTCGCGCTGCGCCTGGGCGTCGCTCGGATCGGCCGCCGCCAACTTCTGACTGATCGCCAGCCCCTTCTCGTAAGACCCCAGCGCCTCGGTCACCTGCCCGGACCTTAGCTGCACGTCGCCGAGCCTGTTGTACGAGAGGGACAGGTCGCTCTGGGCCTGGGCGACGCTCGGATTGGCCGCCGCCAACTTCTGGGCGATGTCGAACGCCTGCCGGTAGACCTTTCGTGCGGCGGTCAATGACCCGTCGGCGTGGGCGCCACCTGAAGTCGCGGCGCCGATTCGAAGAAACACGTCGCCGAGGTCAACAAGGGCGGTCACCGTGTTCCGGTCGATCGCAGAGCGGGAGGCGAACTGGTCGGAGACTTCCTGGAGGCGAGCCAAGGCGGTTTGAAGCAGCGAGCGTTGTAGGTTGCCCGCGCCGGGGACGTTGTCGAGCTTGCGCTGGATGTCGAAGATGACGCTCTCGAGTGACTTGAGGGCGAGCTGGCTCTGTCCGCGTGCGACAGCGGTGGCCTCTTCGGCGGCAATGCGGCGCTTCTCGGAGGTTTCGTTTGCGTCCTTGAGTTTCGTATTGTTGGATTGAAGTAACGTGGCGCGGTTGTTCGCCAACACGGCGAAGAATCTGGAAACCGATATGCCCACGAGCATGGAGAGAATGAACAGGGCCGCGAACGATGAGACCAGCGGACGGCGTTTGCAGTAGCGCCACGCACGCGCCGGCGCGGAGATCGGCCGCGCTTCGATTGGCATACCCGTGCGGTAGCGCAGCAGTTCGCTCGCGAGGTCCAGGGCCGACGGGTAGCGACGCTGCGGGTCCTTTTCGAGGCACTTCAGGCAGATGGTTTCGAGGTCGCGGTCCAGCGTTGGGTCCAGCAGGCGCGGGGAGATGGGGTCCGAATCGATCACGAGGCGGAGCGTATCCACGACGGATTCCGCGCGGAACGGCGGGCGGCCGGTGAGCAGGTTGTAGAGGATCGCGCCGAGGGCGTAGACGTCGGCGAGGGGTCCGATCTCGTGGGTGCGCCCGGCGGCCTGTTCGGGGGCCATGTAGCTGGGCGTGCCCATCACGGCGCCCGAGAGCGTCGCGGCGGCATCTCCTTCGAGTTTCTTGGCGAGGCCGAAGTCAGTGATCTTCGGGACGAAATCGGCGAGGGATGGACGCGAGTCGGGGCGAGCCGTAATTGAATCACCGGACACACCGTGTGGTTGCTCGGGCACGGTGCTCAGTTCAGCTTGCGCACTTGGCTTGGTTGATGCCGTGCTCGCGGGCAATGCGTGTGCGGTAGTCGATCGGGCGAGCAGAATGTTGGCGGGTTTCAGATCTCGATGAATGATGCCGTGCTCATGCGCGAAGTGCATGGCCCGCGCGATGGTTTCGACCAGGCCCGCCACATCACGCAACGGGAACGGCTCGCCGGAAACCAGGCGATCGAGGCTCCCCCCGTCGACAAATTCGAGCGAGAAGAAAGGCAGTCCGTCGTGGTCGCCAATCTCGTAGATTTGCACGATGTTCGGATGCTGCACCTGCGCAACCGCCTCGGCCTCACGCTGGAACCGCGCAAGCGATTCGTCGTTCACGTGCGCGGAGTCGAGAATCATCTTGAGTGCGACGGTGCGATTGAGCCGCACCTGGCGGGCCTTGTACACGACCCCCATCCCGCCGCGGCCCAACTCGCCGAGCACCTCGTAGTCGGGAACCTGTGGCAGCTTTCCCAAGGGCTCCTTGCCCGCGCTGGAGTTCGGCCAGTTGCCGAGCGTGGACTCGACAAGCAACTCTGTCAGCACGTTGCTGTCGTGAGGGAATCGCGACTGGTACTCCGTGGCGATGATTGGCTCGCCATCACTGCGTCGATATTCGAACTCGATACGCAACAGCTCTCGTAACAGGTCGGAGCGGTCCGCTTCCGACAGTTCCGACAAGTAATCCTCGATGCGCGGCTGCCGACCGGCCTGCCATGCCGTTTCGAAGCCATCACAGAGGGCGTCGATCCGCCGCCAGTTTTCCAACGGCGAGACCAGAGTCACACGTGAGGGTTCGCCGATCATGGCATCTCCCCCTCCCAAAGTCCGCGAATCAACTTGAGTTTCCGTTCGACCTTGGCCACCGAACAGTTCAACAGGCCAGCGATTTCTACATTCGTGTAGCCTTCCAACTTCCGCAACGCGACGGTTCGCAACGTGTCGTCCTGTAGCTTGTCCAGCAAATGGCGACACTGCTCGACGACTTCGGCGGCCAATGCGGGGTCGGGTTCGTCGCTGACGAGTTCCACAAAGTCGACTCCCCGAGCGCCATCTTCCGGGCTGAGTGTGTCGATCGACACGGTCCGCCCACCTCCGTTGATGACTCGCAATCCCCGCTTGCGAAGGTTGCTAGCTTTCCGCGCGGCGATGACCACGAGCAATTGCCACAAGTCATGGCGATCCACGAGCTGCGGAAACTTCCCCTGTTCCGCGCGAAGGCAACAGCTATTGAACGCGCTCAATGCCACATCTTCTTCGTCAGCAGCCGCCCGCGGTACGCCCTGCAGTTTGTAGCGCGCGTAATTCACCAGCCGCGGGAAAAAAGCTTCCCACAACTTCTGAACCGCTGCTCGATCCCCATCCTTAAGTCTTTGAATCCAGTTTGTTACGGAGCCGTCCGGCATGAGGCGCACTCACAAAAGGCTGAAAGGTCGTGATGTGCTGGTGGTCCGCAGTTTACTGCGACTTATCGCCATTCGCAATTATCTCACCGGTGACTTCCTCTGATTGTGCTTTGCATTCTCTGTAGAGGAATGCAGATGAGGGCGTTTGGAAAAAAAGAACCATGTTTGAGGGGTTAGAAGCATGGATGTTGAGTACTCAGGTAGGACGCATGTTGCGGTAGGTATCGACGGGCCAAACGCAAGCATGTTGGACTCATCGCTAATCTCTTTCCGGAGGTAGAACCATGAGAATTCTTCGCACTTACTCGTTACTGAAGGTAGTGTGTCTGGCTGCCGTGCTCGGAGCACTCGCGGACCGCCCTGGACAGGCGTTAGGACAGGAGGACACCGCCCGCGGTAGCGGAAAGGCACAGGCCCCCAAAGTTATCCGGCTGGGTGGGCACGAGTTTACCGTGAAGGACTCGCCAAGCCAGGGGCCCGGCCCGTGCATATGGAGCCGCGATAACGTTTGGACTGACGATCTTGGAAGAGTCCATCTCAAATTGGCGAACCGCCAGGGCCGCTTTACGGTAGCCGAGATTAGGTCGGCGAAGCCGCTTGGAAGGGGGGCGTACAAGTGGACCATTTCGAGTGAGAGGGGCTTTGGTCAACTTGATCCCAACGTCGTGGTGGGCTGCTTCGTTTTTGGCTCTAGCGATGAGGACGGGGAGATCGATGTCGAGTTCGGCCGATTCGGCGAGCCAGACAGTGGCCCGGGCCGGTTCGTGGTGCATCCGGCCAAGCTGGGTGAAAGCGAGGAACGATTCGAGGTCGGCAAGGCCATGCGGCGAGTGGTTGTGGGCTTCGATTGGCGGTCTGACGAAGTGCGGTTCCAAGCCAGCGGAACCAAGGACGATGGCTCGATAATGCCGTTCGGCGCGTGGACGTACCGCGGCACGAAAGTGCCGAACGATCCGAACCGTTTCCATGCTCACTGCAACCTCTGGTTGTTCAAGAACTCGCCACCCACCGATGCATGCGAAGTGGAGATCGTCGTCGAGAAGTTCGAGTTCACGCCACTTGCCGGCTCCGGCGTGCCGAAGTCCAACGCTGGGCCTTCTATCACCGTCAACAGTCCGACCGACCGAAGTACCACGAGCGAACGCTTGATTACGGTTTCAGGTACGGCCACCGGCCTGCCCAAAGGGGCACGAATAACCGTCTACGTGAATACCGACCAAGACTACGCCCAGGATGAAGACGGGATAGTGAGCGAGAAAGGGAATTGGACGTCTAGGTACAACGTCCTTGGTGGTTTCCCGGTTCCTTTTGAGCACAGGGTCTTCGCAACCGCGCGGGTGAACGGGAAGACGATTCGCTCAAACACGGTGCGGGTGATTAAGAGATGAGGCGAAGAAGCCCAACCACTCCGAATTAGGGGGGGCGTGCGTCACATTCTGCCGACGGCAGCCGTCTTGTCGGACAGGCGCGCCGCGTTATGCGGTTGCTCGAATCGGCGTACATGACGTGAGGGCAATTTGCAGCACGAATCGGCTGTCGAGTGGGGGGGACTGCTGACCCGTTCCGTCACAGGTAGTCGTTTCAGAAGATTTCACATGCTTCCGACCCGGAGACCCATCATCATGCAACGGAATCTGCTCGATGCCTGCCGTCGTCTGTTGAACTGGAGCCGTCCCGCACATCGCCGACGATTGCACCGGAGTCTGTCTCCCGCCGTGGAGCGATTGGAAAGAATCTGCCTGCTCAGCCACCTCGACGGCACGTGGACAGGCACGTGGATAGGCTCCAATGTGAACGCTGACATCAGTCAGGTCATTCAGAACGATACCGTCACGGAAGTTTCCGGGTCAGGCACCGCTTGCGGGTTTGAGGACGTCTATGGCTTTGCCGATCTCAACGTGCCGATTGCTGGCAACCACATTGTGATACCCATCCCAGCGGACCCGCCGCTGGTGCTCGGGGGACTCATCATCGGAGATATCGCGTCAGATAATAAGACGGCGAGCGGATCGACAGCTTACGTCATCACACCCTATTGCACACCAACCGGAAACTGGACGGTGACCAGAGAACTCCCGACAGGCTTCGTCATCGTTACGCCTTCGACCGGCCTGACCACGACCGAAGCGGGCGGGACGGCTACCTTCACCGTGCGGCTCGGCAACCAGCCCACAGCCAACGTGACGATGCCAATCAGCAGTTCGGATACCACCGAAGGGATGCTGGACAAAGCCACGTTAAGTTTCACAAACTCCAACTGGAATCTGCCGCAAACGGTCACGGTCACGGGAGTCGATGACACGGTGGCCGACGGAGATGTGCCTTACACGATCCGGGTGGGACTCACGTCCAGCGCCGATTATAACTACAACGGTCTCGATCCCGCTGATGTTTCAGTGACCAACACGGACAATGAGTTCGGCGTCGCGGTGAGAGCACTGACCTCGCTCACTACCAGCGAAGCAGGTGGCAAGTCGGAATTCGAATTCTCTCTCAAGAGTCGCCCAACCGGCAATGTGACTTTTGGTCTGAGCAGTTCCAATCCATCCGAAGGAACAGTTTTGCCAATAGCACTGACATTCACTCCAAACAATTGGTTCGTGTCTCAAAAGATCGCCGTGACCGGTGTATCTGACGCCTACGACGACGGAAACATCCCATACCAAATTCTGACATCGACAACTTCGAGCACCGATCCGAACTACAACGGTCTCGATGTTCCCGACTTGTCTCTGGTGAATGACGATGCGCAGACACTCCGGTTTTTCCGCCTGTTCAACCCCCATGCGTTCACGCACTTCTTTACGACCTCTCGTGCGGAATATGAGGCGGTGGATGCCGTTGGCTGGAACGACGAAGCAACTCGCAACGCCGGCTTCGCAGTCTCCTCAACAAATCGTGATCAAGGCGAAATCCAGAACAATTGGACCCCGGTGTTCCGGCTCTACAATCCGAATTCCGGCACACATTACTACACGGCTAATCCCGACGAACGAGACGCACTGCAGCAACTCGGTTGGCGTTACGAACGTGATGAAGGATTCCTGTCCACACAACCGGGTGACGGGTTGACATTGGTCTATCGTTTGTACAACCGTCGAGCGGGGACGCACCTGTTCACAGCGAATGACGAGGAGCGAGACAGCGTGCTGGGGTTGTCTCCCGACTGGGAACTTCATGACGACTTGGGTTACGCATTTGCAGTCGCTCCCAGCGGAGCGATCGACAAGACATCACCAACGGTGGTCAGTACTTCGCCCGCGGATGGCAGCACGCGAGACAGCGGCCCCAGTGAGATTCTGGTGAACTTCTCCGAGCCAATGCGCCAGTCAGCCCGAAATCTCTTGCCCGGCAATTTAACGTTGGGAGGGGTGGGACAAGGGAGCGCGTCGGTCACATCGGCCAACTGGGTGGACGCAGACACCGCGCGCTTCACGATTGCCGGGACGTGGGGTACTGGCCAAGTGACCGTGCAAATGACCTCCGGGTTTCCCGAGGATCTCGCGGGGAACTCGCTCGCCAGCTACACGACCGGAGATTTCACAATCAGCCCTCCGGTTACAACGTCGCCGACGGTGGTGAGCACGTCCCCCGGCGACGGCAGCACACTCAGCAGCGGCCCCACCGAGATCCTGGTGAACTTCTCGGAGCCGATGAGGCAGTTCGCCGGAGACCTGTTGCCCAGTGACTTGACGCTGGGCGGGGTGGGGCGGGGAAGTACATCGGTCACATCGTCCAACTGGGTGGACGGAGATACCGCGCGCTTCACGATTGGCGGAACTTGGGGTACCGGCCAAGTGACCGTTCAAATGACAGGCTTGTGGCCCAAGAACCTCGCCGGGAACTCGCTCGCCAGCTACACGACCGGAGATTTCACGATCAGCGATCCCGTGGGTCCGGCCCCCAATTTCGCCGCCAAGCAGGACTTCACCGTAGGAAATACGCCGCGGTCTGTCGTTGCGGCCGACTTTAACGGCGATGGAAAGATCGATGTCGCCACCAGCAACGAGTTTTCAGACACTATCTCCGTGTTGCAAAACACAACCGTTGCCGGGGCCGCAATTCCGAGCTTCGTCGCCAAACAGGACTTTGCGACTGGAAGGAGGCCGCGGACGATAGCTGTCGGCGATTTTGATGGCGACGGGAAGCCAGACCTGGCTGTGGCCAACGAGGATGCCAATACCGTTTCCGTGCTGCGAAACATCACAGCAAGTGGTACCGCATTCATCAACTTCGCCTCTCCGGTAGGACTGGCCACCGCCAGCGGTCCGTTCACCGTAGCGGTGGGTGATTTCAATTCGGACAACCGTCCCGATCTCGCCGTGACGAACGCCGATTCCGCCAGCGTCTCGGTCTTGTTGAACACGACGATGGCAGGGGCAGCCAGCCCGTCGTTCGCTGGGAAGTTGGACATCACAACCAAGGGTGATCCCCGCGGCTTGGCAATTGGCGACTTGAACGGCGATGGCCACCCGGACCTCATCGTCAGTCACTTGTTTAACGGCCTGTCGGTCCTGGTAAACACGACTCAGACCGGAGCCAATACGTCCAGCTTTGCGGCACGACAGGACTTCTCTGCTCCTGCGAGCTCGCTGGCTGTGATGCTCGCTGACCTGAACGGTGACGACCGCCTTGACGTCGTCAGTACCAATCCGAGCGGTGTGCCCTTGGGCTCGACTTCCGTGTTGTTCAATACCACGCCCACCAATACCGCCATCATTAGCCTTGCCGTACCACGAACTTTTTCACTGGGCGACTTTCCTGTGTTCAGCGCCGTAGGGGACTTAAACCGAGACGGCAAGCCCGACATCGTGGCCGCCAACGAGTTTGGTCACAATGTGTCCGTGCTGACGAATCAGACGCCCCGTGGCGCGACCACAGTCACAGTTGCATCTCAGCAGATGTTTGACACGGGTACCGGCGCGTCCGCCGTGGCACTGGCCGATTTCAATGGTGATAGTCGGACCGATTTGGCGGTCACCAACGACGGTGCCAAGACCGTGTCGATCCTACTGAATACGACCACCAGCACTATGGTAGCGGCTTCCAGATCAGCGCAGGCTCGCCGGGCCGATACGCAGACGTTGGATTCCTTTTGGTCCGACCAAGTCATGTCACAAGCATTGATTGACTTGTTCGCCGCCGACACGCGGATCTTGAGCCGACTTGCGCAGAGTGTAGGAACTGC
>JACRIH010000349.1 GCA_016235885.1 Planctomycetales bacterium | reverse complement strand
GGATACGCAGAAAACTTGGCGAGGTTTTCATCGCGGTCCACGTTTACCCTGCCATTGACGACCAATCGCACATGGTTGAGAGATACGTTGAGGATCAGTCGGCGTGGCTTTCCCTCGTTCCAGTCACCCCATAAGCCGTTCAGCAATCCCAGTGAATCCGGATCCGGCTTCAGATTCTCAGGAGTTTGACCGATCACCTCGATGTGAGAACGGAACAGCACGGTGAGCGGTGTTTCCTCACTCACATGGACGAGTAGCAATCGCTGTCCGTCGAGTAGTTCAGCCGTCAGATGCAGTTCGAACTCTGGTGACGAAAACTCGGGCAACCGCAACCATGCCGTGGCACTCTTGGGAGACGTGACGGAACCGTTGGTGAATTGCCAGCCGCCGGAATGCGACGTTGTCGTGGGGCCGAGAACAATGCGACCGTCCCACCGATCCCACATCATCACTCCCAGCACGATCAAGATGAGCAGCGTGAATCCCGCTCCTGCAACCATCGCGGTCCGGCGCGTTGCAAAACGCGACGGCATGGATAACGGTTCTGTTGTTGGTCCCCAATCGTGAGCACCATCTCTCACAACTTCGGGGTGCTCGGTGGACGGTTGCTCTGCGTTGCCGCGTCGTGAGTCGCAAGCGGCATCCAGCGGTGATCCGACGGGAATGAACGTCGGGGTATCAGGAGCCGTGGCGGAAAGGCCACCCATGCGTCCCAGTTCCGACTGAGAACGTGCCAGACTCGCCAACGCCACCAAGTCGCTGCCGGATGTGAAAGGCGACAACATCAGAGCCACATCCGCCGGCGTTGCCGGTCGGTCCTCGCGCGACTTGGCCAGCAACCGCTCGATCACCCAGACCAATCCTTCCGGCACACTGGCACGCTGGAGGTGAATCGACGGAATGGGTGATTGCTGGTGCGCGACGAGCACGGCGGACACCCGGCCGGTGTACGGCGGCTCGCCGGTCAGCAGGTAAAACAGGGTACACCCGAGACTGTACAGGTCACTGCGGATATCGACCGCGCTGGAATCCAGCGCCTGCTCGGGAGCCATGTACTGGGCAGTCCCCAAGAAATTGTTGCCGGTCAAATCTTCGCGCTGACTCTCCGCTGGATTTTCCAGACGTGCCAGGCCGAGATCAAGAATTTTGACGACGCCGGCCGTGGACAGCAGCAGGTTGCTGGGCTTGATGTCGCGGTGAACCAGCTTATGTTCGAGGGCATGTTGCAGGCCGACGGCCGCCTGACGGATCAACTCGCACGCATCCGGCACTGACAGTCGGCCGAGTGTTTCGACGAGCTGCCGCAAGTCCAGCCCATCGACGAACTCCATCACCAAATACGGGATGTCTTCCAGATTGGCGTCGTAGGCGTTGGTGATGTTGGGGTGGTCGAGCGTCCCGATACACTCCATCTCTCGTCGAAAGCGGGCAACGGTTTCGGACTCGTTGGGCACCTTGATCGCCACGATTCGTCCAAGCAGTCTGTGTCTCGCGCGAAACACCTTCCCCATGCCACCGCTGCCGATCTCGTCCAGCAGCTCATACTCCCGCAAACTGGAGACCTCGCGATCGCCAATCCGAAACTTCCGAACCGTTGTACCAGCGGCTTCGATGGGGTCGCGAAGTTTTTCCGTGGAGGGCAACCCGAGCAGTGGTTGGCACACCTCGGCGACCTGTCGACGAAACTGCGGGAAACGCAGTTCGTACTCGCTCAGAGAGATCGACGCGTCCGCGTGCTTCCGCAGACGGTAGTCGATGTCGAGGATCAGCAGTTCACGCAGCAGCAGCCAGCGGTCCGACTCGGGGACTTCGTTTAGCAGCGGTTCGATCTTCAGCCGCTCACCCGTTCGCCAGCTCGTCTCAAACCGGTCACATACCGCGTCGATCCGCCTGGCGGATTCGGACGGGCAGTCGTCGGAAAAGATATCGTCAGCGGCTGGCATTGTCCGACCTGTCCTCCGCGGCAGACCACAATTTTCGGATCAGCGAGAGCTTGCGTTCGATCGCGCGTTCGCTGACCTCCAGCATCTCGGCAATCTCACGGCTCAGATAGCCCTGCAACTTGAGCAGAGCGACACTTCGCAAAACTTCGTCGTCAAGCACCTGCAACCGCCGCTGGAAATTCTCGGCGACGAGGGCCACGAATTCGGGGGTAGGCTCCTCGCTGATGAGATTCCGGAAACCAGCATCCGATTCGAAGCTGTCGGCTCCACCGAGAGCCGATTCTCCCAGCACGCGCCCACCGCCACGGACCTCACACTTTTCGCTCCGGATCAAATCCAACGCCTTGTTCGCCGTGATCGTGAGCAGCACGCGCCACAGTGCGTTGCGGTCCAGGAGATCCGGGTAATGTCCCTGGCTGGCCGCGCGGTAAAACGCATCGAACGCCGCTGCCACCACGTCTTCTTCGTCAGCCACGCGAATCCCCGCGTCGCTCAAGCGACTGCGTGCCTTGTTCAACAGCGCGGGATAGTACCGATTCCAAAGGTCCGCCAGCGCCCGTGGGTCACCGGCTTTCACCGCAGCCACGTTTCGGCTGACCGAACCGGGCGCAGAGGGAGAGCCTTCGAGGTTCGACAGTTGGTGTTCGCTGGACACTTTTTCCTCCACATCATCAAATGGCTTCATTCTTTGAGCCAGTTGATAGCGACGAGTCTAGCTCTCGACGGGCTCGACAGGCAAGCGGCTGTCGGATGAACCTTCGGTTTGGCGTTTCATTGAGGCATGAGCATGAGGATGTCGTCTAATCGGAATTCCGGGGTGGAATGACGGTGATGATCGTGTCCATCGAGCGCGATGGTACCAGCGACCGTTGCCGTAGGAGAATCGAATGGCAGACTCGCCAAAACTTCAACTTCACTGTCCACAGTGTCATGAGCGAGTCGCTGTCTCTGATGCACATCGCGGAAAGAAAGTCCGCTGTCCGCACTGCAAGTTCGTCATCAGAGTTCCGGATCCATCTGCAAGTCCCACCGACGCGGCAGATTCGTCTCCAACAAAAGAGTCACCGCCCGACGACGACTTCTCAGCTTTGCTGCGATATGAGCAAAGTGGCTCGGCTGTTGAGGAATTCAACGGCCACCTTCTGGACAACGGCGTCTGTCAGCGATGCGGTTGCACGAGCGAATTTGCGAAATCGTCGGACACACCCTGTCGTCGAGGCACTCCAAAGAACGTACCGACAGTTTCAAACTCCGACAAACCCAAGACGAAGTCCGGTCGGAAAAAAGCTGTGAAGTCGACGGAGAGTCGCCAGGTCAATCCCTTCGTCTGCTACTTCATGGGGACTGTGACGACCTCGGCCATCGCCTGGCCGCTTGCGTATCTGTTTGGTGGACAAGAGGCAGGCGGTGCCGTTCTAGGACTCCTGTGCTTTCTTCCGTGGGGCCTCTTGCTGATGGGGTTCATGGGCGTGCAGATGCTGCGAAGTTTCCAGAACCTTGGGCAGGGCGCTGGTTGCCTGCTGG
>JACRIH010000030.1 GCA_016235885.1 Planctomycetales bacterium | reverse complement strand
GGTGATTCGTGTCGGTCGCAATAGACCGGGGGGCTGACGCCGCCCGGTTCGCCGAAGTACTTCGCACTCGGAGTGACCGGGCTACGTTGCTGCTTGCGGAACTTTCTGGACGCGGAGTATTCTACCGTCCCGTTGGACAGGACGTCAGGCAGCAGTGCATCACCAAAAGGTTTGCGAGCATGAACAAACTTCCGATATCTATTTTCACTTTCGTGGTGGCGTTGATCTTTGCTGCGGCATCCATCTCGGCGCAAGAGAAACCGGCGAAGGAAAAAAAGTCCGCGCCCGCGAAATCCGGTGCGAAGAAAGAAGCTGAGCCGGAGAAAGAAGCCCAGCCGGGACCAAAGGTGCTGCCGGAGAATCCGTTTCCAAAACGGTTTCCGGCTCCGAGTTTGGACGGCGGGACGGAGTGGCTCAACACGTCGGGCGAGATCACACTGAAAGACTTGCGTGGCAAGATCGTGTTGCTGGACTTCTGGACGTACTGCTGCATCAACTGCATGCACGTCCTGCCCGACCTGAAGTTTCTCGAAGAAAAATATGCCAAGCAGATCGTCGTGATCGGCGTCCATTCGGCGAAGTTCGACAACGAGAAGGAATCGGACGCGATTCGCAAGGCGATCATGCGGTATGAAATCGTTCACCCGGTCATCAACGATTCGCAGATGACGGTCTGGCAGAAGTTCGATGTCCACGCCTGGCCGACCTTCGTGCTGATCGACCCGGAGGGACAAGTCTGTGGGTACACGTCCAGCGAAGGGCAACGCGAACTGCTCGACTTGGTGATCGGCAAGGTCGTCGATTATCACCGGGCAAAAGGGACGCTGGACGAATCGCCCGTGAAATTCGTGCTCGAACGGGACCGCGTGACCGAACCGACGCCGCTGCGGTTCCCCGGCAAACTGCTCGTTGACGAGGAGCACGATCGGCTGTTCATTTCAGACAGCAATCACAACCGCATCGTCGTCACCACGCTGGCGGGCAAGCTGGTGGATGTCATCGGGAGCGGGGCCATCGGCAAAGCGGACGGAGGTTTTTCAACAGCGACGTTCGATCATCCGCAGGGAATCGAACTCGTCGGCGACAATCTCTACGTCGCGGACACCGAGAATCATCTGATCCGCCGCGTGGACCTCGGGAAAAAAGTTGTTGCAACTGCTGCCGGAACGGGCGAGCAGGACCGCGTGCGCGCTGGCGGCGGCAAGGCGTTGTCGGTGTCGCTCAACAGTCCGTGGGATCTCGTGCATGTGAACGGCGTGCTGTACATCGCGATGGCTGGGCCGCATCAGATTTGGACGCTCGATCTGCCGACGAACGAACTCAAGGTGTACGCCGGCTCCGGTCGCGAGGACATTCTGGACGACGATCTGCGTCGCGCGGCGTTGGCTCAGCCGTCGGGCATCACCACCGACGGGAAGTTTTTGTACTGGGTGGACAGCGAGGGGTCGTCGGTTCGCAAAGCGCCGCTGGGAGGCAAGGGCGAAGTGGAAACAATTGTCGGCACATCCAACCTGCCGCGCGGCCGGTGCCTGTTCGAATTCGGCGACAAGGACGGCGTGGGAGATGCCGCGCGGCTCCAGCATCCGCTGGGGATCGCGTACCACGCGGGATCGCTATTTGTCGCGGACAGCTACAACCACAAGATCAAGCAGGTGTCGCTCGACAAAAAGGAATCGAAGACGTTTCTCGGCGACCGCGAAGCGGGCGACCGCGACGATCCGCCACGGTTCTCGGAGCCAGCCGGATTGGCCTTCGCGCCGAAAGCGAACAAGTTGTACGTGGCCGACACAAACAACCACCTGATCCGCGTGGTGGATTTGAAATCCGGCAAGGTTTCCAAATTGGCGCTCGATGGCGTCACGCCCCCGAAGCCGCCGAAATCATCCACGGCCGACGATGCAGGAAAAAACGTGGTCAAAGTTGACCCGCAACGCATCGCGGCGGGTGACACGCTGTCATTCGAGATCGCCCTCAACCTCCCCGACGGCTTCAAACTGAACAAGCTGGCTCCGGTGAGTTATCAGCTTGCGGCAGTCGGTTCGCAGGACGTGATCGATCCGAAGCACCTGGACGCTCGCAAAAAGATCGACGTTGACGGTGATGGCACATCCATCACGGTGCCGATTCCGATGGCCAAGGCGTCGGGCAAGACGGATCTCAAACTGACGCTGACGTTTTCCTACTGCCGCGAAGGAACCGGCGGGCTGTGCAAGGTGCAGACGTCGGCTTGGTCGATTCCGATCGAGATCGACGCCCAAGCGAAGGACCGCTCGGTGAGGTTGACCGCGACGGCGAAGTAAGCTGGCGCGTCTCGTCGGTGAAGTCGAATCTACGGAGCAAGCACTAGATTACTTCCCGAAGTGGTTTTCGAAATCAGCCGGAACGCATTTACGCTGCCCACCGCACCAACAGACTGATGCCCACACCGGCCAATCGAAAGTAGTCCTGTACTCCCATGTATGACTTGATCGGCGACATCCACGGACACGCGGACGAACTGACCGAACTGCTGCGGCGACTCGGTTACAACGACCGCCAAGGGTACTTTTCGCATCCGAGCCGAAAGGCATTCTTCGTCGGCGATTTCATTGACCGAGGGTTGCAGATTCGAGAAGTGCTTCACATTGTGCGCCCCATGATCGACCAACGAGCAGCGTTCGCAGTGATGGGCAACCACGAGTTCAACGCGATCGCATACCATACGGAAATCCCCGGCAGCCCCGGACAACACTTTCGCGAGCACAGCTCCAAAAACAAGAATCAGCATGAAGCCACATTGAACCAATTGCAACCGAAGGAATTGGCGGAGTTCGTCGAATGGTTCAAGTCACTTCCGGTGGCATGGGAGCGGGATGGACTGCGCGTTGTGCATGCCTGTTGGGACCGCGAGGGCATCGACACCATCGAGGCCGGTCTCGCCAAGTTTGGCGGATTTTCTCCGGACTTTCTGCGTGAAGCAACGATCAAGGACCGACCCACCAAGCTTTATCAGGCCGTGGAAGACGTGCTCAAAGGCAAGGAAGCGAAGCTGCCGGGGGGCGCGTTTTTTCTCGACAAGGACGGCAACAAGCGACACGACGTGCGCGTCCGGTGGTACGAATCGCCCGAGGGAAGAACGATTCGCGAATACGCTTTTGAAACCGAGGGCAAGATTCCGGAAGATCTCATCCCTACGGAAACAATGGGTGCAAAACCATATCCGAGCACGGCCTTGCCCGTCTTCTTCGGCCACTATTGGTTGCGGGAAGGACCACCGGAGATTCTCGCCCCCAACGTAGCATGCGTTGATTACAGCGTCGCCAAGGGCGGGATGCTCTGCGCGTACCGCTGGAATGGCGAACAACAATTGTCGAACAGAAACTTCGAGGCGATCAAGTCGCGATACTGACGCACACGAGCGTGCCGTAAGCGTCTGGTTGAGCTTCAACTCCGGCCCAAATGCGCGCCATCAGTAATGGTGCCGTCCGGTTCTTCACGAACTGCTTAACCGGCCGCTTGCGCGTTCCGGCTGATTTGAATTCGGGAAGTTATTTCCCGCCCTTTCCTACGGATGCGCCGGCGACTGCGGCCTGACTTCCTTCCCTTCGGGCAACGGCTGCGAGTGGATGATGACTCGCGGCTGCTTGAACTCGCAACGCCAAGCTCCGACCGCGATGGCGATGTATGCTCGCTCGCCGTGGAGGCGCGGCGCTTCGAGCACCTGCTTGCCGTCCACCAGCAGTTGCAGCTTGTCGCCCGAGACGACGAACGCCAGATCTGTGAATTCTCGTCCCGTATCGATTGATGCCGGAGCCTCCACCGAGAGGGTGTCGTCTTCTGCGGGCGCGATCTTGAACCGGTGTTTGCGGTCATTACCGAACAGCCCGTAAACCTCAGGCGACGACATGAACACCAGCTTGACATAACCCTCTTTGGAAGTTGACGCGACGCGGAATTGCGTGCGGATGGTGACGTGTTCTCCGGCGACGTCGGGGAAATTGAGCCAAAGTTGAGGCGAGCGGCCGGTGGCGTCGAGCGTCATCATATCGCCGTCCACGTGAACATCGCCCAACCGGCCATCGCCAAAGACAATCGTGCCCATGAGGGGAATCAGATCGACCTGCCGATCTCCGGGCGCGAGGTCAGACGGTTTTTCCACCGCCTGCTGGGCGAGTTTGTGATCGCCTTGTGTTGCCGAAGCCGGCACGGTCGAGATGCGCTTCTTCGATTCATTTTCGCCTGTCGGCCCGCCGTCGATCAGCTTCAGTCCGATGGCGACGAGAATCAAGACCGCGAGCGAACCGATGAGAAATTTGGTCCAGTTGATCGGCGGGGGTGCCTCCAGCAACGTATTACTTTCGGAATCGGTCGTGGTCAGCCCGACGGGCATCCGAGAGGTTGGGTCGGTGTCCGACAAGTTCGAAGGGACGACGGCTGTCGGTGGGAGTTCTGCTTCGTCAGTCGTCCACGCGGACCCTTTGTTCGCCGGTCCCGCGCTAGAGTCGGATTTCGTGATCAAAGGCGCGTGGAACTCGCCGTAGGCAGTCTGTTCGGACAATGCCAGTCTCTCGCGGAGGGCGTTCGCATGCGCCGTGGTCGTGGGTGTGCCGACGCAGCGTTGCAGATCGGCGATCACGTCAGTCATCGACGCCTGCCGCTCGTTCGGGTTTTTCGCGACCATCTTCTGAAACACGGCATTGAGTTCGGCAAGCAAACCCGTAGCCGTCTCGCTCCGCGAGACGGAAGCCGAACGGTCATCGGCAATCGAAGCCGGAAACTGCGTGCCGGGACTAAGTGGCGATTGGCCATCATCTAGCGGAGCGAGGTGGCTACTTTGCAAGACGGCATCGGCGAGCGATGGGATTGGTTGCTCACGGTGAGCGACCAGTTTTTCCATCGCCGTTCCCCCCGTGAAGGGAGCATTGCCGGTCACGAGGAAAAACAGAGTGACCCCCAGACTGTAGATGTCGGCTGGCCGGTCGGCTCGCTTGGTGTTGAGCGCCTGTTCGGGAGACATGTAGTCCACCGTCCCGAAAATGCTGTCCGAATCGGTCAGCGCGTCGGTGTGGCCACCCGATTTGGACTCGTTCAACCGGGCCAGTCCCATGTCGAGGATTTTCACGTTGCCCTGTTTGTCGAGCATCAAGTTGGAAGGCTTGATGTCGCGGTGGATGACTCCCTGAGTATGTGCGTGAGCAAGTCCACGGGCCGCCTGCACGATGCAATCGACCGCCCACTCAACCGGCAATGGGCCGTGCGTTTTCACCAGATGCGACAGGTTGTCACCATCGACGAACTCCATGACCAGAAAATGAGCCCCCTTCGCCTCATCGGCATCATGCGCGGCGACGATGTTGGGGTGCGACAGCTTGGCCGCCGCTTCGACTTCGCGACGAAACCGTCTCACAGCGTCCGGCGAATCGAGTTTGGAGGTCGTGACAACTTTCAGCGCGACCAGCCGCTTCATCCGTTTGTGTTCGGCTTTGAACACCATCCCCATGCCCCCCTCGCCGAGTCGGTCGAGGATGACGTAGTTCCCCAGCACCAGCGACTGTCCCTTGCCGAGATAGATTTGTTCGGCCTGAAACCGCGTGAGCTTTTTCTGTCGGACAAGTTCGCGAGCGAATTCCTGTGTGTCGTCCGGCTGCCGCGACCGAGCGGCGGCGATGTCTTCAACGGACATCAAGCCGCTGTCGGTGAGATGCCGAACGAATTGAGTGAGAGATGTCCCCATGAATTGCGTGACCCCACGATCGGACTTGGTGGCGGAGATGGTATGCTGCCGTCGCGAGAAGTTGAACTGATCCGCTGCAAGTTTGAAAACTGATGTCTCACCAAGTCTGGTTTGACTCGCTCCCAG
>JACRIH010000347.1 GCA_016235885.1 Planctomycetales bacterium | reverse complement strand
TGAGCCGCAAGGCGCTAGCCGCGGGTTGTTTTATCGACCCGCGGCTAGCGCCTTGCGGCTCACAAGTTCGTTTTCAACACGACTGGCGGAGAGCCCGAATTGGGAGAGTTATCGCGTAACGGATTCCCGGTCACCGATCGTCCCTGTTCGTCGAATCACCGGGACATCGCTGAACGCTGACGACATGCCAGACAACGACGAAGGCGACTCCGCCAGATGCGGAAGTCGCCTTCGAATCATTTGCGTCCAATTGAGGACACGGTGTTGCCTGAACGTTACTCCGGAGGAGCCACTGGTGTCGGGTCATTCACCGGTGTTGGAACCTGAACACCTGGCTGACCGGACGTGGGCGAATCGTACATTGGGGCGCCGCCCACGCCGCTGTCGAGATGCACTGATCCGAAGTCCTCACCGGTGACGAATGCCCCCGGTTGCTGTTCCTTGTGATCGGCGTCCCAAGCGTGACTTCTAGCCCATGAGCGACGCAGTGCGTCGTTGTACGCATTCGGCGACCATTCACCTTCTGAGAGGTGGACGTTGTTGAATTCGAGCAGCGTCCCCTTGCGATAGTGAATATCGGTGATGGATTTGTTGTACTGGATCAGGCTCCGGTAGTACGCGATCTCCGAGTTGGCCAGTCTCGTTTGAGCCTGCAAGAGCAAGTCCAACGTCTTGCGGCCGGTCTTGTATTCCGCGTCGAAGGCCTGCAACTGCCGTTCGGCTGCGCGGCGACGATTGAAATTCGTCTGCGCGATCACGTAGCCCGAGTCGAGATTCTGAAACGCATTCGCCAACTCGTGACTGATTTCGAGTTCCTGAACCGCGAGCACCTCGCGAGCCTTCGCCATCCGCAATTCCACGTTGCGCACTTGAGCGTGCGCGTTGCGGAAACCGAGCGGCATGGAGAACTCGAACCCGGTATTCCAACCGGTTTGCTGAGAACGGAGCAACGCGGTGTAAGCGCTGTTGAACGGAGCGCCGCTGTTATCCGCGCTGCGGCTGTACAACCGATCTCCAAATCCGTTCAAGTGGTAGTTGTAGGTGAAGTCCAATCGCGGATTCGTCAGGTTCTCGGCCGCGACGAGCTGTAATTCCAGGCTCTTGATGTTCCATTTCTGCCGTCGCAATTCTTCGCGGCGCGTCATGGATTCCGCCAGACACACGTACCACACCGGCACGAACTCGGCAGTGACTGGCTCGTCCGCTGGGCGGATCACCCGGCCGTCGTTCACAGGCAGGCCGATCAAGCGTCGCAATTGGATTTCGGTGTTGTAGAGACCTTGCAACGAGTTTTCGGCGCGAGACCGGGCGTCGAAATATGCCTCACGAGATTGTGCTTCGTCGGCCGCACCGCCACCCGCGCCGCCAATGTCCGACTTCGCCTTGACCTCGCGCCACGTCTGCAACGCACTGTTCCGGGCAACAATTTCGCTGTCGTAAGTTCGGTACGCGAGATACAGATCCCAGTACACGTCCTCGACATCCTTGACCATGTTGCGGACTTGCGCCTCGAAGTCCACGATCGAGATGTCGGTGTTGATGCGGGCAATCAGCACACCCTGATTCACGCCGCTCACACCGGCGATGTTGGTTCCGACTGGCCCGGCAATGCGGGTGAATTCCGTCCCTGCACCAGCCCACAACGGATGCCGGTAATCAAAATTCACCGCCCCATCATAGGCCGACGGGAACGTGCGGAAGAACGAGTTGCTCTGCGTGTACTGCCAGGCATGAGCCACACTCATCGTGGCACCATACGCCGTGACTTTTTGCAGTTGCGTGCTGAAGTCCGCCTGATCGGTCACCTGTTCGCCGAGCGGTCCAACGCCGAAGTTTCCGTTGGAAACTTTTTCGTCTCCGCTCCACAGCATGCGGGTGGTCCACTGCGTGTCGAACGCGGCCAATGCCGATTCGACGCCGCGGTTGCCGAACAACACGCCCGATTCGCGAATCGCCGGGTCATAGACCGACTGCACGCCGTCCGGGTTGGAAAAGATCTGGCTTCCGGGCGACAGAAAATCACTGCGCGTGCGGACAATCTTGTTGTTGGCCAGCGAGGTGTGAATCGCCTCGGTCAGCGACAAGTCCCAAATCTCGTCATGACTCCGGTCGCGAATCGTGCGCGGCTTGACCGCACCGCTGACCTTGTCTGACGTCGGTTCGTCCACGCACGGGTACTCGATTGCCGTGGCGTAGTCCTTGTAGTAGCTCAGGTCGGCGTCGCCCAGATACCGCAGGCGCTTGTCGCTCCCCATGCAACCGGTGAACATTGAACCGGCGAGCATCCATGTCACCAACTTCTTCCAGCGATCCTTGCGCATGGAACCTCCCTGTCGTCGAATGTCCAGACGAACCGCTGCGCGCGGCCCCCTTCAGGCAATTTTCAATCGCAACTCCGCGATCTGAGTTGGCCAGACAGAAACTCGTGACGACCGGTGCAACCGTCATCAACGGAGTCTCCGTGCAAGACAGCACCGTCATTATCGGCGGACCAGGGGGCAAAGTTTGAATCTTTGACCCTGCCGAACATGGTTCATCGAGGCGATTCATCGCCGGACTCAGGGGACGAGCCAGCGGAATCTGCCACTCCACGCGATTTCTCGCGGCGCGGGACCACGGCAAGGTACGGCCGGCCCAGCATTTTTTTCACGAGGATCATTTCCCCGGCGTCGTTCCCCTCGATCGCGTGCCCGGCGAATTGCAGAACGTAACCCACGACAAAGGCCCCCAGCGCCCACCACCACGGCCGCTGCTGGATCAGCCACACCACAGGCAACGCGAACGTGACCGGCAACCCAACGAGATGAAAGAGCTGGTTGCCGGGGTGTTGATGCCGTTCCATGTAGTTGCGGAGGAATTGCATGACGATCGAACCTCTTTCCAAGTTTGACGGAACCGCAGCCCGAACCCTTGTGGCCCGGTGGATTCGTTGCATTTGAACAAATCAATCAGGCCTCTGGACTACACGTCCGGCTTCAGATTTCCCGCGAGTTGAAAGCCCCAAGGGCATCTGATACCGTCCGCGCACTCATTGGATAGCGACTTTTTCGTCAACCCTCAACCCTCAGCTTTTCACCACCATGCACCACGTCACGCTCATCCCCGGAGATGGAACCGGCCCCGAATTGGCGGAAGCCACCCGCAAATGCATCGACGGCACGGGAGTCAAAATCCAGTGGGATGTTCAAGAGTGCGGCATCGAAGTCATTGAGGCTCAGGGGAAAATCCCCGATTCGGTCTTCGCGTCGGTGCGAGCCAACAAAGTCGCACTGAAGGCTCCGATTACCACACCGATCGGCAAGGGATTCCGATCGGTCAATGTCGCGCTGCGACAGGAACTCGGCCTCTACGCCTGCGTGCGACCGTGCAAGACTTATAAAGGGGTCAGGTCCTATTTCGAAAAGACGAAGGTCGATCTGGTCATCGTCCGCGAGAACACCGAAGACCTGTACGCTGGCGTCGAGTTCCAAGCCGGTGACCCGAAGACCGTTGAACTGATCGGCTTCATCAATGCCGCTTCGACGGGCAAGAAGATCAAATCCGGCGTGACCACGACCGGTGTCAGCATCAAGCCGATGTCGGTCGAGGGCTGCCGGAACATCGCTCGCTACGCGTTCGACTACGCCGTGAAGTACGGCCGCAAGTCGGTCACGTCGATCTGCAAAGCGAACATCATGAAGTTCACCGACGGCCTGTGGTACGATCAGACTCGCGCTGTCGCGACAGCATTCGGTGCGAAATACGAAGACCCGAAGCTCGCGTCCGGAGTGCAAGCCGATCCGACGCTCGCGGGCAAAGTCCCCAGCGCGGCGGGCGTCAACTACATCGAGCGGCTCGTGGACAACATGTGCATGCAGTTGGTTCAGAAGCCGGAGAACTACGACGTGCTGGTGATGGGCAACTTGTACGGCGACATTCTCAGCGACCTGTGCGCCGGCCTCGTCGGCGGCTTGGGAGTCGCTCCCGGCGCGAACATCGGCCCGGACTCGGCGATCTTCGAAGCGACTCACGGCTCGGCCCCGAAGTACAAAGGCCAGAACAAGGTCAACCCGACCGCACTCATCCTCTCCGGTAAGCTGATGCTGGAACACATGGGCGAAGCCGCCGCCGCCGCGAAGCTCGAACGAGCCGTCGCCAGCATCATCGAAGAAGGCAAACACGTCACCTACGACATGAAGCCCGACCGCAACGACCCCACCGCCGTCGGCACCCGCGAAATGGCCGACGCCATCTGCAAACGGATGGCGGAACTGGGATGAGCCAATTGAGATTTGATGCGGCCATGAATGAAGCGATTCACCAAGCTCTGCTAACTGCATGGAAGGCGAAGCCAGAGAGCATTCGATACCGTCCGGCTTCCGAAGATCAGTTGATAAGATTCGAGTCAGAATTTGAACATGTTCCGACCGAGTTTCGTCTATTCCTCAGCGAGTTTGGCGGTGGGGCCGTTGGCTCTGAGTGGGTCGATGGCATTGAGGAGCTTTTTGAATCACACAGGAAGTTTCGAAAAGAATTTGGCCCACCTCGTGGCTGGACAATGACAAATGTTTTCGTCATCGGTTGGGATGGCGTTGGCAATCCGTTTGGTATTCACCAACCAAGTGGCAAGATACTGGTGGAAGACCACAACTTTGGCGGTATCCACACGATGGCTGAGTCGTTCGAGGAATTCCTCATCGAAGGCATTCTGAGGTGAGTCATGATTGTTCAAGGGAGAGTTCAAGGGAGAGTTCAAGGGGACAGGTCCAATTTTCTTCACCCAGCAGCACAAGTTGAGGACTCGCGATGACCACAGCACAAATCATCGAGCTTGATGGCACTCAGGCGGTTCGGCTGCCGGAGGAGTTTCGTTTCGCGTCTGCGACGGTTTCGATTCGCAGGGACGGGCAGGCCGTGGTTCTCGAACCGCTCAAGACAACGACTTGGCCGCTGGATTTCTTCGAGGCGATTCACATCACCGATCCCGCATTTGCTCGGCCACCGCAAGGCGAAATGCCGCCCGCTCCGACGCTCAGTTGATCGGTTGTCATGATGCGTTATTTGCTCGACACGAACATGTGCATCGCCGTCATGCGGAAGCATCCGCAAGTGACTCAGCGGATGGCCGCGGTCTCACCGGACGAATGCGCGATCTCGTCGATCACCAGCTATGAACTCTTCACGGGCATCGAAAAATGCTCGGACCCGACCAAAGAGAGGGCCAAGGTTCAACTGCTGTTGAACACCGTCCATGAACTTCCTTTCGACGATGCCGCCGCTGCTCACGCCGCGAACATTCGTGCCACTTTGGAACAGCAAGGACAACCGATTGGGCCATACGATGTGCTCTTGGCGGGACAAGCTCGATCGTGTGGTTTAATACTCGTGACTGCCAACACACGCGAGTTCATTCGAGTCTCTGGGCTGCAAATCGAAAACTGGTACAGTCCGCCTGCGGGTGAGACGTGAAAGAAGCTGGTTGGAACCAATTCCCGAAAACTCCAGAGAACCGGCGATGGGAAAGTGGACGTGTCCATTTTCCATCGCGTTCACAAAGAACAGGCAAGTGAGTCATGGTCGTTCAAGAACAATTCGTCGTGGACGCACGCGGGAAGAAGACCGGCGTGATTTTGTCGCTCTAGCAGTACGAAAAATTGATGGAGGACTTGCACGACTTGGCGGTTGTCGCGGAGCGGCGGCCTGAGAAGCCGGTCAGCCTTGAGGACATGAAACGGCGGCTGAAGAAAAATGGCGTCCTTTAAGGTCATCCTCAAGCCGTCCGTCGAGAAAGACCTGCGAGCCTTGCCGCAGTCGGTCGTCGCTCGCGTCTGGCGGAAGATCGAAGAGCTTCAGACCGAGCCGTTGCCTCGCGGGTCACTGAAGCTGGAAGGGGCCGAGGGACTGCATCGCGTTCACGTGGGCGACTTTCGCATCATTTACGGATTCGATCCGAATCGCGTTGAGGTGGTGATCCACTATAGTCCGGCATCGCCGAGACTGTTATCGGCGTCTGTGAGCCAACGCGAATCTTGCCTCTCATCCCACTCGCTTCTTTGCACGAAGCATATCGGTCCCGCGATGGAACAATTCGCCCACGAAGTGATCGCCAGCCGGAAGCGAGGTCTCGAGGGGATCGGGCTGCGCGCGGAGTTGTGGGTGGCTCAGTGGCCGTTTCGAGCTGGTGTCCCGTCAAAAGGAGTGTGAGACGTGGGTGAGCGTCGGCGATCATTCGGAACGTGGTGCCTGGCCTTCGTGGTGCTGTGGGGCGTAATGATTCCGATCTTCGCCCTTCGCGAGTCAACTGAGTTGACCGTGTGTTATCTCGAAGCGGCGCGGCGCCTGCGCGACGGTGAGGCGATGTTTGGCAATTGGGTTTATCCCCCGGTGCTCGCATTGCCAGTCGTGCCCCTCACGTGGTTGCCGCTCGTGGTGGCGCGGTTGACTTGGATCGGAATCCAGGCGGCGCTGTTGACTGGCATGGCGTGGATGACATCGCAAATCGTACTCCCCTCGTCGCTCGATCCGTTTCAGCGGCGGACGCGTCTCATGGCGATCGCTGTCGCAGTCATCATCTCGTTCAAACATTTGATCTCGCCGCTGGAAAACCAATCGCACGATCTGCTGGTCGCAGCGGCCACACTGGCGGGCATCCTGCTGGGCGGTCGACGCCGTGAAGCTTGGGCGGGGGCGGCATTGGGTGCGGCCGCCGCGCTGAAGGTGATGCCCATTTTGTTTCTGCCCGTGTTGCTCATTCAACGCCGCTGGCGAGCCGCCCTGGCGATGATCGGCACGGGAGCCGCTTTGTCGTTGCTTCCTGATCTGCTGTTTCCCATTCATTCCGGCCCGACACAGTTGGAGCGCTGGGTTCGATTGGCGTTGCACGCCTCGGACCCGTCCGTGGCAGGAGGGGGACTGTGGCCGAAGTGGAGTGTGCTCAGCCAGAATCTCTCGTCACTTGTCACGCGATTGACCACACCCACGCCTCCGGAGGTCGGGTTGCCGTTTGATGTCCCGCTGATCCTATTGTCCCCGGAGGTGCGTCGCCTCGCGGTGGCCGGCGCCCAATCCCTGGTGTTGCTATTGGTGGGCGCGACAGTGCTCGCACCTCGCCGGCACGTCTTGACCTCGCGGGGCGACGACCTTCCGTTTCGGCGATTGGTGGAGGGCGCGGCCGTCGCCTGCGCCATGGTGTTGATTGCCCCACACAGCAGCAAGTACCACTTCGCGGTGGTGTCGTTCGCGGTGCTGGCTTGCGCGATCGACTTCATGGAGCGACGCCGTGATCCGCTGGTCGGCCTGCTCCTCGGCGGCTTGCTCGCCCTGGGTCTGTTCACCGGTCGATCCGTGGTGGGAAACACGGCGGCCGATCTGATGCTGGCCTACGGCTCGGTTTGCCTCAGCGCCGTCCTGGGATTGTGCGGTTGTACGCGTGTCGCGTGGATTCGACCCGACGGTGGCGACGAGTCGCCGGGAGCGCAGGTCCACGCTCACGTCGCTCCAACCCTGTCCACCGAAGCGGAGAGTTCCTAATACTACAGCGCACCTTCGATCGTCCTGTAGCTGAATTCGCAAGAATTCAGGCTGTGCCGCAATCTGAACGCAATCTGAATTCTTGCGAATTCAGCTACAAGGTGCGCAGTAGTACTAAGACTTTTTTGCCAGCGACCATGACCGAAGCCGATTTTCTCGCATTGATCTCTGGGCAGCGAGTCGGCTTGGCGGCCGATCTGCAACGTGCGGCGTTGCGGGTTGGCTCGTGGATTTATCGTGGCGGCGTGACGTTGCGGAATCTGATGTTCGATGTCGGCCTTCGCCGCGCTCACGGCGTTCGTGTGCCGGTGGTGAGCATCGGCAACCTGACCACGGGCGGCACGGGCAAGACGCCGTTTGCCGCTTTCGTGGCTCGCTGGTTTGCCGATCGCGGCGTGTCAGTCGCCTTCGTCAGCCGCGGCTATCGTGCGGTGGATGGCTCACCAAACGACGAAGCGCTCGTGCTCGCACAACTCTGCCCTGGAGTTCCGCATCTCCAGCAACCCGACCGTGTCGCGTCGGCCCGCAAGGCGCAGGCCGAGCTGCACGCCCAACTCATCATCCTCGACGATGGCTTTCAGCACCGCCGGTTGCACCGCGACTTGGACATCGTGTTGATCGACGCCCTGAATCCGTGGGGACACGGCCACCTGCTGCCACGCGGCTTGCTGCGTGAGCCAATTTCGTCGCTGCGACGTGCCCACCTTGTCGCCATCACGCGCGTCGATCAGGCTTCGCCCGAGCAAACTGCCGCCATCCGGGAGCGCGTCGCGGCAGTTCGCTCGGACCTGCCGGTGATTGACCTCGGGTTCCCCCCCCTCCGGCTGATCAACGCATCAGGTCAGACGACCGATCTCACATCGCTCCGCCACCAATCCGTCGTCGCGTTCTGCGGCATCGGCCATCCCGCCGCATTTTTCGCCATGCTGGCGCGTGAACAGTTCGACATTCGCGACACCCGCGCGTTCCCGGATCACCACGATTTCACATCGACCGACGAGACAGAACTCAGCCGCTGGGTCGAAGCATCATCCGCCACCGCTGTCGTCGTGACACAGAAAGATTTGGTCAAACTCCGCCGCGACCACCTCGGCGGCCGTCCCTTGTGGGCCGTCGAAATCGGAGCCAGAATCGTCCACGGGCAAGATGCGTGGGACAGCGCGGTCCAAACGATCCTTGCCAAGCTGCTGGAAAACTGACTTGCAAACAGTAAGGGTCGGGAGTCTTTTTCAGGTCGCAAGCGAGCGACTACCGCTGGTGTGACCCGTGTCTTGCGACCTGAAAAAAAAACTCCCGACCCCGTAACACGCCCCGGAAGGACACGACATGACTCCGCTCAGCCGCGACGCCGTGCGGGACATCGACCGGCGAGCTATCGCCGAGTTGGGGTTGCCGGGCGTGGTACTCATGGAGAACGCTGGACGCGGAGCGGCTGAGTTGTTGTTACGGCTGGGCATGCGCGGTCCGGTCGTGATTTGTTGCGGCAAGGGAAACAACGGCGGCGATGGATTTGTGATCGCCCGGCATCTCGATCTCCACGGCGTGGCGACTCGCGTGTTGTTGTTTTGCGAACCGGCGGATGTCACAGGCGACGCCGCGATCAACCTCCGCGTTCTGCAAGCGGCGAAGTTCGACCTTCGTCTGCTCAGTGCCACGCCGGACGCGACGGAACTCGCCCGCGAACTGGCGGCAGCCGACTGGATCGTCGATGCCCTGCTCGGCACTGGCACGCGGGGCGACATTCGCGAACCCTACGTCACGGCGATCAATGCGATCAATGCAGTTCACGCTCGCGGCGTGAAAGTCTTCGCGGTTGACCTTCCGTCCGGCTTGGATTGCGACACCGGCCACCCGCTCGGTCCGTGTGTCGAAGCCGATCACACGGCAACATTCGTCGCTCCCAAGCTCGGTTTCGTCGCCCCCGGTGCCTCCAAATTCACGGGCCAGGTCCATGTGATCGACATCGGTGTGCCGCGGACGTTGGTCGACGGTGGAGTGTAGAGACCAAACTCGCGTCCGCATTTCCGTGTCCGCCGGGTTGACTCGTAGTTTTTTCGAATCGCGTATTCGTCGTAGTGCGTCGTCAAAGCTGAGAATTGGGGTTCGCTGGGTGAGCGGCAAGGCGCTAGCCGCCGGTAACTCGTGGAAGACCGGCGGCTAGCGCCTTGCCGCTCAAGCCAAAAAAAGCATTGCCGACGCAGTAGCCACGTTCTGGCGAATGTGGCTACGGTCTTGAAACCGCTTCTTCTGACAAACGACAGTCCCTCCGCCAACTTCCGCCTTGCGGTCAATCTTCTATAATTGCGTCGGCTGAGCCAGCGGCTCGGAATTCAAATCAATCGGAAATCGGAAATCGGAAATTGAAAATGCCAGAGCAAGTCGTGCTCGCCTACAGTGGCGGGCTGGATACGTCGGTGATTCTTGGGTGGCTGATGGATGAGGGGTACGACGTACATTGTGTGTACGTGGACCTGGGCCAGCCGTGTGAGGATCGGGAGGCCACTCTGGCGAAGGCTCGCAACATCGGAGCCAAGTCGGCTCGGATCGTGGACGCCCGCGAAGAACTCTGCCGCGACTTTGCGTTCCCCGTGCTGCAATTCCAGGCCAAGTATGAAGGCATCTACCTGCTGGGCACGTCGATCGCCCGGCCGCTCATTTCGAAAGTCTGCTTGCAGGTGGCTCGCGAAGTCGGCTCGAAGCTCTACGCCCACGGAGCCACCGGGAAGGGGAACGACCAGTGCCGATTCCAGCTCGCCGCCGAGGCGCTCGATCCCAGCATCAAAATCATCGCGCCGTGGCGAATCGAGCGCTATCGGAAGGCGTTCCCCGGCCGAACCGAGATGATCGCGTACTGTGCCGAGAAAAAGATCCCGGTCAAGGCGTCCGTCTCGAAGCCGTACTCGTCCGATGAAAACTGTCTGCACATCAGCTACGAAGCGGGCAAGCTGGAAGACCCGACGGTTTACGGCTGCGACCTCGTCGAATTCGGCATGACCGTGTCTCCCAAGCAAGCGCCGGACGTTGAGGAGCGAGTGACGATCGGTTTCGAATCGGGCGTCCCCGTCAGCTTGAATGGGCAACGCCGGTCGGCATTGGAGATGGTCACCGATCTGAATCGCATCGCGGGACGGAACGGTGTCGGGCGGATCGACATGGTGGAAAACCGATTCGTCGGCATGAAGTCGCGCGGCGTGTACGAGTCCCCCGGCATGACGACGCTCTACGCGGCGCACGCCTGCATCGAGGAACTCACGCTCGACCGCGACCTGCTCCACCTGCGAAACCGCCTCGCCCCCGAAGTCGCCGAGATGGTGTACTACGGTTTCTGGTACGTGCCGAAAATGGATTCGCTGCTAGCGTTCAATCGCGAGACACAAAAACCCGTGACCGGTGAAGTCACGCTCGCCCTGTACAAAGGAAACATCCACGTCGTGAGCCGCACCAGCCCGAACAGCCTGTACGACGAAGCGATCGCCAGCATGGAGGCGAATCGCCGGCCGGCCGGACCGGCGACAGCGATGCGCAGAAGCTCCCATGACGGG
>JACRIH010000029.1 GCA_016235885.1 Planctomycetales bacterium | reverse complement strand
GCGAGCGGGTTCAACCGCAACCACATGATCAACTTTGAAGGGGGAGCCATCCCCAAGGAATATCACACCGCGTACATCGTCGACCGCGTCAACACCACGGCGACTGTGTGGCTGGGGCTGTCGGTGGCTTGTGCCCAGTGTCACGATCACAAGTACGACCCGATCACGCAGCGCGACTTCTATCAACTCTTCGCGTTCTTCCACAACGTCCCCGAGAACGGCCTCGACGGCTCGAAGGGAAACGCGATGCCGTTGCTGAAAGTGCCCAACGCCGAACAGCGAACCAAGCTGGCAGAACTCGCCACCGCGATCGCCGTCACCGAACGCAAGCTAGCCGAACCGAACGCTGAGATCGACGCGACGCAGGCCGAGTGGGAAAAGGTCGCACTCGCGCAGCCGACCGATCGGTGGCAGACAATCGTCCTTTCCCCCCTCGCCCCCGAAGGGGGAGAGGGGCCGGGGGTGAAGGGCGAGCGTCTCAAAGCACTCGCTTCCACGCCGTCGTCACCAGCCGGCCTCGTCGAATCTCGCGGCGGCGCCACGCTGACTAAGCAAGACGACGGATCGCTCCTGGCTTCCGGCACGAATCCGAACGAAGAAACGTACGCCGTCACCGTGAAGTCATTGCCGAATCGTGTGACGGCGATTCGATTGGAACTCCTCCCGCACGACAGTTTCGCCGGCAAGGGGCCGGGACGTTCGATCAATGGCAACGTGGTCCTGACCGAAGTTCGCGCCGCCATCCGCAAGCCGGGCGCGGCACCGCAGCCGTTGAAATTCCGCGATGCGTCTGCTGACTTCAGCCAGAACGACTTTCCCGTGAAGGAGGCGATCGACGGCAAGAAACGCTCGGGCTGGGCGATCCACCCCGAAGTCGGCAAGCCGCACGCCGCGGTTTTCGAATTGTCCGAATCGATCGTACTCGCGGCGGACGCGGCGCTTGAAATCGAATTCGATTTCCACTCGACCTACGGCAGTCACCAACCGGGACGGTTCCGCGTTTCGGCAACGACCGCGATCCAACCTCACAGCAACCAGACCATGCCCGAGGCCGTCACGAAGGCGCTCGCGGTCGAAGCGGCCAAGCGGACTGACCAACAACGTGACGAGCTACGAAAGTATTTCCGATTCAGCGTCTCGCCCGTCACCAAACCGTGGAATGATGAACTGCTCGCGAAACGTCAGGCGCGGGAAGACCTCGACAAACTCGTGCCGACGGCGATGGTGATGCAGGAGATGCCGCAACCGCGTGACACGTTCGTGCTGGTCCGCGGCCAGTACGACAAGCCGGGGGACAAAGTCACTGCCGCCGTGCCGTCGGTGTTCCCGCCTCCGCCAGCCGGAGCGCCGGCCAACCGCCTTGGGCTGGCCCAATGGCTCGTCGCCCCCTCGCACCCGCTGACCGCCCGAGTCACCGTCAATCGCTACTGGCAGATGTTCTTCGGCACCGGTCTCGTGAAGACCGCTGAAGACTTTGGTTCGCAGGGAGAGCCGCCGAGTCATCCGGAGTTGCTGGACTGGCTGTCATCTGAATTTGTAGACGGGTCACTCCGTGACCCGAATGACCGGTCACGGAGTGACCGGTCTACAAATTGGGACCTGCGGCACATCCTCCACCTGATCGTCACCTCGGCCACGTACCGACAATCATCCATCGTGACCCCAGCGCTCCACGCCCGCGATCCCGAAAACCGGCTGCTCGCCCGCGGCCCACGCTTCCGGCTGCAAGCCGAGTTCATCCGCGATCAGGCTCTCGCGGTGAGCGGTCTCCTCGACCGACGAATCGGAGGTCCGAGCGTGTCACCGTACCAGCCACCCGGTCTGTGGGAGGAATTGGCGTCGCGAGCTGACGGAAAGAACTGGACGGCTCAAGAGTACACGCAAAGCCACGGCGCGGATCTGTATCGCCGGACAATGTACACGTATTGGAAGCGGACCTGTCCACCGCCAACCCTGGCGACGTTCGATGCCCCGGATCGCGAGACCTGTACCGTCCGCCGCGCCCGCACAAATACGCCGCTGCAAGCGCTCGTCCTGCTGAATGACCCAACGTATGTCGAAGCCTCCCGAAAACTCGCCGAACGCATCCTGACGGAAGGAGGCGCGACGACCGACCAGCGGGTCACGTTCGCGTTCCGATTGACCACGGCCCGCGTGCCGACTCCGAAGGAACTCGCGGTCGTCCGTCGGGTGCTCGATCAGCAACTCGTCCGGTTCCGACAGGATGCACCTGCCGCGCTCAAATTGCTCACCGTCGGCGAATCGCCTCGCAACGAGAAGCTGGACGCCGCTGAACTCGCTGCGTGGACGATGGTCGGCAGTGCGATCCTCAATCTCGATGAAACAGTGACCAAGAGTTAGAACCTGCCACGGAGCTGTCGATCATGAACTCGCTTTCCAACCTCAAATTGATGATGACTCGCCGCCATTTGATTGGCCGCACCGCGACTGGCATTGGGACGGCGGCTCTGGCTTCGCTGCTGAATCCGAGTCTGTTTGCGGGCGACCCCTCACCCCCAGCCCCTCTCCCCCAAGGGGAGAGGGGGGCGACGCGCACGGGCGGTGTGTTGAGCGCGACTCATTTCGCGCCGAAGGCCAAGCGGGTGATCTATCTGTTCATGTCGGGCGGACCGGCACACATTGATTTGTTCGACTACAAGCCGAAGCTCAAGGAATATCACGGACAGGATTTGCCCGCGTCGGTGCGCATGGGGCAACGGATCACCGGGATGACGTCCGGACAGAAGTCGCTGCCGATCGCGTCGTCGATTTTCAAGTTTGCTCAGCATGGGAAGAGTGGCGGATGGGTGAGCGAACTTCTGCCGCACACGGCCACGGTCGTCGATGACATTGCCATCGTGAAATCGCTCAACACCGAAGCGATCAACCACGACCCCGCCACCACGTTTCTGCAAACCGGAGCACAGCAGCCGGGGCGACCCAGTCTGGGGGCCTGGTTGAGTTACGGCCTCGGCAGCGACAACACGAATCTCCCCGCGTTCGTGGTGATGATTTCTCAGGGAAGTGGCAACAAGACCGATCAGCCGATCTTCTCTCGCCTGTGGGGATCGGGCTTCCTGCCGTCGCAGCATCAAGGCGTGCGGTTCCGGTCGGGTGACGATCCCGTGCTGTACCTGTCGAACCCGCCGGGCATCGATCGCGACGCGCGACGCGCCATGCTGGATGGCGTTGGCGATTTGAACCGCCTCGCCGCCGAATCGCTCGGCGACCCGGAAATCAACACGCGGATCGCGCAGTATGAAATGGCGTTCCGCATGCAGACGTCCGTCCCCGAACTGACCGACCTGTCGGGCGAGACGAAAGCGACGCTCGACCTGTATGGCATCAAGGACGACGGTGTGGACGGCGGGTTCGCTCGCAACTGCCTGCTCGCTCGAAAAATGGCCGAACGCGGCGTGCGATTCATCCAACTCATGCACCGCGGCTGGGACCAACACAGCAGCCTGCCGGCTCAAATACGCGGCCAGTGTCAGGACGTGGACCAACCTGCCGCCGCGCTCGTGAAGGATCTCAAGGCCCGCGGCCTGCTCGACGAAACGCTCGTCATCTGGGGAGGCGAATTCGGCCGGACCGCGTACAGCCAGGGAGCACTCACGCCGACCAACTACGGACGCGACCACCACGGCCGCTGCTTCACAATGTGGGCCGCCGGCGGCGGCATCAAGCCCGGCGTGACGCATGGCGAAACGGACGACTACTGCTACAACGTCGTCAAGGATTCCGTCCCCGTCCACGACTGGAACGCGACCATCCTGCGGTGCCTTGGCATCGACCACACGAAACTGACGTTCCGATTCCAGGGAAGGGATTTCCGGTTGACGGATGTGGAGGGAAACGTGGTGCAGGGGTTACTACTCTGAGTGCAATCGCAGGAGGTGCCACATCCCATGCCAGTATTCCTTTTGACGTTGGTTTTCCTCCAGCCTCAACCGCCAGTTAAGGCTGAGAAGAACACAGTGCAGCGGTGCAAACTTGTCGTTCAAATGAACGACAGGCAACCCGCGGATGCGCCGATTATTTTCTCGATGAAATTGTGTAATACCTCGAGAGAAGACATTCCCGGACATTTTGAGCAGCACCCTATGTTCCGGGCTTACCTGCGCGGTCCTGATGGTAACGACCGTCCAATTGTTGTTACTAATGGCTCTCCGAAGCACGGAAGTCTCGGTCGTGCTGATCGGCTAAAACCGGGTGAATGTGTGACAACTCATTTTCGATTGACCATCGTTTCTCTGGCCCCCTCGGATTACCTCCCTTCAGAACAAGTCTACTTGCCCCCCGGTTCCTATCGATTGCTGGTTGATCGCCTCAACGAGAATTCGAGGGTGAACAATTTGATCGTTGATGGAATTGGTGAAAGGGCGTTTCAAGTCGTCAGGGATGTCACACTCGCAAAAGAGCGGCACGCGGAATTGGCCAACCCACCGAAAGAGCTTGAGCGTTTTGCCAAACACGTGCGTGAGACCACGCTCACCCCGGAATTGAGAAGGGAGTGGTACACAGAGATCGTCAACCGCGATGCTCAACGAGCTCGATTCAAGGTCTATGCCCTCAGCGCGATTCAGAATCCACCTCCAGATGTTGGTCCAGCGTTGCTGGAAGCACTCAAGGTTCATGTTCCGAACCCCAACATCAATGATCGTGATGTTTCTGGATTGGTGAGTAATGCGACTCACGCCATGCTGCCGCTGAAACCTCCCGGTGCGGGACAAGTCCTGTTGAAGTTGGCGACAAGCAACCATCAACCGTCTAACCGCGTCGCCGCGATTGAAGCATTGATGTATCACTACTACGAAGAGGAGATGGCAGAACAATTGATTCCGTTGCTGAAGGACGACACTGATTATGTTGGTTTGTCAGTTGCCAGATTGTTTGCGATGAGAGGAGATGATCGGGCGGTCGAATTGGTGGTTAAAGTTGCATCCGATCCGAAAGATAAACGCCGGGTGTTCGCTGCGGCAACACTCGGTTTTCTGTCGCAGAATGAGTTTGCAAGGGCGGCACTGCAAAAGACGCTGATGTCGGCGGATGAAAAGTTTGTCACGGCTCTGAAGACGGAGTTGAGCCGTATTCCGTCCAAACCAAAGGATGCGATGAAGTGATCGTGATTCATGGGTCTGCCGCCACGGGAATGTCAGTCCCACTTCCGCCCCCAAGGGGCGCAGGCGTACAGCCGTGGGCGTCAACCCGCAAATTGGTTGGCAGGGAAGATTAAAGATTGAAGCCCGCAGGGGCGACGTTCTTGCGAGTGGTTGACGGACGTCGCCCCTGCGGGGCTTTCCTGTTCCTTCGATCTTCAACCGTGTGCTGACGCCCACGGCTGTACGACGTCGTCCCTTCGGGACTGAGATGCTCATGCGAAGCTTCATGATCCATGCACTGCTCGTTCTGGTTGTCGTCGGGCGAGCACTCACCGTCCAAGCCGCAGATCGTCCCCCGTTGTCCGAACGTGACGGCTCCGTCACCATCGCTGCTCAAGAATGGCCGCTCAAGCCCGGGCCACGGGAGATCAAGGTCTTCATTCATTACCCCGGTGGGAAGCTGTCGAATGTGGCGGCGACCACGGGATTGATGCTCAACCTGCACAACTGGGGCGGCAGTGCGTGCATTGGAACGGCGGACCCGGCGACGCTGGCGAAACGGTTGGACGTGGTCGCGATCTGTGTCGATTACCTGCAAAGCGGCAAGCAGGCGTCGATCGACGATCCCGAACCATACGACTTCGGCTGGTTGCAGGCGCTCGACACGCTGCGGGCGTTGCACTTCGTGTTCGATTCATTGCGGTCGGAGAAACGGCCGTTTGCGAGCGACCGCATTTTCGCGACCGGAGGTTCGGGTGGCGGCAACGTCACGCTGATGGCGAACAAGCTGGCTCCGCGCACATTCACCTGCATCGTGCCGATGTGCGGCATGGCGCGGCTGACAGACGACATCGCGTTCAACCTGCCGGGTGGAAGTTCGCTCAACGCCCGCTACGTCCGCGACGCGCAGCATCCGTTCCACCTCAGCCCCGATGCGCAGGACGTGCGATTCATCGGCCATCCCGGCCACGCAAAAACGATGCGGCAACTCGGCTCGACCTGCAAGATCGTCGTCGTCCACGGCACCGAGGATGCCACCTGCCCAACGGCGGACGCTCGCGAAATGGTCGCGAACCTGCGCGAAGCGGGCTTGGACGTTGATCCGACGTGGGTCTCGCCCGACATCCTCGACGGCAAGGTCTTCACCAGCGCGGGGCATTCGCTGGGGAACCGCACCGAAATCGTCTTCCGTGTCGCTGAGAAGTACCTGCGTCCCGACAGCCCGCACGCTCTGCGCCGCCCCGGCCCCACCGACTTCGAACGCCGCGACTCGCTCGTTCGCTACCAGACGCCGAATGGCGAGTACATCATTTCGTACGCCGAGGGTTTTCCCGTAGGGCAATTTGAAACGAAGCAGATTCGTTGATGTAGTCAGTCTCGGTTTGACCACTCCACCGTGGCGGCCAATTCACGGCTTGGCAAACACGCTATCGTCCAGTTTTTCATCGGGCCGAATGTCGGAAAGCTCCGCCTCGAGCAAGGGCTTGCCATCCCGTTTGATCAAGAGTTTGAGTGCCTGCTTGACCTCTTTGCCCTCGTACCCGCTCATGAAGGTTTCATCGGTCACTTCCTGTCCCGTTTGTTCGTCCTTGGCACGAGTCTCGGTTTTCACCAGCAGGTGCGTTGTCTTGTCGAAAAACAGATTGACGTCTCGACGCCCCGGATATGAGACATGTATTCCGATCGCCGCCTTCCCTTCAACCTGGCTTTCTCCAATTGTGTCCAATTTGAATGCCTTGTTCATGAGTGGAACCAACGACGCAACCCAACCGGCATGTGCTGCCTCCACAGTTTCCTCAAGCTTGTCCTTGGTCATATCCATCGTTGTCTCGTTGATCTTGACCCAACCTTGATTTCGATTGAGAACTTGAACGACGGCGATCTTCTGGCCGTCAATGACCAGTTCGACGAAGGACTTCTGCTGATCGGCTCCTTGAGTCGTGACTTCACCCGTAAACGGCACCTTGACCCCCTGAATGTGCAAGTCTCCTTTCATCTTGCTTGAGATTGCCTTGAACTTGCCAAGTTGAGCCGCACCACCCATCTCCTGGATGGCTTTGTCGATGACAGCCCGTGGTTGGACAAGGTCTTCAGCCCGAATTGGGGTGACCGCCAGAATCGCCAGACAGAGTCCTGCCGCGAATTTCGTTTGCATTGCATGCCTCACTGGAAAAATGGTTGGTGAATTCTCTCCGTGACCAATCAGGCTTGATTCACGTTCGGAAACCCAACGAGACTTTGCTTCAATCAGATCACAAAATAATTTCACGCACCACTTCGCCATGCACGTCCGTCAGCCGGAAGTCGCGGCCGGCGTGTTTGTAGGTCAGCCGGGTGTGGTCGAGGCCCAGCAGGTGCAGGATCGTGGCGTGCAGGTCGTGCAGGTGGACTTTGTTTTCGACTGCGAAGTAGCCGTAGTCGTCGGTGGCTCCGAATGACAGGCCCGGCTTCACGCCCCCTCCGGCCAGCCACATTGTGTAGCCTTGCGGGTTGTGGTCGCGCCCGTCGTCTCCCTGAGCCACCGGCGTTCTTCCAAACTCGCCTCCCCACAACCCGAGCGTGTCGTCGAGCAGCCCGCGTGACTTCAGGTCGCGCAGCAGGCCGGCGATCGGCTTGTCCACTTCCATCGCATTCTTGCCGTGGTCGGCTCGCAGGTTGCCGTGCTGGTCCCACTTGTAACTGTGGGTGACCTGCACGAAACGCACGCCACGCTCGGCGAATCGCCGGGCCATCAGGCATTGCCTGCCAAAGTTCTTGGTGGCCGGTTCGTCGAGGCCGTACAGCTTCTGCGTCGCGTCGCTCTCCCCGCTGATGTCCTGCAATTCGGGAGCCGCCGCCTGCATCCGGAACGCCAGCTCGAACGAGTTGATCCGCGCTTCGAGTGTGGAATCGGGGCCGGTCTTTGCGAACCGGTCGTGATTCATTTCGCGCAGCAGATCGAGTTCCAGTCGCTGCAAGTCGCGAGGTGTGGCATCGGCATTCGCGATGAACGGAATCCGTGCCTGATCCGACGGCACGCTCGCATTGCCGAGCGGCGTCCCCTGATACACGGCCGGCAGGAATGCCGATCCGTACGCGTTGACACCGCCGTGCGTGAGCGTCGGGCAGACGGTGATGTACCCCGGCAAGTCCTGATTCTCTGTGCCGAGTCCATACGTGATCCACGACCCCATGCTCGGCCGCACAAACGTGTCGCTGCCCGTGTGCAACTCCAACAGCGCCCCGCCATGCCGTGAATTCGACCCGTGCATGCCCTTCAGAAAACAGATGTAATCCGCGCACCCGGCCACGTGCGGAAACAATTCGCTGACCCACGCGCCGCTCTCGCCGTGCTGCCGGAATTTCCAAGGCGACTTCAGCAGGTTGCCCGTTTGCGACGAGAAAACTCGCGGCTTGGGAAACGGCAGCGGCTTCCCGTGGTCTCGTTCGAGGAGCGGT
>JACRIH010000028.1 GCA_016235885.1 Planctomycetales bacterium | reverse complement strand
CTCTCCCCCAAGGGAAGAGGGGGGTTCACGCAGCTTCGCGCTGACGGCGGCGGATTGCTTCGAGAATTCCGCATCCGGCAGCGAGGCGAATGCGTGCCACGGTGCCCAGACTGGGTCGTTCGCCTTCCGCGATTTGTCGAGAAGAATCCACCAGCGTTGCAACATGGCGGGGTTCAAGTCTCCTTCGTTGACGAGCAGCATGAAATTTTCAGTGCTCGGCTGATCCTTGGTGGCATTCGCGGCGAGCAGGTATTCGGTCAGCCGTGTCTTCGCTTCACCGACGAGAGTGTCATACTTGCGGGTGACGAACTCATCGAGCGCCCGCTGACGTTTTTGCATCTCGGTGTCGAACTTGTCGTATTCAGGCGTGGACAGCGACGAATCGAGGAGCGGCGGGATGAGCGGTTCGCTGGCGCTGCGGAACACGCCGTACAGCGAGTAGTAATCGGCGGTCGGGATCGGATCGAACTTGTGATCGTGGCAGCGGGCACACCCAACAGTCAGTCCCAGCAGGCCGCGTGTGACGACATCAATCCGATCATCGAGGATGTCGTGAACGTTGTTCATGTAGTGGTTGCCACACGTCACGAAACCAAGGGCGGCAAGCGAGCGCGAGTCGTGCGAATCGAGTTGGTCTGCGGCAAGTTGCTTGATGATGAACTGATCGTACGGCAAGTCGTCGTTGAACGCCCGAATCACCCAATCACGATAAGTGTAGGCCCACGGGTAACGGGCATCTTCAAAGAAAACGTATCCCTTGCTGTCGGCGTAGCGGGCAATGTCCAGCCAGTGCCGCGCCCACCGCTCGCCGTAGTGCGGTGATGCGAGCAAGCGATCGACCACGCGGGCGAATGCGTCCGGAGATTGATCGGCTTCAAACGCGGCGACCTCTTCGGGTGTGGGTGGCAACCCGATCAGATCGAACGTGACGCGCCGCAGCAGCACGGGTTTCTCGGCCGCAGGCGACGGCGTGAGTCCGTGCGTTTCGAGTTGGGCCAGGATGAAGTGATCGATCGGTCCGCGCGGCCACGCGGTGTGTCGCACGGTCGACAGGACCGGATCGCGTACCGGCTGGAAGGCCCAATGAGTTTTCCACGCATCCGCCGCGCGAGCCACATTGGATCTGGAGGATGCGGGCCAGGGGAGGCCGAGGCGGACCCATTCGGTCAGCGCGGCGATGGCGTCGTCCGGCAGCTTCCCCTTCGGCGGCATCTTGAGATCACCGCCATGACCAATGGCGGCGACGAGTTGGCTGTCGTCCGGTTTGCCCGGCACGAGGATCGGGCCATTGTCGCTCCCCTTGATTGCGGCGTCGCGAGAATCCAGCCGCAGACCCGCCTGCTGTTTCTTTTCGCCATGACACGACCAGCAATGTTCGACGAGGATTGGCCGCACGCGGCGTTCAAAGAACTCGGCTTGATCGGACGGGATGGCAGGCGGCACATCGGCGGCGGCGAGTTGACCGACGACGATCAGCAATCCGAACAGACTCGTGACGAGCGACGGCGACATCACTTCTTGTTCTTCTTGTTCTTGCCGTCGTTCGCCTTGTCCTGCGCCTTGGCTTGGGCGAGTTGAGCCTGTTCTCGGGCAAGTTTTTGAGCGGCTTCGGCCGCCTGGCGCACCTCGGTCGCCAGCTTGTCCTTGGCTTTGTCGTCGGCGAGCTTGGCCTGGTCGAATGTTTTTTGCGCGGCCTTGATTTCACCATCGGATTCGACCGCCTTGCGAATCTTCTCGCGCAGCGCGGCAACTTTGTCGGCAGCCGTGGCCAGTTTGGCTTTGGCATCCTTCGCGGTGGGATCGGCATCAATGGCGGCTTGTTCGAGCTTGCTGGGGAGCAGCGTGGCGAGGCTGGCGTCGGAGAGTTGCCGGGTGCGTTCGGTTTCGGCGAGCAGCAGGTTGCCGCGGATGTCCTTGATTTTTGCCCGCGCCGCTTCGGCCGCCTTGACCGCGGCTTGATGTTCGGGCTTGGCCTTGAGGGCGGTGAGCACCGGCTCCTTGGCCCTGTCATACGCCTGCTGCGCGGCCGACTGATCCATCAGGGCGGACTCGACCTTGTTTTCTTTTTCGAGCTTGGACTCAACCTGATCGCGAGTCTTCTTCAACTTCGAGCCCGCGGACTTGAGTTCCGCATCAGCTTCGCGCTTTGCGGACTGGGCCTTGTCGCGGTCGCGTTCGGCATCACGCAGCTTGTCCTGCGCCTGCTTGACGTCTTGCTGGGCGGCATTGACCTTCTGATCGTCCTTTTTTTCCTGGTTGTTCTTTCCGTTGTTCTTGCCCTTGTCAGCCCATGCAGTGTCAGCCGTGAGCAGGATCAGGCTGAGACCAATCACCAATCGAGTTGTCGTCATTCGTGTGAGCATGAGTGTGCTCTCCCGCAGGTCTCACATTGTTCGTTGCCGGTCGCCAACCGACCGAATGGGGCTTATTGTAACCCGATTTCTTGCGGGGGGTAGCCGGAGTGGTGTACGCTGGGCGCGTTCACGGACTTGGCGTGTCATCGCTTTTTCCGAAGCCAGCGGCGACGGTGTGTCGATCGTAACGTAGCCATCACGCTCCGCGTGATGAGCCGTACGGCAAATCGATGCCGAATTCCGACTCGGCTCGTCACGCGGAGCGTGACGGCTACATAACGCGCCGTCGCCGTTGGCTCTGGGTCAAACAATCATCAATGGAGAACTTCCATGTCTCGAAACTTTGCGATTCTCGGTTTGATCTGTCTTTGTGGTTGGGGTTGCGGGACCGCGAATCCGACGACGACGACGACGCCACAGGGAGGTCAACCGGCAGCAAATTCGGCGACAAAGAAGTACCGGATCGCCGTCATTCCGAAGGGGACAACGCACGAGTTCTGGAAGTCGGTCCATGCCGGAGCCGAACGTGCGGCGAAGGAACTCGGCAATGTCGAAGTCGTTTGGAAAGGGCCGCTGCTGGAGAACGATCGCGAGGGGCAGATTTCGATCGTGCAGAACTTCGTGGTCGGCAAACTGGATGGGATCGTGCTGGCTCCGCTCGATTCGCAAGCGCTTGTGCCATCGGTAAAGGAAGCCCAAGCGGCCGGTATCCCCGTGCTGATTTTCTATAGCGGGCTGGACGATGCGGACAGCTACGTGAGTTACGTGGCGACCGACAACTACCACGGCGGCGTGCTGGCCGCCGAGCATCTCGGCAAACTGCTGGAGGGCCAGGGGGGCGTGATCATGATGCGGTACGCGGTCGGTTCGGAAAGCACCGAGCAGCGTGAGCAGGGGTTCCTCGAAACGCTGAAAGAAAAGTTCCCCAACATCGAAATCCTGTCCGACAACCAGTACTCCGGCACGACACCCGAGACATCGCTCGACAAGTCGCAGCAGTTGCTGGCGCAGTTCGGCGACAAGGTGACCGGCATCTTCACCGTCTGCGAACCGAACACGACCGGCATGCTGGGGGCACTCGAAGACAAGGGGTTGGCCGGCAAGGTGAAGTTCATCGGCTTCGACCCCAGCCCGCGATTCCTCGAAGCGATGCGAAACAAGAAAATCCACGGAATCGTCCTGCAAGACCCGATCGCAATGGGGTATCAGGGGGTCAAGGCGATCATGCAACACATCTCCGGCCAGTCTGTCGAGAAGCGTGTCCCGACCGGTGAGTACCTCGCCACGCCCGAGAACATGGACGAGGAAGCGATGAAAAAACTACTCGCCCCCGAACAGTTCGGCGAGTAGTTGCCGACTCGGTGTGCTGAACTTCGTCGTTGAGCGGCTGTCAGTTCTGGCGAGCGGGCGGGTACGTTGATGACAAGCGCAGAATCCTGCCGTGCGAATCTGCACGCAGTGTGTCGATTGGTCACGCCCACTGCACCACGCGGATACACATTTCGGCCACGTTTCGAGCGTGGCAGTTCAATTGGGGCGTGCCGTGCGAGATCTGAACAGGCTGGCACTGCGGTTGCTCTCGGACTGACGAGATGAGTTTGGAATCCATTGAAGTTTCCCCTCCCGCTCGCACGCACCGCTTCGTGATGGCAATTGAAAGGAGTTGATCGTGATCCAACTGAAACGCATCCTCTTTCCGACCGACTTCAGTTCGTTGGCGAAAGGCGCTCAGGAGTACGCCTGCGAACTCGCCGACAAGTTCGGTGCAGAACTGCACATTCTGTACGTTGCACAAGAGCTGACCATCCTGCCCATCGACCCGACATCCACCATCGTGGAACGGGCCACCGATATGGGGCAGGTTGCGGCGAGTGCCCAGAGCTGTTTGGAAAGGTGTCTGCCCGCCGACTGGGAGGGGCGGCACAAGGTCAAGAAGACCGTCCTCATCGGTTCGCCGATCGTGGAAATCATTCGCTATGCCAGGGACAACGAGATTGATCTGGTTGTACTCGGCACCCACGGACGAACCGGGTTGACGCACGTTTTGCTGGGAAGCGTGGCCGAAAATGTGGTCCGAAAAGCCGCCTGCCCGGTGCTGACAGTGCGGGCCAAGGGACATCAGTTTGTCATGCCGTGACACAGTCTGAAGTCGGTGACGTGCTGTCCGCGGCGGACGCATTCCACTGCGAGGTCCGATCATGATCGAACGCATGAAAGCTTTCACGTACATCAGCGGTACCGGTGCGACACTCATCGAAAGCGCATTGGAAGACCGAGTCAACCAGTGGCTGGAGAGTCAGCACGGTCGCCTGGTCAGAATCACGCAGTCGGAAAGCGAGCGGCATGGTGCTGGGCATCACGTGACCGTCTGTGTGTGGTACGTGCCGGACATCATCGACGGGTGATCTATCGACGCGGAGCCGTAATGTGGCCGAGTCGCTCCGCGACTCGACGGCCGGGTCACGGAGTGACCCGGCCACAAATGCTCACAAGGCGACAGCAAACTGGGGAATGGTAATACGAGCGTCGTTCGATAATCGCCGTCTCACTCCTTGCAAAACCCCGCCAACGCCCACGCCGCGAAACTCTCGCGGCCGCCAACACGTAGCGTGATGCGTTCATGACCGGCCGGGATGGCCACGTCGATCTGGCGGGCCGTCGAGTTGCGATCGTACTTCGCGGCCGCGTCTTTCCAATGTGACTGACCGTCCAGCAGGATTTCGTAGGGTCCGGCCCCCTGCGAACCGCTGGCGAGTCCGATCACGGCGACAAAGCGAGTCCACGTCGGATCGAGTCGGTAGGTGATCTCGGTTCCTGTCGGAACGCCCATGCCCTGCGCAAAGCGAACGCCGCGGATGGCGAGCGGGGTGCCATCGGTCAGTTGTCCCGCCGTCAGCGTGAGCTTGAGTTCACGACCGCCGGACAACACACGTTCGGGGAACAGCGATGTCAGCACGACATCGGGTTCGAGCAGCCGACCGTCGGATGGCAGGTTGTCGATCAGTGGCAGCGTATCCAGCCGCCGCCAGACGACGCCGACCGGCGCGACGTTGCGATCCCCTTCGCGAATGATGACCGCCGACAGGCGAGCTTCGCGACCAATGAACTCGCCGAGATTGTATTCGCGCTCCTCGGCGCGCTGAAAACTGCTGCCTCGTGAATCGACATCGCCGTTCAGCGTGGAAGCGATGGGCTTTCCGTCCGCACGCAGTTCGATGCGATAGCCTCGCGAGCCGATACCATCGGGCACGGCGGCCACGACAAGGCGTGCGTTTTGATAGCCGATACGCAACGTCCGCACCAATTCGATCGCTGTCCCACCCGCATTCTCGGGAGCGTCGAGGAATGAATACGTCCACACTTTGCGGTGCGTGTCCCACACCGGTCGAATTGACACGCGGTCGCGCAGCGAATCGGCGATCCTCCAACTTTCCAGAGTCGGAAGCCAGCGCGCAAAATTCTCGCTCGGATTGGGAAGCTGCCGGCCGTCGATCCGCACCAGCGGCAGAAGCCAGTCGAGGTGGTCACGAATATCGAACGGGTCAGCCCCGGCAGGGCGACCGTCGTGTCCAAAGTCTGTCACGAGGATCAGCCGTTTCGCACCCGCCACGTTCAGCGGACCGACGCGGAGTGGGTCGCCGCCGCCAAGCACGAATCCACTCGTCCAGACCGGCGGCGATTGCATGTCATCCCGATGAATGCGGCAGGTGACGCAGCCGCCGCGACCCACCACGTCGTCGATCCCAACAAACGTTGTGAACTCGGTGGCTCCGGCAGGCAGGTCGAATTCGAGTTCGCAGTACGAGTGCGTGCCAACGCCGAGGTCCGCCGCCAGTGTGCCGCATTGCAGGTCGCCACCACGCACATTCTCGTTGCGTCGCCACGGCCAGTGATGCACGCCCGTCTTTGTCCGCACGGCGGCAACGGGCAACAATGACAGCGGCACTTCGTCGGCATCTCGCACGGTGAACCACACAATGCCAATCGCGGCGACCTGCAATGTGTTGAGCGACCAATTCGGCCGCACGGACCAAGTCCCGCCGCTGCGTTGGACCATCGACCGCGCGAACGTGAGTTGAGCGCCGCCCGTTGTTCGAATTCTGACCACATGCGCCTTCACGTTTCCCTGCGACCAGGCGGCGTCTTCCAACACGGCTGTCAACGAGTCGGACCTCGGTAGATGCAGTTCGCGCAGATCGTCAAACGCGACAGTGACGACTTCATCGTCGGTCAGGCAGCGCACGCCATCCACTTCAAACCTGACCGAACGGGCCAGAAGCAACCGCCCATCGTGCAGCCGCACTCGCCCCGGTTCGAAGTCGCTGCGTGAGGCACCGCCGGACACGATCCGTTTCACCGCTGATTCCCGCACCTCGACGGTTTCATTGAGCAGGTCTGCGGGGGACGCGCCGGTGTCAACTCGCACGACAAAGTGCGGCCGCGATCCGTCGGAAGATGCCGGCTCGAATTTCTCGATTCGCCCCGGCAATACGTCACCGTTGTTCAGTTCGACGAACGACGCCGGTGAGGCCGAGCGCACGGACGTGTCGCGGATGGATCTCAGCGGTCGCTCCGGTGTGTCCACCGGTTGGCCATCGAGCGTCGGCCCTTGTTTCGTGTCGTGCAGATTGTCGAGCGCATTGCCCGACCTCCGAACTCCGTCGCGTTGCCAGACTTCGTAACGGTCCTTGGCCAATGCCGTGGAAATGCAGAGTAAAATGGAACATCCACAGGTCAACAGCCAACGCATTGGAGTTTGTGCCAAGCTAAGGATCGATTGTCTGGATTTTCGAAGTCACAAGTCATCGTCCGACAACCCGGCTTCCTTGAGGAGTTTGTGGAGCGTCCCGGTTTTCAAATCACGATTCCCGTGAACAGGCACGGTCAAGATCGTTGGGTTGCCTGGCTGTGCGTAGATGTGATGACTGCTTCGAATGCGTTGCAGTTCCCAGCCATGTTTCTCCAGCACTCCACACAGTCTCTTGCCGGAGATCGACTTCACAACTCGACCTCCACAATCTGGGTTTGAGAGTCGGCAGGAGCGAGGTCTGTCGCGACCTCCAGCCATCCCTCCGCGGCGTCGCGAATGTTGGTCAACATTTCGTCCCAAGTGTCACCTTCGGAAACGCAACCGGGCAATCCCGGCACCTCCGCCCAGAAGCCACCCTCCTCGGCGGGATGAACGAGCACCTTCAATCGCATATGTCACCTTCCAATCAACAAACTCCACGTGAACTTCGTCATCCGATTTTGCGAGCCAACCCCTGCATGATTTCGAACAGCAGCCGCAGCGATTCGCGGGCTTCGGTTTCGGTGATGACCATCGGTGGGCTGATGCGGAGCACGTTGCCCGCCAGCGGGCCGAGGAAGTGAATGCCGTTGCCCCGCTCGTCGCCGACGTACGCGGCTTCGACAATCTTCACGGCCACGTCACGGCTGGAGAGTGACCCGGCCGCCGCGCATTCCATTCCGAACACCATCCCTTCGCCCCGCACCTTGGTGATCAGACCCGTCTCCCTGAGCCGGTTCAGCCCCTCGATGAACACCGGCGTGAGTTTTCGGGTGTGAGCCAGCACGTCGGTCGATTCGAATTCGTCGAGGGTCGCGAGCACCGCCGCGCAGCCGAGCGGGTTGGCCGACCACGTGTCGGACGCTTCGCCATATTTCAGGCTGGCCATCACGTCGCCGCGACCGACCACCGCCGACACCGGCACGCCGTTGCCGAGGCCCTTGCCGAGCGCCACGAAGTCCGGCTCCAGGCCGTACTTTTCAAACGCGAACATCGTCCCCGTCCGCCCAAAATTCGCCTGCACTTCATCGAGGATGAACAACACGTCGTGTTCGCGACACCATCTTTCGAGCAGTTGCAGATAGGCCGCCGGCGGATGATAGCTGCCGCCGCCGCCGAGGTACGGTTCGGTGATCAAACAGTTGATTCGTTGCCCATGCTCGGACCACAGCGCGTCGAGTTCGCGGCGGTACAGCGTCAGATCAATCTCGCGCCCCTGCTTGCCGACGTCGTCAACTTCTTGCATCGGGAAGCTGATGAACTTCACTCGCGGATCGCGGTCGTGATCGGTCTCGCAACCGGTGACGGCTCCTGCCAGACCCTTCTTCCCGTGGAAGCCGTGGCGAGTCGCCACGATCATGTCGCGCGACTCGTCCCGGTGCAGGCAGGCCCACAGCGCTTTTTGAATCGCCTCGGAGCCGGACGCGGCCCACATGACCGTGTCCAATCGCTTGCCCCCCGGCCACGACCGCACATTCTTCACCAACCGCGAGACGGCTTGGGCTTCGATCGGAGTGATCGCGTTGTACGCGGTGAGCGCGATACCGTCAAAAAAATCGTCCGGTTTCCCCGCCGCCGCAGCCTGGCCATCGAGCAATTCGGGACGCCACCCCATGTAACCCGCGAACCGCTGCATCCACCGCCGTGGGTTGTGTCCGAGGTTCGACACCAGCACGCCGGAACTGTAGTCGTACAGCTTGCGTCCTTCGGGTGTGAAATGAAACACCCCCGCCGACTTCCCGAGCACCATCTGGCTGGGCGTAAACGTCCGCAACGCGACCGGCTCTTGATCGGCAATCGTGCGACGGACGGCATTGGATCGGTCTTCACCGGGGAACTGAATTGGTTGTGTCATAATCGAGCGGCTGAAGTCGGAATGCGGAAGGATGAAGGTTGGAGGGTGAGGTTCGATTGAACAAACTGAGGCTTGGATCACGGCAAAGGTTCGATGTAGACACCGAGCGGGAACGTCACTGTCCTGGGGGCGAATTCGTCGGGGCCGAATTCCTTGATCTGGTCCCGTTTCAATTCGGCGAGTTCGAGCGTGCCGTTCCAAACGGGAGTTCGCCCGGCTTCGTGGATTTGCAGAGCCAGCATGAACGACTTCTCGCGGCTGTACCCGCAGACGCGACTCAGTGCTTGAATGACATACTCGAACGTGTGCTCGTCGTCGTTCATCACGATCACCACGTACTGCGGCTGCTTTTTCGTGCGGATGTCCCGCTCAGGCTTGCTGGTCGTCACAATCACTTCGTCTTCGACGACGTCGATCGTGTCGGGCATGGTTCAATCTCCAAACGTTGACGCTACGCGAAGCGGTTTACGCAAAGATGTCTTTCACAGGGCAAAGGAAACCGGGGACAACATCCAAGCCGTCGAGCGTGTCGGCTTCTGTCAGAATCTGCTCCGACACACTCGGTTGGTAAACCGTGACACACTTCCGGCGAGGATTCACAACCCACACGAGTGATGTCCCGGCGGTCAGCCAGTCCTCAATTTTTTCATCGACTTCGTAATTCTTGTCCCACGGAGAGATCACTTCGACGGCCAGATCGGGGGCACCCGGCCAGTACTTGACCGTTGGACCGCTGGCCGGAATCCGACTCCTTTTCACGAACCCAATATCCGGCGCACGAACCGTGTCCGGATCGCGGAAGATCTCGAAGCCGGTTTCGGCCGCAGTGACGACTCCCAAATCATGAGTTCGGACGAAGCTAGCCAAAACAACGGCCAAGTTCATCCCCACCGCACCGTGTTCAAATCCGGCAGGAGCCATGTCTCGAAGTTCTCCCTTCACAAGCTCACGGTGTGCGCCGTGATCGGGCATGTTCCACAGGTCGTCGGCGGTGAGGAGTTGAGTGGCGGTGCTCATGGCTCGGTGTGTTGATTAGAGTCTTGGACCGTACAACACCGACGGCTCGTTCGAACCGGGCCGGTACAGAACAAGGCCACCGGCGGGGTCGTTCACGCGGACGACGCAATCGGGTTGACCACGGTGTTGGTGATCGAGGATGGCTTCGAGCGCCTGCACGGCAGCCACGGTCTGGCGGTCGGCGGCGAGGTCATTGTAGGTCAGCCCCCTGACGGTCGCCAATCGCGAGTTGCGGTCGCCGGCTGGGCCGTCGAATTCGACGTGAGCCACTTCGCGGACGAAGCGGTCGAGGACTTCGATACCGTAGCCGCGCTGGGACCGCTCGCCCCACGGTTCGAGAAACGTGCCGTTGTAGTGGTTGTTGATGGTCGTCTTTCGTTTCAGCGGCGTCTCCCCTTCGACAGTCAGTTCCACGCCGCGCTTGCGCGAGTGGGCGTTCCAGACCCCGTTGTCGAACCGGAACTGCACTTCCTGTTCGACGTAGCCGGGGAAATTGTCGGGGGTGACCCAACTCGTATGGATATCGAACGCGGCTTCGCGACCGGAGTCGTATTCGTAGATCATCCGCATCTGACAACTGTCCCACGTGGAACCGTCTTTCGGCCCGACGAGGCCGCGCTGGCCGGTCGCGGTCACCGTCTTTAGCCGACCGCCGAACGTGAAGTCGATCAGCTTGATGTAATGCACCGCCACGTACGTCCCCGGATTTCGTCCCGTCACCCACTCCGAAAACTGTCCCATCCCGATACTCTTTGGTTCCAGCAGCGATGCGTAGCCGTTGTTCACATGCGACAGCACGTTGTCCGCGACGAGAGTCCGCAGCTTCTTGTGATCGGGATCGAGCAGTTTGTGGTAGACAACTTTTGCGAGCACGTTGTGCTGTCTCGCCAGCGCCTGCAATTCGTCGAGCTGCACGAGTGACAGCACGGATGGCTTTTCGATCAGCAGGTGAACGCCCGCCGACAGGACTTGTTTGGCGGCGTCGAAATGCCGGTCGTCGGGAGTCGCCACACAGGCGAATTCGACTCCCGAGCGGAGCAGCTTTTCGACGGAATCGTCACCGCGAAAACTTTGGAAGGGGGCGATGCGGTTCGCGGCTTGAGCCTGGTATTTGTCGGCTCGCGAGCCGGTGCGGGACGCGACCGCGGTCAGCGGCACATCGACGTATCCGAACCGGCGGTCGAAGAGGCCGTTCGCGTGGGTGTGTTCAAAGAACGGCCGATACGTTTCGTCAAAGATCATCCCCATGCCGACCATGCCGGCTCGGAGGGTGTTCGTGGTGGTCGCGTGTGACATCGTCCCGCAGCTCCTGTGTTGGCTGCGGACAGATTACTCGGACCAATCCTCGACGTCGAGTTCGCTGACGAACTGCTGGATCGCGCTTCGGATTTCGTCGCGGACGCGCCGGAATTCGTGCATGCGGTGGGCGTCATCGCCATTCGCGTGGAATGGGTCGTCGAACGGCCAGTGCAGACGTTTGACCGAGCCGGGGAAGACGGGACATTCGCGCTCGGCCGATGAACAAACGCTGATCACCACGTCGGGTGGTTGACCTTTCGGTGGCACGAAGTCTTGGATGGATTTGCTCGACTGCCGCGAGATGTCGAGGCCGACTTCGTGCATCACTTGAATCGCCAGCGGGTGGACATAGCCGGCCGGTTTGGCTCCAGCGGACAAGCTTTCAACGCGGTCGCCGACGAGATGCCGCAACCAGCCCTCGGCCATTTGGCTGCGACAGGAATTGCCCGTGCAAAGGAACAGAATTCGAGGCTTGTTCGGTGGCGCAGACACGGCTTTGCCAATCGTGAGAAAAATCGAAACTCGAACCGGTGGCGGTCGATCAGCCGGTGAAATTGCCCAATTGGTTGGCAGTTTCTTGCCGAGGAAGTGGGCAACGGGTGGGTGAAAGCGGGCGGCTCCGCGGATCAGTTTTGATTCGCGGGCCGCCCGATTGTTGCACGTCAAATTGACGGACAGGCAAGGTGCCCATCCTACTCGGCTACCGGATGAACAACATTTCGCGGTACGTCGGCAACGGCCAGAGGTCGTCCGCGATGATGCCTTCGAGTTCGTCGGCCGTCGACCGGACCTTGACCATCGCCGGAACCACGTCATCGCGGTAGTGCTTGGCATGCGCCAGCACGCCACCGTCGGCATGGTGATTGATCGCCGATTGCAGGCCCTGAATTCCGGCTTCCAGTTGTCCCGTCAGCTTGGTCACGGTGTCGAGTGACGAGGTGTCGGGACTCTTGCCCGCCGTCTTCATCGCCGAGGCGGTGTTCGCCAGTTCCCCCTGATACCGATACGCGGCCGGCAGGATCATCGTGCGCGCGATGTTCAGGCACAACAAGCTTTCGCTGTTGATGTCCTTGCAATACCGTTCGAGGTAGATGTCCAAGCGACTTTGCGTTTCGCGCGGGTTGAGTACTCCGTAATTCTTGAACAACGCGACGGAATCCTCGTCGGACAGCACCTGCAGCGCGTCGACCGTGTTCTTGAGATTCGGCAGGCCACGCTTCTCGGCTTCGGCGTGCCATTCGGCGGAGTAGTTGTCTCCGTTGAAAATGATCGCCTTGTGTTCCTTGATGACCTTTTGCAGCACGGTCTGCACGGCTCCGTTGAGCTTCTTGCAGTCGCCTCCGGTCGCGGTCTCCAGTTCGGTCGCGATGCTGTCGAGGCTTTCCGCGACGATCGTGTTCAGCACGACCAGTGGACCAGCAATCGACTGGCTCGACCCAACAGCGCGGAATTCAAACTTGTTGCCGGTGAACGCGAAAGGGCTGGTGCGGTTGCGGTCGCCCGTATCCTTGGGAAGTGGCGGCAGCGTATCGACACCGATCGTCATGAAGCTGGATTGCTTCGACGTTTTCAAACTCCCCTGTTCGATCTGCGCGAAAATGTTGGTCAGCATGTCGCCGAGGAAAATCGAGATGATCGCTGGTGGCGCTTCGTTCGCTCCGAGGCGATGATCGTTGCCGGCGTGAGCGATCGACGCTCGCAGCAGCTTCGACCACTTGTGAACTGCGCGGATGACGGCCGAGCAGAACACGAGGAATTGAGCGTTTTCGTGCGGCGTTTCGCCCGGTTCGAGCAGGTTGGCGCTCTCCGTGCCGAGCGACCAGTTCAGGTGCTTGCCGGAACCGTTGATCCCCGCGAACGGCTTTTCATGCAGCAGGCAGGACAAGCCGTATTTCGGAGCGACGCGTTGCAGCGTGATCATCGTGAGTTGCTGGTGATCGGTCGCGACGTTCGCATTTTCGTAAATCGGGGCCAGTTCGTACTGGCTGGGAGCCACCTCGTTGTGCCGCGTCTTTACCGGCACGCCGAGCTTGTAGAGTTCGCGTTCGGTCTCCAGCATGCAGGCCAGGACGCGTTCGGGAATCGCACCGAAGTACTGGTCTTCGAACTCCTGTCCCTTCGGCGGCTTGGCACCGAACAACGTGCGACCGCATATATTGAGGTCCGGTCGGGCGAAGTAGAAGTTGCGGTCGATCAGGAAGTATTCCTGTTCGGGACCACCGGTGGCGAACACCATGCCTTCTTCTTTCCCGAACAGTTTGAGCACGCGCTGTGCTTGCTTGTTCAGCGCCTGCATCGAGCGGAGAACGGGAGTCTTCTTGTCGAGCGCTTCACCAGTCCACGAACAGAATGCGGTGGGAATGCAGAGAGTCGTGCCGTTCGGATTCTCCAGGATGTACGCCGGGCTGGTGACATCCCACGCTGTGTAACCGCGGGCTTCAAACGTCGATCGGATTCCGCCGGACGGGAAGCTGGACGCGTCGGGTTCGCCCTGAATGAGTTGCTTGCCGGTGAACTCGGCCATCGCGCTACCGTCTCCGCTTGGCGCGAGGAAGCTGTCGTGCTTTTCAGCGGTGATACCGGTCAGTGGATAGAAGACGTGTGCGTAGTGCGTGGCACCCTTTTCGATCGCCCAATCCTTCATCGCGGCGGCGACCACGTCGGCCACTCCGGCATCAAGCCGTTCGCCGCGTCGAGTCGTCCGCTGGACCGCCTTGAAGACGCTCTTCGGCAGGCGGTTCTTCATTTCTTGATCGTTGAAGACGTTGCAGCCGAACACTTCGTGCGCGGGCGTGTCCTTGTAGTTCAACGGAGCCGAAGTTGGCTTGAAGTGGGTGATGGCGGCGATGGCTTCCTGGCGAGCGTTTTTCAGTGACATGGTGACGTCGACTCCTGTGTGTTGAAACTTTTCGTGAGAACGTTCGGTCGGTGAGCGCGAGCGTCACCCGGTGACCGAACCAAGCGACACGGCGAACGCAGTCAAGCAACAAGTGTGCCACCGATGGCGACCAGCGGACGCTGGCCGTACTCATCGTGCCAAGCGTCCGGCTTGGAGACACGTCCCGCGCGGCTCAGCCACGCACGGAAACCCGCCGGAAAATGCGCTCCAGCGCACGCGGGTCTCGAACGGTCGGGCGGTATGCTAATGTCGCCCCACGCGACGTTCAAGCCAACGGAAATAGAACCCGTAGCATGGACGCCTCGTCCGTGCTTTTTCGCAGGATTTCGGACGGAGGAGGCGTCCGTCCTACCGACGAATCTCAAACGAAATCAATTCGGTCTCATCCGTCACAGGCGATTCATCACAGCCGCGGATGTTCCATCGAAACCGTTCCGTGACTGCGTCGAGGAATCCGCGAACGGCGGCCGGGTCGCCTTGAGCGACGAGTTCCACGCTGCCATCCGGCTGGTTGCGAACGAACCCCGTCACTGGAAACCGCGTGGCGATGTCGCGCGTCGTGAACCGGAATCCGACGCCCTGCACACGGCCGGAGTAGATCACGCGGATGGTCTCTCGAATCGGTGACGGTGTCTCATTCATATCGTTGGCACCTGGGGAATGAAGACGCGGAGAAGGGAAGACGCGGAGAACGCTATTCCTCTCCGCGTCTCCGCGTCTCCGCGTCTCCGCGTCTCCGTGTCTCCGTGTCTCCGTGTCTCCACGACAATGTTGTGCTATGCTAGCCCCCAATCATCCGGACCTTCAAGCAACCCTCGACGCCCGCCGTTGTGTCTCGCCGCGCTCTTCGACGTCTGAAGCAAATCCGCAATCCGGTGCGAGGCCAATCGCCGGCGGGGGCCGCTCCCGGCACGCTCGTCGCCGATCCGCAGTCATCGCGCTCGGTGATGCATGTCATCGCCTACCGCCGCGATGATTTTCTCGAGCGAGCGGTCACCAACCCCGAAGAGCTGCGGGGCATCCTCGACGACTGGTCCGTTGTGTGGGTCAACATTGATGGTCTCGGCGACATCGGACTGATCCAGCAGATTGGCGAAATTTTCCGGCTGCACCGGCTGGCATTGGAGGACGTCGTCAACCAGCATCAGCGATCGAAGATGGAGCAGTACGGCGATCAGCATTTCATCGTCACGCACATGGTCGAGTGGTCGGACGGGCACCTCGAATCCGAACAACTCAGCATGTTCCTCGGCGAGAATTTTGTGCTGACGTTTCAAGAGCGGGAGGGTTGGGATTGCCTCGAACCGGTCCGCGAGCGAATCCGCAAGCGCGTCGGGTTGCTGCGCGATTCGGCCGTCGATTACCTGATGTACGCGCTGCTGGATGCCGTCGTCGATCATTATTTTCCGTTGCTCGAACGGTACGGTGAGCGGTTGGAGGAACTCGAAGACAAAATCGTCCAGCATCCCGATCAATCGCTGATCGGCGAAATCCACGACGTCAAACGCGAACTTCTCAACCTGCGGCGGGTGATCTGGCCGCAGCGCGAAATGATCAACTCGCTGGTTCGCGATCCGATCCCGCTCATCACCGCCGAAACCCGCATCCACCTGCGAGACTGCTACGACCACTCGATCCGCATCATCGACCTGGTCGAAACGTACCGCGAACTCAGTTCCGACCTGATGGACCTGTACCTGTCGAGCCTCAGCCAGCGGATGAACGAAATCATGAAAGTGCTGGCGGTAATTTCCACGATCTTCATGCCACTCACGTTCATCGCCGGAATCTACGGAATGAATTTCGAGTACATGCCGGAGATCAAATGGAAGTCGGGTTACTTTGCCAGCCTCGGCGTCATGGCCGTGGTGGCGTTGGCGCTGCTCGTATTCTTCCGCCGCAAGGGTTGGTTGGGAGGATCGTCCGCAGAACGGAGTTCATTCCGTTCCCCCACGCCGTCGACCGAAGAGCACCGCGTGGATTGACGTCGCCCACAGAACGGAATGAATTCCGTTCTACAAATCTCGCCATGAAACACCGCCTGACGTGGAACCAATTCTGCCGAGTCGTGCGTGACGCGGTCGAATCGCTGCCGCCGCAGTTCCAGGAGCGTCTCGAAAACGTGGTCGTCGACGTGCAGGAAGCGCCGACACCCGACGACGTCGACCGAGCCGCCGAGCGCGACGATCCACGAGACGACGGCTTGCTGCTCGGCCTGTTCGACGGCGTGCCGATCACCGAGCAGGAGCCGGGCGATGCCCATCCCAACGTGATCACGATCTTCCGCCGATCGCACGAGGAACTGTGTCGGTCTCGAACTGAGTTGCTTCGTCAAATCCGAGCCACCGTGATCCACGAACTGGCTCACCACTTCGGCTTTGAGGAAAGCGACCTCGACGAATTCGAGGAGCGGCATCAGTGACCGATTAACAAATCAGGCGAGCCGGGCGGCGTCAGCCCCCGGACCTGTGCGAGTCGTCACAGGTCCGGG
>JACRIH010000346.1 GCA_016235885.1 Planctomycetales bacterium | reverse complement strand
GAAATAACTTCCCGATTTGCTGAGGTCGATTGTGAGCGGCAAGGCGCTAGCCGCCGGTGATTGTTGCCAGACCGGCGGCTAGCGCCTTGCCGCTCACGGAAAGTTATTTCGTGCCCGTTTCTAAGTTGCAACAGGAAGATCGTGTTTGATCGCTGATATGGGATGCAAATCATCCTGCCTTGCGAAGTGGCTCCGTGGCAGCGGTTCTGCGCCGAGCCTTCGGCTGGCTTTTCCAACGTCGATGCACTCAGAAGCATTGGTCGTTTCGCACCGGCTTTGGTTAGAATCAATCTGTCCGTTCAACTTCACAGGGCGTTACCTCCTGCCGTTCGCCTAAAGAAAGTTCGTCATGAAAACCGCGACGTTGCGTACCATTGTACAACAAAGTGAAGTTTTCGTGTCGGCGTGCGAGCCGGTACGTAGTCATCACGTTTCGCGTGATGAGCCGCATGCCAAGTTGACGCCGAATCCCGACTCGGCTCGTCACGCGGAACGTGACGGCTACGTTCCGCTGCGATCTCGCATCGTTCGACTCCTGATTCTGGGTCTCGTCGTCGGCTCAATGACATCGGTGCTCGCGGAGGATTCCCTGCGAGTCGGTATCGCCGAATCAGACATCACGCCGCCAGTTGGGTTTCCGATGGCGGGCTACTACCACGAGCGATTGGCTGACGGCGCGATCGATCCGCTAAAGGCGAAAGCGATCGTCTTTCGAGACGGCAACACGGACGCCGCACTCGTCGTGTGTGACCTGATTGGCATCGCGACCGATCTGTCACAAGCAGTCCGTCAGCGGGCGTTCGAGAAGACGGGCATCCCGGTGTCGAACATTGTGATTTCGGCCACGCATTCGCACACCGCGCCGGATTACATGAAAGAACTTTACCTGAAGCTGGGCGGCGAGAGTCAGGAACCGTTGCGAGCGGCCTACATCGAAAAGCTAATCAACGGTCCGGTCGAAGCGATCGTCAAAGCGCATGCCGCCGCGAAGCCGGTCACTTTGGAATGCGGTTCGGCGACGCAGGCCACACCCGTGTCGTTCAACCGTCGCTCGGTGATGCGAGACGGCAGCGTGCGAACCTGGATGAGTCACGATCATCCCGAGGTTGTGCGCGCGGCGGGGCCGATTGATCCGGAGATTGGGTTGCTGACGATTCGCGATACGAAAGGCGAGCCGCGCGGCATTCTCGGCAATTTCGCATTGCATCTCGACACCGTCGGCGGGCTGAAATGGAGCGCGGACTATCCGTACTTCATCGAGCAGGCGTTGCGCAAGGCGGCTGGCTCGGATGTGATCTCGATCTTCGGGACCGGTTGCTGTGGCGACATCAATCACGTCAACCCGCGCAGCCGCGACCGGAACAAGGCCGACTTCATCGGCAACTCAATCGGCGACTCGATTCAAATGCAGCTCGGTCAATTGAAGCGGCTCGAACGAACGGACCTCGTCGTGAAATCGCGGGTCGTCCGTCTGCCGCTGCAAGACGCGACGAAGGAGGAGGTCGTTCGCTCGGTCCAGATTCTCGCCGCAGCACAACGCAAAGAGAAAGTCGACTTCCTGGAGCACGTGATCGCGTACAAGAAGCTGATGCTCGACCAACTCCGCCACCGCACGCCGCACGCGAACACCGCCGAGCACATCACCTGGGGACTCAGTCGTTCGCTGGCCGGCATCGGCGAAACGCTTCCCGCCACAGTGACGGTGATGACGCTCGGCAGCGACGTCGCGATTGTCTGCCTGCCCGGTGAGGTGTTTGTCGAACTGGGCCTCGCGATCAAACAGGGTTCGCCCTTCCGCACGACGCTGGTCATCGAACTCTCGAACTGCGTCGAGACCATCTACGTCCCGCATCGAGCCGCGTACGCCGGAGGCAGTTACGAAGTTACCAATTCCGCTTTGCAACCCGGCGCAGGCGAGATGCTTGTCGAAGCGGCCTTGAGTTTGCTGCGCGAATCGGCAACTGCGTCGCAGGCGGACAGGACAGCACAGAAATGACGATCGAACGCCAGATCCCAGAACCAGAACCAACTCATCCCGCCTTGCGAAGCGGCTCTGTGGCGGCGGCTCTGCGGCGAGCCTTCGGCTGGCTTTTCCAACGGCGATGCACCCAGAAGTATTGATGTGGGGCGCGGCGGATCGCTCGTTCGAGCGCGGTCGTAAATTGCTGGGTCAGTTCGCGAACCGAATCGGACGTCGTGCAGTCGCGTGGGTCGATGACCGCTTCGCAGCCGAGTTCGAATCGCGGCAGACCGTTGGCAGTCCATTTGCGATCCAGCCGCGAGGCGTATCCCACGCAGATCAAGGCGTCGTATTCGTGAGCCAGCAGGGCGATCGCTTTGTGAGTCGAGGCGGGGCGGCCGAAGAAATCGACGAACACACCGTTAGATCCCGCGTCCTGATCGGCCAGCAGCGCCACGAAGCCGCGCCGTTCGAGCAGTCGCGTCATGTCCTCGAAGCCCCCCTTTTTCGCCAGCAACCGATGCCCCGTATGTCGGCGGACGCGATGAAACCAGTCATGCAGGTACGGATTGTCGAGGCCGCGTGCCACGACACCCATCGGAAATCCAAACAGACCAAATACCGACACGGCGAGTTCCCAGTTGCCGAAGTGTCCACTGAGCACGATCACCGGGCGACCGGAACTAAGTGCCCGCACGGCGGCGGGTTTGTTGCGGAACTGGATGGCGTCGACCACATTGTCCAACCGCAGTTTTCGCGGAAGTTGGATCATCTCGGCGACCAGACGGAACAGGTGACACCACATCCGGTGAACCGTGTCGTCAATCTGCCGCTCCGTCAGCCGGCCGTCAAACGCGGATTGCAGGTTGGTTCGGGCAATTTCAAATCGAGTCAACCGTCGGGGCACGACGCGGTGAACCACGAACGCCAGCCCTTCGGCCACGCGGGCGGCGGTGCGAGGCGACACGATTTGGCACAGACAGACCAGCATCCGGAAGACGAAGAATTCGCCCAGGTGTCGGATTCGCCGCCAGTCCATGCGGTACCACTCCCACATCAACATCCGGAATTCAAGGAGAAACTATTTCGGGTTTCGAATCGACGGTTTTTCCGAGTCCGAACTGCTTCTCTGCGGTCTCCGCGCCTCTGCGTGAGCAATCCTTCGTCAGAGTAAAGCCTCACGCAGAGGCGCGGAGACCGCAGAATGGCGTTACGGTGTCAGACTTCTCACGGCTCCTTACGCGCCTCAAAGCGGGCGGAGTTTGTCGGGAAGCCAGTTTTCGGTCAATGCCCAATTCCGGCTTCCTACCCGTCGTCGCGGAATGTGATAAAATCTTGACAAGCCATTCGATGTCCCCCAATGGAACCGCATTTCAGGGAGCGTGTCATGCGTCGCATTTCGGTTGTGTCGTCAGTTCTGCTTCGCGTGGTCGTCGGACTGGCAGTGTTCCTGCTTGCCACGTCCGTCCGAGCCGCCGAACCGCAAACCGGATTCGTCACCAAGACGTTCAAAGACGACGCGGGCGAACACAAATACGTGGTGTTTGTCCCGGTGAGCTACAGCCCAGCCAAGAAGTGGCCGGTGATTCTGTTTCTGCACGGGGCCGGTGAACGCGGGCGCGACGGAGTGCTGCAAACGAGCGTGGGACTTGGCCCGTTGGTCCGCGAACGAATGGGCTCGTTTCAATTCATCGCCGTGTTTCCGCAGTGCGAAGATGTGAAGGGGCGACTTCTCGGTGGCTGGCTGGCCGATTCGCCCGACGCCAAGCGGGCGCTACAAATCCTCGACGAAGTTGAAAAAGATTACGGTGTCGATCCCGATCACCGTGTGCTGACCGGTTGGTCGATGGGCGGGTATGGG
>JACRIH010000341.1 GCA_016235885.1 Planctomycetales bacterium | reverse complement strand
CTGAGCGATGCGACCGCCTTGTCATGTGGGACTGAGAATGTCGCATCCAGCCTGCGAGGAAAACCCATGAGCACGAGCACAGCGCCCCGCTTCTTGCGTCGAGACCCCCAGGATGTCAAACCGTGGGCGGAAACTTGCGGGCAGATTCGTTGTTTGATCGAGGAGCAGGATGGCGCGGCTGGTGAGGTGCAACTCGTCGAGATTCACGACGCCAAGCTGCACTACCATGCTCGCACCGACGAGTTCTATTACATCGTCGACGGCCAGGGGACGATGATCCTCGACGACGACGAGATCGAATTGCACGCGGGAGTCGTCGTCTACGTGCCGCGCGGCGTGAAACACAAGGCGATCGGCAGGCTCACGGTCCTCACCGTCTGCGTCCCGCGCGGGGTGTTTCATGATGTGCATGAGTTGGAATAGGCTTCAGGTAGGCGTGGCTTGTCATCCGTTGTCGAAAAGCTAAGCTGGCATCCTGCTCACGAGCGTTCAATTCCGGAGATCGCGGGGCATTTCGAGTTCGTCAAGCGACTGCGGTTGGCCGGGTGAAAATCACAAGTCTTACGAAAGGGCGGAGGAAGTCTCATGAATCGTTTGATGATGTCTGTATGTGTGTTGAGTCTGACCAGTTTTGTGAGTCACGTGTCGGCAGCGGACAAAGGACGCGCCTGCGATCCGTGTCTGACACCCGTGGTCATTCCGTGCGGAAATGTCGGCGTGACAATGCTGCCGTATCATGTCGCCTTGCAACGGGCGGCTGAGGCCGACAAGGCTGAGAAGTCTCTCGTCGGAACGATCAAGGAGCGAGACGCCGCGCAGGCCGAGCTTGCCAAGCTGCGAGATGAACTCACGACTGCCGTGGCCGAACGGAACAAAGCCCGCGGCGAAGCCGTCGCGTCCGCGAAGCAGGCGCAGGAACAAGCGGCTCTCGCCGCCAAACAGCAACAGGCTGCGGAAGCCTCGTTGAAACAGGCCGTCGAAGCGGCACGCAAGGCGAAGAATGATGACGAGGACAAGAAGACGCTGATGAAGGAATTGAATACTGTCCAACTCAGATTAGAACAGGAAGCGCAGGAGGCCAAAAGCGCCAAGACCGAAAGGAATAAACTCGCCGCGGACCTGAAGAAGGCTGGCGAAGAGATGGCACAGCTCAAGGAGAAGCTCGCCAAGACGGAAGAGGCTGCGAAGCCTGGTGAGAAGAAGTCGGATGAGCCGAAGAAGGATGGCAAAGACGCTCCAAAGGAAGCGACACTTCCGAACAAGGAAACCAAGCTCGAAGAGAACAAGCCGGAGCCGAAAGAGGAGAACTGAGACTCCGTTGTTGGTCACAGTGCAGCACGCGAGGCATCACACCCGGTCATTGTCAGTGGCCGGGTGTTTTCGTTTTCAACACGAGGGAATGAAGGGGAACTGAACTTTGACCGGACGTTGCCCTTCTGAATCACGCCGCCCCGTCGATTCCCGATGAGATACTCTGTCCCAACTCGAATCCGCGTTTTGGCAGCGGTACACTACGTCCCCAAGTCCAGATACATCACCGAGGACTTCCGATGATCGTGCAAACCATTCGAGGGATGTTGACTGTTGCGTTACTGGTCGTGTTGCCAACGACGAATACTCGCGCTGCGGAACCGCGAGACGAAGTGCCAAAAGATCCTGATTTTCTGGTTCAGGGGGAATATGTCGGTGAAGTCCCCAAGCCGGACGGCAAGAAGAGAATCGGCGTGCAAGTGATTGCGCTAGGCAAGGGAATGTTTCACGCAATGTGGCGGGAGGGCGGCTTGCCCGGCGACGGTTGGGACAAAACCGAAGCAACGCCATACGACGGAGAAACGGTTGAGGGCGTCACCACGTTCAAGGTGGGTGAGTACACAGCGAAGATCAAAGACGGTGTGATGGTGGTGACGGCGCAAGGAAACGTGGTGGTTGGCGAACTGAAACGGATCGTGCGCAAGAGTCCCACGCTTGGAGACAAGCCGCCGAAGGGTGCGGTCGTGCTGTTCGATGGTAAAAACGCCGATCAGTTTGAAAATGGCCGCATGACCGACGACGGACTCCTGAAGCAAGGGGCGACCAGCAAGTTCAAGCATCAGAGCGGCACGTTGCACATCGAGTTTCAGATTCCGTATGGCCCGCTCGTGCCGAGCCGCGGCAACAGCGGGTGTTATCTGCAAAGCCGCTATGAAGTGCAGATGCTCGATTCGTTCGGGCTGAAGCCGCACAACCACGAGTGCGGCGGCATCCCCTCGATCAAGGAACCGGACATCAACATGTCCTTCCCGCCGCTGTCGTGGCAAACCTACGACGTCGATTTCACGGCCGCTCAATTCGCCAACGGCGAGAAGACGAAGAACGCTCGCATGACCGTGCGGCACAACGGAGTCGTCGTCCACGACAACGTGGAACTCCCACACGCCACCACCTCCTCGCCCCTGCCCGAAGGCCCCGAACTTGGCCCGATCAACCTGCAAGACCATCAAGCCGAAGTGCGGTATCGCAACATTTGGTTTGTGGAGAAGTAGTGCATCACAACCAAAGTCAGACTTCCAGCGCGCGGCTGATGGGACGAAGGGGACTTATAGGACCAATGAGTTGCTGGCGGAGCAATTGTCTCATTTATCGCATCGGTCCCATACGTCCTATGAAACGGAGAAGCCTTCCCATGCCACACCAAATATCCCGCCGTGATTTTTTTCAGCAGAGTCTCGTCGGCGCGACCACTATCGCTCCGCTACTCATCTCGCGCAGCGCTCTGGCTCAGGGCGATCGGCCGGGAGCCAATGATCGCGTCGGTGTGGCGTTGATTGGCTGTGGGCGGCGCGGGCAGAGCTACATCGACCCCGGGTTGCCTCCGCGGACTCAGATCGTGGCGGCGTGCGACGTGCATCGGACGCGAGCGGAACTGGCCGCTCGCAAGGTCAACATCACGGACAAAGACGTGGTGCAGGACTATCGGCGAGTGCTCGACCGCAAGGACGTCGAGGCGGTGATGATCGCGACGCCGGAGCATTGGCACGCGCTGATCGCGATTGCAGCGTGTCAGGCGGGCAAGCATGTTTATGTCGAGAAGCCGCTGACGCTGTGCGTGGTCGAGGGCCGGCGCATGGTCGAGGCGGCTCGCAAGTATCGCCGCATCGTGCAAGTCGGCAGTCAGCAGCGTTCGACCGTGCCCAATCGAGACGGCTGCGCGCTCGTGCGCGGCGGAGCGATCGGGCACGTCCAACAGGTCATCGCGCCGAATCTCAACAGCCCGTGGATCGTCGATCTGCCGGCCGAGCCGATTCCCGCGGAACTCGATTGGGACATGTGGTGCGGCCCATCGCCGCTGCGGCCGTATCACTCGAATCTGTTTGAGTGCGAAGGGAAGCCCGGCTGGATGGAGAGCCGCGACTTCAGCACCGGCAACATGGGGAACTGGGGCGGCCATGCGTTCGATCAAGTGCAGTGGGCGCTGGGCATGGACGCGAGCGGCCCGGTCAAAGTGCTGGTCGATGGCCCGCCGCTCGACCCGCCGCGATACACCGAACCCGAATCGCGCGAGCGTGGCTGGCAACTCTGCCGCCGCCCGTCGCTCGCGTTCGAGTACGCCAACGGCACGCGCATGGAACTGAGCTCCGGCTCGATCAGCGGAGCGATCTTCCTCGGCGAAAAAGGCAAAGTCGAAATCCGCCGAGGCAGCGTGCATTCCAATCCGAAGGACCTGATCGAAAACGTGCAACTCCCCGACGGCCCGTCGTACACCGTCGCGCACATCAACAACTGGTTCGACAGCATCGACTCCGGCCAACTCCCCGTCGCCGACGTCGAATGCGGCCACCGCACCGCGACGATTTTTCATCTCGGCAACATCGGCCGCCAACTCGGCCGCAATTTGAATTGGGATCCCGTGGCCGAGAAATTTGTTGGCGATGATGAAGCCAATCAACTCCTCGACCGCCCGCGCCGCAGAGGCTACGAGCTGCCGGAAAAGGTTTGAGGTGAATCTCGCGGATCGTGATGAAGAATGCGTCATCAAGGAAACGGATGTTTCACATGCCTCAACAGACACGGATTGTCTTTCCCGGCCCCCACGATCGTTCCGTTCGCACAGTAGACGGTCAGATACTGTCTGTCCCCACTGACTGGGTTCTGCTTCCTCCAGGGGACGCGGCTCTGACTCGCCGTGTCAAAGCCGCAGGCTCGACATGGACCGTCCAGCAGAAGAAAGGTCGCAAGACGTTTTCATTCGGCGTCTGGACACCGGCCGAGCGAATCGAGTCGATCAGAGCTGACCTTGAGGCGGAGCGTGCGACGGACTCGTATACGAAACGCCGGACGGCTGATGCGGCGAGGCGGGAGCGGAAGCAGACGGTGTACGTCGAGGACTTCCGCGGGGCCGTGCTGGAGTTTCTCGACTTCGCCCCAGGTTACGCCGAGCTAACGGAACGCATCGCCGATGCCGTGACACAGCACGCGACGCCGGTCGGTAGTGGAACCGTTGCCCGTACGCAGCGGATTTCAATCGAGCAGCGGGCCGAGTTGGCGGTGATCGCGTGGCTTCGGCATCAGACGACCGCGTACGACGACATGAAAATTGCCCGCATCAAGGGGAAGCGGCGTGAGGTGCGGCGGATGCTGGCCGAGCAATCACGGAAGTTGCTGGAGAAATACCGTGCAGGGCTGTCGGTTGAGTCGGAAACCTGCCCGCTGCAACGAGCGCTCGGGAAATCACCAAGCACCAACGTATCCGCCTCTTGAAAGTGAAATAGTAGCCCGGTTACTCCGTGGCAGGAATTTGCGTCACGGAGTGAAGCGTCTACTTTCTTGGTCGCGTGACAACAACTCTTTCGGAGAAGACAGACGCATGCAGATTTGGGTGGACGCCGATGCCTGTCCCGGCGAAATCAAGGAGATGCTGTTTCGCGCCGCAGAGCGACGAAAGATTCAGGTCACCTTGGTTGCCAATCAAGTTCTGCGCACGCCTTCGTCGCCGTTCATCGCGAGTCTGCTTGTCCCCGGCGGGATGAATGTCGCCGATCGGCGAATCGTCGAACTGATCGCACCGGGTGACCTTGTGATCACCGCCGATATTCCGCTGGCAGCGGACGTCGTCGCGAAAGGTGGGTTGGCGCTCGATCCTCGAGGTGAGCTGTACACGGATGCCAACATCGGCGGGCGACTCGCCATGCGGAACCTGATCGACGAAATGCGCGGCGGGGGTCAGATCATGGGTGGCCCAGCGAACTTTACAAGCGCCAACCGGCAAGCATTCGCCAATCAACTCGATCGCTGGCTGGCCAAGGCGAAATAGCGATCCCGTGAGCAACTTGCCGAGTCTGCCGTGACCCAAGCTCTATATGAAGTCTGAAGGCAAGTGCTTCGTCAAGTTTTGATTCGGCAGTAGCCGCGTTCGCCAGAACGCGGGAAACCCGCACTCTGGCGAGTGCGGCTACTGCCAGTTTGAACGCGGTCGCAGAATCAATGCTTGTAGATTTTGTGCTGTGGTCGGCCCGAGAGGATTTGCTCCTTGCCCCAGTTCGTCACGTCTCGGAAGGCTGTGCTGTGAATGAAATCCTGGAAGGCCTGTTCATCCGACCATTCGCTCGTGATCAAATACGACGCGTCGTCACTCACGTCCTTCCAGAGCGTCGAAGTTGTGTGGCCTGCGGCGGCCTTGAGAGCGCCGATCAATGCGCTGAATATTTCTTCAAAATCATGACCATTTATCCTTTGCACATACCAACCATAAGCTGAAAATTCTTTTTCGTAATCAGTTTTTAGGATTTTATCAACACAACCATCAATTTGTAATTTGTTATAATCTAAAAAAGCAATAATATTATTTAACTTAAAAGTACCT
>JACRIH010000340.1 GCA_016235885.1 Planctomycetales bacterium | reverse complement strand
CTCTCCCCCAAGGGGAGAGGGAGCAGACTTCACGAGGTCGCCCGTCCGATATCGAATGAGCGGCGATCCAATTCGCCCCAAGTTCGTGATCACCAGTTCCCCCTCAGTCCCGGCGGGAACCGGAACCAGTGTCTGCGGGTCAATGATTTCCGCGATGCACTCGGTTTCGAGCACGGTCAGCGTACTCGGCGACTGAGCGGCTTCGATGGCGAGCGGGCCGAGTTCGGTCATCCCCCAATGATCCACGACGCAGGCTCCCCATGCGGTTTCGATCCGACTTCGCGTGGCCGGCACGTTGCCACCCGGTTCGCCAGCGACGAGGATTCTTTTCACCGGGCTGTTCGCGAGGTCGATCCGCTGTTCGGCGGCGACTTCGGCCAGCCGCAGTGCGTAGGTCGGCGTGCAACAAACGACGGTGATGGCGTTATCGAGCATCAATTGCAGTCGAGCCTGGCTGCTCAGTCCACCGCCGGCGAGGCAGAAGTTGCCGCGTCGTGCCGCCCCCTCGAACCCGGCCCAGAATCCGAGAAACGGGCCGAACGAGAACGGGAAAAACAACCGATCGTCCGGACGCAAGTCCATCAGATCGAACAACTGCCGCCAGCAGTCGAGCGTCCAGTTCCAGCTTTCGACGGTATCCAGCCACCGCAGCGGAGCGCCCGTCGTGCCCGACGTTTGGTGCAGCCGCACGTATCGGGCGACATCATAAGTCAGGTTGGAGCCGTACGGCGGATGCGTCTGCTGGTCGGCGACGAGTTCCGACTTGGTCGTGAACGGCAGTTTTTGCAGGTCGTCCAGTGAGCGGATGTCCCCCGGCTTCACCCCCACCGCCGCCAGCTTCGCCGACCAGAACCGGTTGGCCGGGATGACCTCGCTCAGCAACCGCTGGAGTTTGCAGATTTGGAGACCCTCCAAGTCGGATGCGGATTGCGGATTGTTGGGCATGATTACCGGATACCGAGTCAATACGTAGCCATCACGCTCCGCGTGATGAGCCGAATGGCAAATCGACGCCGCATACCGACTCGGCTCGTCACGCGGAGCGTGACGGCTACGTTCCGTTGCGACATCGAGTCGCCAGCCATTTCAACCGGTACGGACGGAACGGGCAAGGCAGAAGCATTACAGGTCGGCTGGCGACTTCGTCGATGACAGGGAGAGACGGTTCGACCTGATTTCGATCCACCACTTGAAATACGCACCGCGCACCCAGTTTGACCGAGGTTGTGGCCGCATGGCAGTGACTGGCAAACAAGATCAGTTCCGGCTTGGATTTCTGACGGCCATCGACGTGCCCGAACGCGGGTTCATCGGTGGCCTGTTGGTGACGAATCGCCAGGGCCGACCGCTCGAATTTCAATGTACGACCACCGTGCGGGCGAACCCGACGCAGCAGTTGCTGTACGGTCCAACGCTGACGCCGTTTCTCCTCGGCGAACTGATCGGCGGCGTGCTGGTGGACAAGGCGTGCATCAAGCCGCACCTGATCCTCACCGATCGCCAGTCGATTCTCGAATTGAGAAACCACATCGCGACTCCCGTCCTGTGGGTCGCGCTGCCGAAAACGGAGGACGGTGTCGACAGCGGTCTGATCGCCGACTCAATCGAGATTCGCCTCGGTCGCCAGACCGTCCGGATCGACGCCTCGCACGCAGAAGACCAAGGCCTGATCGAAAAGGAAGCCGGGCAGTTCCCGAAGGAAGCCGACCTGTGCGAACCGTTCCAGCGCGTTCACGAAGCGTTGCGGGAGACGGTGCGCGGTGGAGCGTCGCGATGAGTTCCGATGAGGCGGTAGGCCGGAGGCTGGAGGCTGGAGGGTCGGTGACGACCCCGCTTGCTTTCGACGATCCAACCCCGTCCAGCGGAATTCGCAGTCCACACTTCGTACTCAGTACTCAGTACTCAGCACTCAGCACTCAGCACCTCCGTCTCGTCCCGCACGTGGACCTGTTCGCGGCGGGAATCAACGGGGCATTGAATCGTGTTCCGCAGGTGACGAGCCGCACGCTGCCGCTCGCGGGAGAAAACTTTTCGGTCAACCGGTGGGATGCGCATTGGCCTCGGATCAAAACCATTCGGCTGACGTTTCCCGCCGGCGTGGAATTCCTGCCGCCGCCCGTCGCAAAAGAGACATCGGTTTCCGAAGCCAGCGGCCACTCGCTGATGTCACTTGTCGCGCCGGGTTCGCCCGCTGCGATCCCGTCGAAGCTCACGCGGATCAAACCGCCGGACGACGCGATATCGCTCGAAGATCGACTGTTCTATTTGCTCCAGCCGCCGCTCGAAAGCTGGCTCAAGGGGCAGGAACTGATCATGCCGCATGAGCCGTTCCCGTTTCAATACGAAGGGATCGCGTGGCTGTTCAAACAAAAGGCCGCCTTGCTCGCCGACGAAATGGGGCTGGGCAAGACGATGCAAGCCATCACGGCGATCCGTCTGCTGCTGCGATCCGGTCAGGTGCGGCGAGTGCTGCTCGTCTGCCCGAAGCCGCTGATCCCAAACTGGCTGCGCGAGTTCAAACTGTGGGCCGAAGAATTGCCCGTGGTCACCGTGGAAGGGGACTCGGCCCGCCGGCAGTTGATCTGGAGCATGCCCGGAATGACGATCCTGCTGGCGAACTACGAACTGCTCGTTCGCGACATGGAAGCGCTCGGCGATCAACCGCCGCAGTTCGATCTCGTGATCCTCGACGAAGCGCAGCGGATCAAGAATCGCGAATCACAGACGGCGACGACCGCGCGGCAACTCCCCCGTAAGCGGAGCTGGGCACTCACCGGCACGCCGATTGAAAATCGGACCGAAGAACTTGCGTCGCTGTACGAGTATCTGGAAGTCGTTCCGCCGCGAGCCACACCGGACATCCGGCAGCTCACGCAACTCTCAAAGCACTACATTTTGCGGCGGACAAAAGATCTCGTGATGAAGGATCTCCCGCCGCGACTCGACCGCGACGAGATCCTCGAACTCTCGCCGGCTCAGCGGCTGGCGTACGATACCGCCGAAAAGGAAGGCGTCGTGCAGCTCGACGCGATGGAAGATGCGATCACGATCCAGCACGTGTTCGAACTGGTCCTGCGGCTCAAGCAGATCACCAACTTCGATCCACTGACCGGCGAGAGCGCCAAGTTCGAGCGGTTGGAAGCGGACATGGAAGAAATCGCCGCGAGCGGCGGCAAGGCGATCCTGTTCAGCCAGTGGACGCAGACCATCGACTGGCTGGAACAGCGGCTGCAACGTTTCGGTCCGCTCGTGTATCACGGCAAGGTTCCGACTCCGAAACGGGAACCGATCCTCGCCCAATTCAAGAACGACCCGGACAAGCACCTCATTTTGATGAGCTACGGAACGGGAGCCGTCGGGCTAAACCTGCAATTCGCCGGGTACGTGTTCCTGTTCGATCGCTGGTGGAACCCGGCCGTCGAAGATCAGGCGATCAACCGCGCCCACCGGATCGGCCAGAAAAGTCAGGTGATCGTCACGAAGTTCATCTCGAAGGACACGATCGAAGAACGAATCGACCGCGTCTTGGAGGAGAAGCGAGAGTTGTTCAAGACCGTGCTCGGCGAAGGGGACAACACGAACGCCAAGCTGACTCTCTCCGCCACCGAAATCTTCGGCCTGTTCAACCTCAAAGCCCGCCACGGCAAGGGAACGAAGTCGATTGCCCCGCCGAAGCCAGACGCCGCGGCAACCTCGTCTTGACCTGAATGGCCTCGTTCGGGAACCTCCGCACCGCTGTGGAATTGGCCACCGATGAAACACGGAGGTGAGAGCGGGACTTTTCGTTATCCGTGTTTCATCCGTGTTACATCCGTGGCTAGTTCAATTCCTCCGTTGCGACGACGTTGCCTGACGTTGGAGACTTGGACATGCGTGCGACGCTGATTCGTCAGAGGTGGTGGACCACACTTGTCTCACTTGTCCTCACCGGATGCGGACAGGTCCCGTCGGATATCGCACCATCCGTGTTAGGCTCTGAACCGTTGTTCGTGCAACCGGGCGAGCCGTTGAGCGATGCGGAGATCGAACAGTTTTTCCGTGTGATCGCGAAGTTGCCGGAACAAAAGATGCCGGAGTTTGCTCCGGCGGCGAACGAGGCGGACGTGGATCTCGACTTGCCCGCCGAGCAGTTGGCCGACGACTTCCGGAACCGCTTCCGCAACCTGTTCGACGCGAACAAGCAGGGAGCGCTGTGGGCGGAAGATTCGGCGGTGGCTGCGGCGATGCGCGAACAGCATCTGACGCCGTCGCAGTTCGCCGCGCTGACGGCGAGCATCAGTTGCGCAATCGCCCGCGTGCGACTCGACAGCCAGTACGATGTCGCGGCGCTGTGTGAACGCGGACACGTGGAACTCGCCCGGCTGACCAGTGAATTCTCGCTGTCGGCCGACGCGGCGAAGTCGTCGTCCGATCGCGACGTGATCGCGCTCCGACTGGGAAAGATCGTGGCGCTCGTCGAATTTCTTGACCTGCTTAATCAGGTACCGGATCACAACCGCGACCTCGTACGCCGTCACGCATCGCGATTGGTCGTCCTGCTCCCGTCACGGGGAACGTTTAACGAATCGTTCCCCGAATTCGAACTGTGGGCGGCGAAGCAGAGTCCGTCGGCGATTCAACCGGCGTCCTTCGAAGAACCGGCGGGCCGGTAGAATCCTCGCCGCTCGCGAGGAAGTGGAGCTGGTTCTCGTTGCAAGTGGACGACATTGACGTCCTCAAATCGTCCACGGGGACCGGTACGGTCGCGACACCATCGCGTTGGCTTCCGGGTCGCCGACGATCTGTTCCTTGACCGGGTCCCATTCAATCTTGCGACCGAGACGCACGGCGATGTTCCCCAGGTGGCAGGCGGTCGCGCTGCGGTGGCCGATTTCGACGTCGCAGATCGGCAGCTTGCGAGATTGAATGCAGTCCAGAAAATTCTGGTGGTGATTGCCGCTCGCGTACAGATGCACATCGCTGTCCTTGAGTGGATCGGCCAGGATTTCGGCCGGGTCGCTCGTGATCTTCCCGCGGGTGACGAATATCTTTCCCTTCGATCCGACGAACGTGGCTCCTTGCGGGATGTCTTTCTGTCCCTGGCCGACGATCATCGTCACGCCCCCCGCGTATTTGTAATTGATGCGGCATGTTTCGCTGACTTCGTGCCAGCCCTTGGGATGAAACGTCGCGGTCCCCTCGATTTCCCGCGGCCCGGATTCGTCCGCCCCGATCCCCCACTGGGCGATGTCGATGTGATGCGCACCAAAATTCGTCATCTGGCCCCCCGAGTAGTCCCAGAAGAACCGGAAGTTGTAATGAACCCGCTTGACGTTGTACGCCCGTTGCGGCGCGGGGCCGAGCCACATTTCGTAGTTCAGTTCCGACGGCGGATCGGTGTCGGGGACCGGTTCGCCCGGATGGTTCGGTCCGGGGATGCCAACGAGCACAGTTTCCAGTTTGCCGATTCGCCCCGAGCGAACGAGTTCGCACGCCAGTCGGAAATTCTTGTCGGACCGTTGCTGCGATCCCGTCTGCACGATTCGACCATGCTTGCGCGCCGCCTGCACCATCTTCCGTCCTTCGCCGATTGTGAGTGACAGCGGCTTTTCGCAGTACACGTCCTTG